>NZ_JBHIMZ010000001.1:0-365162 GCF_042194555.1 Bartonella sp. CR127HXZ | reverse complement strand
TCTTCCCATGATCAACGTGACCAATCGTACCAATATTAACATGCGGTTTTGTTCGTTCAAACTTGCTCTTCGCCATCGCTATTAATCTCTTGTTTTATTCCCTATTCTTGTTAGCACCTAGGGACAGTCCTGCAAAACTCAATCCGACTAGGCTGTAACCAGCTCAATCACCACAACTCTTAGACGGAAAACCCCACCCAATCTATAAATGGAATATCCTCCATCATACCTATTTGCCCAATCACCAACAACTATTTGGAGCGGGTAGCGGGAATCGAACCCGCATATTCAGCTTGGAAGGCTGCTGCTCTACCATTGAGCTATACCCGCTTGACTCACATAATAACTCTCCTTCGATGAATGGTGGAGGGGGTTGGATTCGAACCAACGTAGCATACGCAACGGATTTACAGTCCGCCCCCTTTAACCACTCGGGCACCCCTCCATTACACCGGTAAAGTCGCGCAATGAGACATTACGAAAACCATCTTGAATACCCATTCAATTCAATCTGATTGCGAAGTGGTTATGACGATTACTATTGTATCTGTCAACAGAATAAATACAATTCTGTACAAATTTCCTGCTCATAACTTTAAATCACAGATTTTTTCTCTCTATTTTTCTTATTAACACGCTATAAAGAAGCTATGAAAGAAAAAACATCACAAAATTCTCATTATGCTCGTTTACGTCGCCGATATCGCGATACAAAAGGCTCTCCTTCTCGATCTTTTACACACCTAAAGAAGAAAGCTGCTTCTTTACAGCAAGGGATCATCCATCTTTATGGCATTCATTCTGTTCAGGCAGCTTTAGAAAACCCAAAAAGAATTTTAAAATGTCTTTACGTTACACAAAATGCCTTAAAACGATTAAATATATCCGAATCAGATTATCCTTGCTCTGTTACATTATGCACCCCCAAATATCTTGATTCGCTTGTTGGAAGTGAGGCTGTTCATCAAGGTATTGTTTTGGAAACTTTACCCCTCAAACCATGCAAACTTTCGGAACTAACCAATACTGATCTGGTCATTGTCATGGATCAAATTACCGATCCGCATAATGTTGGCGCTATTATGCGCTCTGCAGTTGCATTGAAAGCTAAAGCGCTTATTACAACTTGCCGTCACTCTCCCCACGAAAGCGGTGTTCTTGCGAAAGCGGCATCTGGAGCTCTGGAAATGATTCATTATATTACCGTACGAAACCTCGCTGAAGCTCTTCAAGAACTTCATCAAACAGGTTTTACAAGCTTTGGTCTCGATTCAGAAGGGGACAAACCTCTAGAAACAGCATTAACAGGGAATAAAATTGCTCTTGTTTTAGGAGCAGAAGGTAAAGGTTTACGTAAAAAAACACGTGAAACCGTTTGCGCTTTAACACGCCTTGATATGCCTGGAAATATTAAATCATTAAATGTTTCAAATGCAGCAACAATAGCGCTTTATGTGGCACATAAATATCTTAGATTCTAGTTTTTAATTTTTTTGTGAAACATCAAAAAAACCAACCAACAAAAAACCCGCAAGAAACCCGCCAATATGAGCTTCCCATGCTATTGAGATGCCATTTTCTTCAAACAAAATAGAAGAAATACCTATGATAAAATCAGCCGTCAGCCATACACTCATATAAACAAGTACCCCCTTAGAACACAGAGCTTTTTTGACGGACAATAAAGGTCCCAAAAAATTTTCGTTCTGCGCATTAACAGATAGATAACCACTAGAAAAACCGTAACGTGCAATAGCTCCCATCATTCCAGATACGGCACCTGACGCCCCAATAAGTGATATGGTACTTTCTTGATGAAATGTAAAATAAGTCAAAACAGAAATAACAGCCGTTAACACCCAAAAAATTAAAAAACGTAAAACACCAAAATGCCTTGCTAAAGGAGAGCCAAAAACCAAAAGCCAAACCATATTAAGAGCAACATGTTTAAAACTACTATGCATAAATGAATAACTCACCATGGTATAACAGAGTGCTACAGGATCCCTCTTAAACAATGCTGGTATAAATGAAAAAAATTCAAGACTTTCAACATAAACCTTATGAGAAAAAAAATACTGAGAAATGCAATAAAGACAAAAACAAAATGCTATCAAAACAACTATAATAAATGGAACATTCAACAAGGGTTCTTTAGGTTGTTTCGGTAATCGAGAAACATTATTATGTTGGTGACTAGAAACTTTCATTTTATAAAATCTCGTATTCTTTAGAGAATGGGTTATTCTTTATACAAAATAAATATACCACTCCCAGTGATGCAGAATCTTTTCAACGCCTCTTCGAAGCCCCTTTTTAAATTTTCAATAGCTCTACATGAAAACACGTGTATTTTATACAAAAGATTTTAAAAAGCACGGATATCAAGAATATGATTTACAAACTTAGCGGTATCCTGCTTATTTAAATGTGAAGTTATCATGTAATATACAAGAACTTACGAATAGACAAACTCACTTATGAGGTGGTGTATAATAAAAATATATAAACATTGTTTTTTTACTAGAAACATACTGATCATTGCATTTTATAACCAAACTATACTTCGATTGATAAACTTTAAATAATCTTAAATCTCAATTTTTCCATTAATATAGCTTGCATTGCTTCTACTCTTTGAATGAAAAACGACATCTCTATGAGAAAAAACTATCAACACAGCTTTCTCTAGATATATTCATTAGTGTTTCATGATGAACTACTCACTTGATAGTCTGTTTCCCTCATAAATGCAAAAGCTTCAGTTCATCTCTTTAACAAATATCAACAAGCCTTTCATTTCAACCTCTAACAAATATAATTCAAGAACTGTCTCTTATGAAACACTGCAAAATATGTTTATTTTAATGATGCCTCTTTGAATTTAAACAGTTCATGAAGGAAATTTTTATTCCTTATCTTAGAGAATCTTATCTGCACATCCGCCACTTGTAATGCGCAAGAGAATAATTTGGATTAATTCAATATAGAAAAATTTTAAATGAGGCAATCATAGGAAATTGAACCTCTTATTAAGTTGTAAAATGATAAAGGGCCATTATAAATCAATGTATTATAATAGATAACACACTAATCATTGAAGAGGAAGATCTTGAGAATTCTGCTTGCAATCCTTTAACCACACATCATAAATAGGATGCTCAACAGCGTTCAAACCAGGACTATCTGCAAACATCCATCCTGTAAAAATACGCCGTACTTTTTTATCTAATGTCACTTCATTGACTTCAACAAAACCAGTTGTACGCGTTGGTTCATCTTTAGAGCTCGTATAACACGCACGTGGCGTCACCTGTAATGCACCGTACTGATAAATTTTACCAAGAGTAACTTCAAAACGTGTGGTCCGCCCCGTGATTTTGTCAAGACCTGCAAAAACAGCAATTCCATTGCTAATACGCTCAGCCCGCACTCCACTATTTAAGGATAAAAATACTAAAACTCCCATTAAAAAAATATATATAAAATGCTTTACCCCTAACAATAAAAAAAATCTCATCATATCAAAATCAATCGCATCTTAAAAATAATTCTTTTCATAACATAGAGTCCAATAAGACAAAAATACACGCGCACACTAAAATCTTTTATTTTTTAGGTGACCACGCATCATAATCTTCATGCACACAAGAACGCTCTCCATTGGAGGTGATAGCCCCCTTTGGTCGATAGTCCTCACTTGTTCCTGTCATATTTGCAACATGAGGCTTTTCCCATTCATAAGGATGATAATCCTCCTGTGTTGGTGGGTACTCACAGCGATGATGAATCCAGCCGTGCCAACCTGGTGGAATAGTAGAGGCCTCAGAATAGTCTTTATAGATAACCCAACGGTGCGGATAACCATCCTTATGAAGTCCCCCTTCATAATATATATTTCCAAATTGATCTTCCCCTATCCGCTTACCTTTGCGCCATGTGAAAAAACGCGTACCAATGGTATTGCCATTCCACCATGTGAAGATTTGCTTAAAAAAATGAGCCATCTGCTATTCCATTCATTTAGTGCGCTCATGAAATTAATCGTTGGAATAAAACTGTTAACGATTGAAATTACCGAAAAAGTTACTAGTAAATTCAGCTACAATTCCAATTGATAGGATAACGTGCTATCCCTTAATTTCAAGAAGATATCATATGTATGGCTTCTTCTCCACCCCATAAAATTTAATCTATGCCAAGTTTCATCTTAACCAATTCATTAACAGCTTGAGGGTTTGCCTTACCACCTGTTGCTTTCATTACCTGTCCAACAAACCAACCAGCTAAAGCGGGTTTCTGTTTTGCTTGCGCAACTTTATCAGAATTATTAGCAATGATTTCATCAACGGCTTTTTCAATTGCCTTTGTATCTGTCACCTGCTTCATATTTCGCTCTTCTACAATTTGGCGTGCATCTCCCCCCTCATTCCAAATAATCTCAAAAAGATCTTTGGCAATTTTTCCAGAAATAACTCCTTCTTTTATGAGATCAATAATGCTTCCCAATTGATTTGGCGATACCGGTGACTCTTCAATCTCACAATTATCTTTATTTAAAGCCCCTAAAAGGTCATTAATCACCCAATTGGCAACTATTTTTCCATCACGCCCACGTGCTACTTCTTCAAAATAATCAGCAATAGCCTTTTCTGTCACAAGAATGGAAGCATCATACACTGTCAATCCCATTTCCTTAACAAAACGTGCTTTTATAGCGTCAGGCAATTCTGGTAAGTCTGCTGCCAAAGCATCCACAAACGCTTGATCAAATTCTAATGGTAAAAGATCAGGATCAGGAAAATAACGATAGTCATGTGCTTCTTCTTTTGAGCGCATAGAGCGCGTTTCACCTTTAGCCGAATCAAAAAGCCGAGTCTCTTGATCTATGACGCCTCCATCTTCTAAAATTGCGATCTGACGACGCGCTTCATACTCAATGGCTTGACCAATAAAGCGAATAGAATTAACGTTTTTAATTTCACAGCGCGTTCCAAAATTTTCACCAGGACGACGAACAGATACGTTGACATCTGCACGCATAGAACCTTCATCCATATTGCCATCGCAAGTGCCCAAATAACGAACAATCGTACGCAATTTTGTCATATAGGCTTTGGCTTCATCTGATGAGCGCATATCAGGTTTGGAAACAATTTCCATAAGAGCAACACCAGAACGATTAAGATCTACAAAAGACATCGTTGGATGTTGATCGTGCATCGATTTTCCAGCATCCTGTTCAAGATGCAACCTCTCAATTCCTACTTCAATATCCTCAAATTGGCCATTCGAATCTGGACCAACAGATATGATAATCTTTCCCTCTCCCACAATGGGATAGCGAAATTGAGAGATCTGATACCCCTGCGGTAAATCTGGATAAAAATAATTTTTGCGATCAAAAACAGATTTTAAATTAATATGCGCCTTTAATCCTAACCCCGTTCGAACCGCTTGACGGACACATTCTTGATTAAGAACAGGCAACATACCTGGCATGGCTGCATCAATAAGTGATACATGATTGTTTGGCTCTGCACCAAATTTGGTTGATGCTCCTGAAAAAAGTTTTGAATTTGATATGATTTGCGCATGAACTTCCATGCCAATGATGACTTCCCAATCACCTGTAACTCCAGAAATAAAACGCTTAGAATCAGGAGTACGCGTATCAATGATGCTCATTGCCAATCCACTACCAATATTTTAAAATATACTCATGGCTTATCTAAAACCATTCTCTCAGTGCAATCCTAGGATATAAATCTTACAAAAAGCCCGATTCTATCGGGCTTTTTCTGTTTGCATAAATATTAAGCTTTTTTAGGAGCTTTTTTCTTAGCTGATGTTTTCTCTGTAGACGTTTCTTTCACTGCAGACTTTTTCTTTGCCGGCTTTTCTTCAGGGACATCTGATTCGTCATATTCTTTCATCAACTCTTCAACCGTCACTTCTTTATCTGTGACTTTTATCTGTGCTAATAAATGATCAATGACCTTTTCTTCAAAAATCGGAGCACGTAGATTTTCAACAGCTTCCGGAGTCCTGCGGAAAAAATCCATAATCTCTTTCTCTTGTCCAGGATACTGGCGAACCTGATCAAAAACGGCTGCTTTTAGCTCATCCTCACTAACTTTAACACCAACCTTCATTCCAATTTCAGAAAGCACCAAACCAAGACGAACACGACGTTGCGCAAGGACACGATATTCCTCCCGTGCCTTTTCTTCTGTAATACCTTCATCTTCAAAACTGCGCCCAGCCTTTTTCAAATCATCATTAACCTGAGCCCATATATTGTTAAACTCAATCTCTAAAAGTTCCTCAGGAATCTCAAAATTATAATCAGCATCTAAAGCATCAAGAATTTGACGCTTAACTTTTTGACGTGTCACTGAACCATATTGGCTTTCAATCTGCCCACGAACGACCTCACGTAAGCGATCTAGAGACTCTAAACCAACTTTTTGTGCTGCTTCATCATCAATTTTTAATTCATCTGGTTTAAAGACAGCTTTGACAGTAATGTCAAACTCTGCTTCCCGTCCGGCCAAATGTGCTGCACTGTAATCATCAGGAAATTTAACAAAAATCGTTTTTGCATCCCCAGCTTTCACACCAACCAATTGCTCTTCAAAACCAGGAATAAATTGTTTTGATCCAAGAATCAGTTGTGCATCACTATCTGCCCCACCTTCAAATGGAACGCCTTCAAGCTTACCTTGATAATCTATGGTAATACGATCACCTTCTTCAGAAGCCCCCTCTTTTAGGGAATAATTACGCGTAGAAGAAAGGACGCGATTGATTTGATCATCAATATCCTGTTCAGGAATAGTTGCAATTTCACGGATAACCTTAATATGTTCAAAATCTTTAATTTCAATTTTTGGTAAAACTTCATACTTTAAACTAAAAGTAAAATCAGCTTTGCCATCTAGAATTTTTTCATCTTCATCTATATCAATTTTTGGCTGCATCGCTGCACGTTCATTGCGATCTGCTAAAATAGACCGAGGCGCATCACTGAGTATCTCATTGAGAATCTCCGCCATAAAGGATTTACCATACATTTTTCGCAAATGTCCACTAGGCACTTTACCGGGACGAAAACCATTAAGCTTGATTTTTCCCTTGGTATCATCCAATCTTTCATTCAGCTTTTCTTCTAAATCTTTCGCTGGAACCACGATCTTAATTTCGCGCTTCAGTCCTTCATTAAGCGTCTCGGTAACCTGCATTAAACACCTTCATTTTCCTAAGGAGAGGGATAAACCCACTCTAATAATCATTACATTCTAACACTTCGAGTGTTACATTTACCATGAAGCGGAATTTCAGACACGTAGAAATCCGTAGCACTTAAGGGATTGCTTTGGTGCGGATGGAGGGACTCGAACCCCCACGGTCTCCCGCCAGAACCTAAATCTGGTGCGTCTACCAATTTCGCCACATCCGCTCAAACTTACAAGCTAATAACCTTATACAAGCGGCGTCTCTATACCATTAATTACGGGAAAAAAGCAAACAAATATATTAAAAAAAACAAAATCTATGCTTTTCATACATAACTGCTTACGCTAAAAGTCAATTATGTTAAAGACATTCGATATCCCAATTCATATCATCGGTGGTGGTCTTGCGGGGTGTGAAGCAAGCTGGCAAATCGCTCAATCAGGAATTCCTGTTGTTTTGCATGAAATGCGACCCGAAAAAAAATCAGATGCCCATAAAACCGATAATTTGGCAGAACTGGTTTGTTCAAATTCATTTCGTTGCGATGATTCATTAACAAATGCCGTAGGGCTTTTACATGCTGAAATGCGATTAGCGAAATCGTTAATTATGAAAGCTGCTGATGCCAACAAAGTTCCCGCAGGTAGTGCCCTTGCTGTTGACCGTGATGGATTTTCAAAAACCGTTACGACAGCAATCGAAAACCATCCTCTTATAACAATCAAACGTGAAGAAGTTCAAGAAATTCCTAAAGCTTGGAAACATGTTGTCATTGCAACGGGTCCCCTTACATCACCTGCACTTGCTCAAGAATTACAAGCAATAACCGGTATAAAAGCTCTTTCTTTTTTTGATGCGATTGCACCTATTATCCATACCGATAGTATTGATATCAACATTTGTTGGTATCAGTCTCGCTATGATAAAATTGGTCCTGAGGGAACAGGAAAAGATTATCTTAATTGTCCCCTCAACAAAGAACAATATAAAACATTCGTTGAAGCATTAAAAAATGCTGAAAAAACAGAGTTTCGTGACTTTGAAAAAACGCCCTATTTTGATGGATGCCTCCCCATTGAAATTATGGCTGAGCGCGGACTTGAAACGTTAAGACACGGTCCTATGAAACCTATGGGCTTAACCAATGCCCATAACCCTACAGTTAAACCCTATGCTGTCGTTCAATTACGCCAAGATAATAAACTTGGAACGCTTTACAATATGGTCGGCTTTCAAACAAAACTGAAATATGGTGAACAAATTCGCATTTTTAGAATGATTCCCGGTCTTGAAAAAGCAGAGTTTGCGCGTCTTGGTGGTCTTCACCGCAATACCTACCTCAACTCGCCAATTATTCTTGATCAAACCCTTCGTTTAAAACAAAAAAAACAACTACGCTTTGCAGGGCAAATTACCGGATGTGAAGGTTATGTAGAATCAGCGGCAATAGGGCTTCTTGCTGGACGTTTTGCTGCTGCCGAATATCATCATATTTCCCCTTGCCTACCCCCACAAACGACAGCATTCGGAGCCCTTTTGAATCATATTACAGGGGGACACATCATAGATGAAAAAGCAGAAACACAGTCCTTTCAGCCAATGAATATCAATTTCGGACTCTTTCCCCCTATTGCTTCTATTAGACATTCAGGAAAACGCCTAGCAAGTAAAGAAAAAAAATTAGTAAAAAAACAAGCCATCACAGCAAGAGCTCTCAATGATTGTACTCAGTGGTTAGCAGATAAAGAATCAAAGAGTTCCTTATAAAAAACACACGATTCGCCTCTCATCTACTGAATAGATCTTTATGACTCTCGTGAAAAAATCATTCTAAAGCCTTTTAAAGACTGTCTCCCCCAATCAATAAATACTACTCTACGTTTCATCATTTATTTAATTATGTAGGTGCTTGTAAAATAACTTTTGGCTATAAAAAACCTTTACCGCTATCAACAATTTAATATGATTTAATGACTAAAAATAAAATAATTATATCAATATATTATGAATAATAAAAATTTAAATAGATGGAAAATAAACAAGCAATACTGTATTATCTCTATTAATATTTTTTATATTACGTAATATACATTATTTTATAAGAGTAATTTTTCTGTTTTTTAACTTCCTTCATCAAAATTTGTGTTATTCTCTCACTTTAACTCTTGTGTGATGAAGAAAAAACGCTCGCTTGCATATCACAAGTGAAATAGGGATATGGAAAAAATATTTGTAGGATAGAGCTGGATCTATCTCTTCCCTCTCAAATGCCAAGAAAAATCACAATATTGAAAGTGAAATCTGAATATCATAAGATTCTTTCATTTCAGAATCTCTTATAATAAATCAATAAAACTTATCCTCTTGGTGCGTCACAAGCAAGGTTGGCGTATAAGTAAAAGAATAAAACTATTCCTTATGCACTCATCTCAGATGTTGAGGGCTAATCGCAACATTATAGGAACTGAGAAAAACAGTACGGTGGCACCAACATGCACTTTTATTAAGCGTAAATGGTGGTATATAATAACTTTTATAGACTTTACAGAGTTTTTTGCCTCATACTATTTACGGATCTTGTTTTGAAATAAATATCGTAACACTTCAGCGTAATAAAAGTTAACATTACATTTTATAAGCCACACCGGTACTGCACTAATACAGTGCAATATTTTACTGAAAAGGCTAAAAAATATATTTTAAGCTGACAGTATTTTATACAACACTTAAAATTATTTTCAAAAATACAAGTAATACATGAAAATAAAAAATACCGCAAAAATCTCAACGTGTTATATGAAAAATGGGCATAATACATGTGCTAAAAAAAACCCGCTTATAAATAAATCGGGTTTTTTTATGTAGCTTAAATTATTTTTTATTAACTGCTTCTTTAAGGCTTTTTCCTGCAGAAAATTTAGGTACAGAACGTGCTGGAATATCGATCTCAGCACCAGTTGAAGGATTACGCCCCTTTGTTGCAGCACGATGAGAAACTTCAAAAGAGCCAAAACCTGGAAGACGAACATCTCCCCCTGAAGCCAAAGCTTCTGTTACAGAAGCCATAAAAGCATCAACAACAGCACCA
The DNA here is from genome assembly GCF_042194555.1 of Bartonella sp. CR127HXZ. NCBI lineage: Bacteria > Pseudomonadati > Pseudomonadota > Alphaproteobacteria > Hyphomicrobiales > Bartonellaceae > Bartonella > Bartonella sp. CR127HXZ. Next base: position 354,835 of record NZ_JBHIMZ010000001.1, on the reverse strand, counting down.
GCTTGCGCTTTCGAAACACCTGCCTTTTCAGCAACGGAGCTAACCAATTCACTTTTATTCATAAAATATTTCCTTTCCCTATATTACCTGACAACATGACTTAATCATGTTATTGGTCAGTTTATTGAAAAGTACAGCAAACAGAAGTCTTATTTTTATCCAAAACATTGTTTTTTTAGCAATAATCACAGTTATTCACGGAATTTTTCACTTTTTCCAACAAAAAACAGAACAATAACCTCAACAACGCCTTCTGCCACCTAAAAAATGCCGTTATAAATGAGATAAGTGAATCAGTGCGCAATCTGTATTCCTTCACTATCACTGCCCTCTGACCGGATTGGGACAGCCACCGTAGAGGGTTCTTTCCATTCAATAGTGTCTGGAAAACGAACCAAAGCGTGTTTCAAAACTTCACTCACATGATTTACCGGAATAATTTCCATATTATTTTTGACATCGTCAGGAATATCAACCAAATCTTTTGCGTTTTCTTCAGGAATAAGTACCTTTTTTATCCCTCCTCGAAGAGCTGCTAGGAGTTTTTCTTTTAATCCACCAATTGGTAAAACGCGTCCACGTAAAGTAATTTCACCAGTCATTGCAATATCTTTATGCACAGCTACTCCTGTAAGAACCGAAACAATTGCTGTCACCATTGCAATCCCAGCAGATGGGCCATCTTTTGGCGTAGCACCCTCTGGAACATGAACATGGATATCGCGTTTTTCAAAAAGTGGAGGTTCAATACCAAAATCAACAGCACGAGAACGTACATAAGATGCTGCCGCTGAAATGGACTCCTTCATAATATCACGTAAATTTCCAGTTACAGTCATCTTACCTTTGCCGGGCATCATAACTCCTTCAATGGTCAATAACTCTCCACCGACTTCTGTCCACGCAAGGCCTGTCACAACACCAATTTGATTTTCTCCTTCAATCTGATTGTAATGATAACGTTTAACACCCAAGAAATCATGAATATTACTTTCTGTAACTTTTACAGATTTTTGATGCGTTTTGAGAATTTTTGTAACAGATTTGCGGGAAATTTTCATGAGTTCACGCTCAAGGTTACGAACGCCTGCCTCACGTGTATAAAACTGAATAATTGACCTTAGTGCTCCATCAGAAATACTGAGTTCTTTTTTAGACAAAGAGTGATCTTTTAGTGCCTTTGGTAAAAGATGCTGTTTAACAATTTCCATTTTCTCACATTCAGTATAACCAGCAATACGAATAATTTCCATACGATCCATTAACGGACCTGGAATATTAAGCGTATTGGCAGTTGTGATAAACATGACATCAGAAAGATCATATTCAACTTCCAAATAGTGATCAATGAATGTACTGTTTTGTTCAGGATCAAGAACTTCTAATAAAGCGGATGAAGGATCTCCACGAAAATCTTGTCCCATTTTATCAATTTCATCAAGCAAGAAAAGCGGATTAGATTTTTTTGCTTTTTTCATAGACTGGATAATTTTTCCAGGCATCGAACCAATATATGTTCGGCGATGTCCGCGAATTTCTGCTTCATCCCGCACGCCTCCCAAAGAGATACGAACATACTCACGCCCCGTCGCCTTTGCAATAGAGCGCGCTAATGATGTTTTCCCTACACCAGGAGGACCTAACAAACAAATAATAGGACCTTTTATCTTTGACGCGCGACTTTGTACAGCCAAATATTCAATAATCCGCTCCTTAACCTTTTCAAGACCGAAATGTTCATTATTCATGACCTTTTCAGCAAAATCTAAATTGTTTTTAATCTTAGATTTTTTACCCCAAGGCATTGCTAATAACCAATCAAGATAGTTACGGACAACTGTCGCTTCTGCAGACATAGGAGACATATTCCGTAATTTTCTCAATTCTGCCCCAGCTTTTTCCTGTGCTTCCTTGGATAGTTTTGTATTCTTGATACGTTCTTCTAATTCAGAGAGTTCATCTCGGCTATCATCACCTGCCCCTAACTCTTTTTGAATAGCCTTCATCTGCTCATTGAGATAATATTCTCGTTGGTTTTTTTCCATTTGCCGTTTAACATGCGAACGAATACGTTTTTCAACCTGCAAAACAGAAATTTCTCCTTCCATGAAGGACAGAACACGTTCAAGACGGGCCCGTACAGGTAAGAGCTCTAGTATTTCCTGTTTTTCTGCAAGTTTAATCATCAAATGAGAAGCAATCGTATCGGCAAGCTTAGAAGGATTATCAATCTGACCAATCGCATTAACAACTTCAGGAGAGATTTTTTTATTAAGCTTTACATAGTTTTCAAAATAAGCAATCACTGACCTTGAAAGAGCTTCAATCTCAACATCACTCTCTCTAGATTCTTCTGTAACAGTCGCATATGCCTGATGATAACCTTCACTTAAAGCAAATTGACTAATTTTTGCACGTGCAGTTCCTTCAACCAAAACCTTTACAGTACCATCAGGAAGCTTTAAAAGTTGAAGAATATTAGCAAATGTACCAATATGATAAATATCCTCTGATTTTGGATCGTCATCAGAAGCATTTTTTTGTGTCACCAAGAGTATTTGCTTGTCAACCGCCATCGTTTCTTCAAGAGCACGAATTGATTTTTCGCGGCCCACAAAAAGTGGAACAATCATATGGGGGAAGACAACAATATCACGAAGAGGTAAAACAGCATAAACCCCATCTCTTACTTCATCTGTCTTTTCATCAATATATTGCATAACTCTCCTTTCTGGAGCCTATGAGCTATCTACAACAACCAGCTCACCTTTAGAAAACCTCAGCTCTTCACAATACATGAAGTGGTAATTACTAATACATAAATCAAGCATTATAATGATATTATTATAAACACCCATCAAATACTGTTTATTACCACCTTTCATATTGTGCTTAGCACAATATCATGCTGATACATTTTCTTTATCTTCTGCACGTTCTGAGTAAATATAAAGAGGACGCGCTTTCCCATCAACGACATCACTCGAAATAACCACTTTTTGAACGCCTTCAAGAGCCGGTAGCTCAAACATCGTCTCAAGAAGGATCTTCTCCATAATAGAACGTAAACCACGAGCGCCAGTTTTACGTTCAATTGCTTTCTTCGCAATAACACGTAAAGCATCTTCATGAAATGATAACTCGACATTCTCCATTTCAAAAAGACGCTGATATTGCTTTACTAAAGCATTTTTAGGTTGTGATAAAATTTGCATAAGGGCGTTAACATCTAAATCCTCTAAGGTAGCGACTATAGGAAGGCGCCCAATAAATTCTGGTATTAAACCAAATTTTATAAGATCTTCAGGCTCTAAATCACGAAAAATTTCACCGACACAACGCTCATCAGGAGCCTTAACGGTCGCAGAAAAACCAATAGAAGTTTTTTCACCACGCCCTGAAATAATCCGTTCTAACCCAGCAAAAGCTCCCCCACAAATGAATAAGATGTTTGTGGTGTCAACCTGAAGAAACTCTTGTTGCGGATGCTTACGTCCACCTTGAGGAGGAACAGAAGCAATCGTTCCTTCCATAATTTTTAATAACGCTTGCTGAACTCCTTCCCCCGAAACATCTCTTGTAATAGAAGGATTGTCAGCCTTACGAGAAATCTTATCAACCTCATCAATATAAACAATGCCACGTTGTGCACGTTCAACATTATAGTCAGCAGCTTGAAGAAGTTTCAAAATAATATTTTCTACATCCTCACCTACATAGCCTGCTTCCGTCAAAGTGGTCGCATCCGCCATCGTAAAAGGCACATCAATAATACGTGCTAATGTTTGTGCAAGATAAGTTTTACCACAGCCCGTTGGACCAACAAGAAGAATATTTGATTTAGCCAACTCAATATCATTGCTTTTAGACTGATGCGCCAACCGTTTATAATGATTATGAACAGCAACAGAAAGAACACGCTTTGCATGCTGCTGACCAATAACATAATCATCAAGAACTGTTATAATTTCCTGTGGCGTAGGAACACCATCACGCACCTTAACCCCAGAAGACTTATTTTCTTCCCGAATAATATCCATGCAAAGCTCTACACATTCATCACAGATAAATACAGTAGGCCCCGCAATGAGCTTACGCACCTCATGCTGACTCTTGCCGCAGAACGAGCAATAGAGAGTATTTTTTGATTCGTTCCCGCTATTGCTAATTTTGCTCATTTTTCTTTCCTTTCACCACGATATATGAATACTTTGCCTTTCCAAAGGAAGCTTTTCATCATGAAAACTAAAAGACATATAGAAAACCATGCATGTCTCAATATTTTTAGGTGTTTCTCTTATTTTGCGATATTTTTTATAAAACTCTGTGATTTAAAGTAGCTGTTTTTTCTATAAAAATTCTTAATCTTTTTCTTCTTTTTCAGTTTCTGCACGATATTGTATAACATCATCAACTAAGCCAAACGCTTTGGCTTCTTCTGCTGTCATAAAATGATCGCGATCGAGAGTTCTCTCAATAATCTCATAATCTTGACCTGTATGTTGAACATAAATTTCATTTAAACGCCGTTTCATCTTTATAATGTCTTGCGCATGTCGCTCAATATCTGAAGCTTGACCTTGAAAACCACCGGATGGTTGATGCACCATAATACGTGCGTTTGGCAATGTAAAACGATGACCTTTTGCTCCAGCTGTTAACAATAAAGACCCCATAGATGCCGCCTGCCCCATGCAAAGCGTAGAAACAGGAGGGCGAATAAACTGCATAGTATCATAAATAGCCATACCAGATGTTACGACACCACCTGGAGAATTAATATAAAGACTAATTTCTTTTTTAGGATTTTCCGCTTCCAAGAAAAGCAATTGTGCACAAACAAGCATTGCCATACCATCTTCGACAGGACCATTAATAAAAATAATCCGCTCCTTTAAAAGACGGGAAAAAATATCATAGGCCCGTTCACCACGATTGGTTTGTTCAATAACCATAGGAACAAGGCTTAATGCTGTTTTCATTGGATCACTCATATTTCTACTTTCCGTTCATATAACAACCGCTCTTTACACATTCAATGTTTTTATCCATACGTTAACATTACTCTCTTGTGCAAGCTACAATCAAGAGCTGTTTAAGATAGATTAAAATCCCAATAGTTAAAATAGCAATAATAACTCTACTTAAACAAATGATGAACATCAGGAATGCGAGATACCGCCCAATGGTAAAAACTTCCTTCCCGAGGTCTTTTCGTGGTTTTTGTCTTTCTGTGAATATGAAAGCCTATCAAGCGTGAATCTGTAAGCGGCTTTACGCCAAAAGCTGGTTCAAAAATACGTTCAGCTTTTCGCCCAGTCCAATAATAAAAAGTTTCCTTTTCCTTTGCTGCATGAAAAAAACCATATCGTTTTGCTAATCGCGAAATACCATCATTGCCAAATATCGTAACGCCAAGACTTCCCGGCAAAATCGGCATTTTTTTCCTCTTTAACCAGAAAGGTCTCCAAACACGACGCTTAAACCCAAGCCAATGAGGAATAATTTCTGTGCCTGCCCAATAATCTTCAAATACTTTTATAATAGGGTTATTAGGCGGAAAATAAAGTGCAGAAACGCCTACTCTTGTATTATTTTCTCTTGCCAACCAAACCTTATCCGCATCTGGATGAAATTGTTTAACAAGGTAAACATCTGTATCTAACCAAACACCTTGTTGATATTTCATCAGCATAACACGAAAAAAATCCGAAAACTGAACAATTGTACACCCTGGTTTATCATCAGAAAAATCGGGATCAAGGCGATAAATTGCTGAGCGTGGCAAAATTGATTCGGCTTCATGCAACTCAACACCGGCAGGAAGATTATCTATTTTTTTATCATAACTAAAAAGCTTAACGCGCTGTCCAGTTTTAACCATTGAGGACAAACAAAGCCTATCCACCAATCTTAATTGTCCACTATACCAAAAAGTACAAATATCCATAGATAATATATCAAAAATATTCTAAACTTACGCGAAAGAGTTGTTCAACATCACGAACCCTATCAGCAAGAGCAAAAATCACTATTCTATCACCAGACAAAATGCGCGTATCTGCCGAAAGCTGTATTATTGTCTTATTGCGATAAATTGCACCAATTCTCAAACCATTTGATAAATTGAGCTCTGATAATGACTTACCAACCAATGAAGATGTTTGCATCACTTCAGCTTCAATAATTTCTGCTCGGCCATTAAAAACTGAATGAACAGAACGAATACGTCCACGGCGCATTTGTTGCAAAATTCTCGATATTGTAACGCTATGGGGATTAAGATATGCATCCACACCAACAGCACGACTAAATTCTTGATAGGCAACATTATTAATCAATACCATATTGGCTTTGCAGCCCAATCTTTTAGCAATAATAGCGCTTAAGAGATTAACCTGATCTTGATTGGTCAATGTAATCATTAAATCGGACTGATCAATTCCCGCATCTTGAAGAATCACTGGATCTAACACGTTACCGTATAAAACTGTTGTTTTTTCAAGCTGATCAGCAATCGTGAGAGCTCTTTCTCTATGCGATTCTATAATCTTCAATTTTAATTTATGGAAACGCTTTTCAATAGCCTGTGCAACATAAAGGCCAATGTGACCGCCTCCTGCAATAATCATGCGGTGGGCATCTTGTTCTTTATGACCAAAAAGCCCAACAGCACGGCGCATTTGATCACGAGCAACAACAAGATAGGTTATATCACCAACGCGTAATTGCGTTTCTGAATGTGCAACCAATAATTCCGCGCCACGTTTAATAGCGGTAACCGTCGTATGAAGATCTGGAAAAAGCTCTGTTAATTGACGCAAAGGTGTATTAATAACTGGACAATCTTCCATGCATTCCAAGGCTAGCGCAACAACATCATCATTACAAAAATAAAGAACATCTATTGCACCAGGTAAAGCAATACGGCGCAAAACCATTTCCCCAACTTCAACTTCTGGCGAAATAACCACATCAATGGGAATATTCTCTCTGGAAAAAAGCGTCTTATAACGTGGCTCTAAATAAGATTGTGAACGAATACGAGCAATTTTTGTGGGCACATTAAATAATGAATGTGCCACTTGACAAGCTACCATATTGACTTCATCAAACAAAGTGACAGCAATCAACATATCAGCTTTGTCTGCATCTGCAGCCAAAAGAACTTCAGGACGTGAACCGTGACCAACAAAACCTCTCACATCCAATGTATCGCGAATCTTTTCAATTAATCTCGTTTCAATATCAATAACAGTAACATCGTGATTTTCAGCAGCAAGACGCTCTGCTATCCCATAACCAACCTGTCCTGCTCCGCAAATAATAACACGCATCGCTTTAAGAAACTCCAAGCGCTTTAAGTTTACGGTGCAAAGCTGAACGCTCCATGCCTATAAATTCAGCAGTACGTGATATATTTCCACCCAAACGCCCAATCTGTGCCACTAAATATCTCTTTTCAAACAATTCTCGTGCTTCACGTAACGGCAAATCCATTATACTTTCATCTGAATCCATTTGAAGACGTGGCAAAGAATCACTTACTTCACTGGGAAGAAAATCCGCTGTTATAGGACCATCACCATCCCGCACAAGAATAAGAAGACGCTCAATATTATTACGTAATTGCCGCACATTACCCGGCCAAGCATGCGTTTGCAAAATAGCAATCACATCATCACTGATTGCACGCGGTTTAATCCCAACCTGCTGTGATATTGTTTTTACAAAATGATGTACAAGTTCTGGAATATCTTCACGACGCGCTGAAAGGGGCGGAACAGCAATAGGAACAACCGAAAGACGGTGGAAAAGATCTTCTCTAAAGCGCCCATCGGAAATGAGGTTTTCAAGATTTTGCGCTGTCGAAGAAATAATACGGACATCCACCTTAACACGTTTTGTGCCGCCAACTCTTTCAAATGTCTGCCCCGTTAACACCCGAAGAATCTTACCTTGAGTCTCACGTGGCATGTCAGCAATTTCATCAAGATATAATATACCGCCATGAGCTTCCTCTAAGGCACCGATCTTGCGCTCTCTTCCTTCCATTTCACTGCCAAACAGCTCTATTTCCATTCTTTCCGGAGTAATCGTTGCAGCATTTATTGTAACAAATGGCCCATTCGAACGCGTTGAGAGCGCATGAATAGTTCGTGCAACAGTCTCTTTTCCTGCCCCTGAAGGACCTGTTATCATGACGCGACTATTGGTTGGTGCTACTTTTTCTATGATTTGACGCAAATTTTTTACAACTGTCGATTTTCCGAGCAACTCTAATGTTTCGTTCGAACGCTTTCGCAATTCTAAAAGCTCACGTTTTAAATTTGAGTTTTCAAGTGTTCTCTCTGCAACCAATACAAGTCTATCTGCTTTAAAAGGTTTTTCAATGAAATCATATGCCCCTCGCTTTATAGCGGAAACAGCCGTCTCAATATTACCATGACCAGAGATCATAACGACCGGAAGAGCCGGATATTGCGTTTTAATTTCATCAAGCAATGCTAAACCATCAAGACGACTACCCTGTAGCCAAATATCCAAAAAAATGAGCTTTGGAATACGCTCACTAATTTGAGCCAATGCTTCATCAGAGTTACAAGCAACACGCGTTTCATAACCTTCATCATCTAAAATACCAGCAACAAGCTCACGAATATCTGCTTCATCATCAACAATCAAGATATCTGATACCATACTATTCCCCTATCTTATGATTTATGGCTTGTATAATACTACCCTGCTTACCCCCATCCGCCGGAAACATCAAACGAATCATCGCACCACGACCTTCATAAAAACTCTCCGGTGCATCATGAAGCTCCATGGAACCACCGTGATCTTCAATAACTTTGCGCACAATGGCTAACCCGAGCCCTGTTCCTTTTTCCCGCGTTGTTATATAGGGCTCTAATAACTTTTGTCTTTGCTCTTTAGGAAGTCCTTTCCCATTATCAACAACATCCACAACCACCCATTCCTCTTGACGATAAGAACGGATAAGAATATGACCGTGAATATTTTCCTCTCGCATAACTGAATCTATGGATTCGCTCGCATTTTTGATCACATTGCAAAAAGCTTGTACAATGAGACGGTTATCAAATGCACCCATAAGTGGTAGACTTCCTAAATCTTGCTCAAAATGAATATCATGTCGTGTCACTTCTATCAAGAAACATGCTTCGCGCAACAATTCTCGTATATCTAAAATATGCATTTGTGGTTTGGGCATACGTGCAAAAGAGGAAAACTCATCAACCATACGCCCAATATCTCCAACCTGTCGAATAATTGTCTCAATACACCGCTCAAAGACCTCTCTATCTTGTGTAATAACTTTGTTATAACGTTTACGAATGCGTTCAGCGGATAACTGAATGGGTGTGAGAGGATTTTTTATTTCGTGTGCAATACGCCGTGCAATATCCGCCCACGCCGCTGTACGTTGTGCTGCAACAAGGTCTGTAATATCATCAATTGTTAGGACCCAAGATTGCCCCTGTCCATCATCCTCTTCCATCGTAACTTGGACATTACAGACACGCTCTTTTCCTGCAACGTTTAAAGTAACCTGCTCACGATGATTTTTACGATCCAATGAACGTGCAAACTGAAAAACCTGCCAAATTTCAGCACTTAAAGATAAAAGACTTTGTCCAACAACGTGTTCAGAGCGAATATCAAACATCGCTTCAATAGATCGATTAATAATTGTAATATCACCATTATCATCTATACCCGCTACTCCTGCTGTTACACCCGATAACACTGCTTCAGAAAAACGCCGTCTCTCATCAATTTGATCACGTACTGCAATCAACTCATTGCGCCGACTTTTCAATTCACTGACCATGTAATTAAAAGTTTTGGATAATTGCCCAATATCTCCGTCCTTCGCGCGTACTGGCACAAAAATTTCCATATTTCCAGTAGCAACATCATCAGCAGCACTAATGAGAAGACGAATAGGACGTACTAAGCGATCAGCGACAGCAATAGCAGCCCAAATAGCCGATAGGAATAAACTAAAAAAAAGACATAAATAAAGCATACCAAATGCAATTTGCGTCAGAAGGCGATTTTCATTTAAATCACGATAACGATCTGTATTGACTTCTGTTAAACGCAAAGCAGATAAAACACCTTTATCAACGTCACGCACCAAATATAAAAATGTGTTTGGAATGTTGGTAAATTTTAAAATAATACCAAAATAATCATGCACGCCTGGTTGAAAAGAAAAAGGCCTCGCACTGGTTGCACGTTCAATAAGATTGGAAGGAGGAATTGGCAGTTTATCTTCATCACCAAGAGCACTCGATATAAAAATAGCTCCGCTAGAACTTAACAAAAATGCGCCACGCAAATTGCGTCCTATAGCATGACGCGTCAATTGCATCCTATATTCAGCCGGATTACGTTCTAAGAGTTTTTTGTTATCAAGTGCAAATGCCATCGCGTAGGATAAATTTTTTAAATTTTGAAGCATTTCATCTGCATAAGCATTTGCTAAATCAATAGAAGAGCCCACAATTTGCCGCGTTGTTGTATCAAACCATCGATCAAGTCCCAAATTTAGTGCTGGACCCGATACAAGAGCTACAGCAACAGCCGGCATTGTCGCAACAAGTGCAAACAATGAAATAAGGCGCACATGAAGACGCGATCCTGCACGCCTTGAACGCCAAGCACGAATAATCGGAATCATCTCATAAAAAACGATGACAATAAGCCCTAAAACCCAAAAACTATTAATCCCTATAAGAATAAGGGTTACTGTTCTACTGGGAACAACAGGGGTTAATCCAATAAGAATAATAAATGAAACAGAGGCCGTAAGTAACGCCAATACAATAATTGTAATCCCTAAAAAAATATATACCTTACTTAAACGATACAACTCATCGTTATAAGTATTTTTATCTATGTCTTGAAGATTCGTTACAGATGTTATATTCGTCATGAGCTTACATACCCTTATCCCATTATTCTCATATAACCTTTTGTAGCAAAAATTGACAATACTAATACTACATTTAAAATAGGGCAAATATAGTCAATGAGAAAGAACTTCTACATTTTGCAAAATATCTTAAAATAAACTGTGTTCGACGATACTTTACGAAGGAAATGAGATGCGATTAACAAAACAAACAAATTATGCTCTTCGAATGCTCATGTATTGTGCAGATAATCAGGGAACTCTCAGTCGTGTTCCAGAAATTGCTAAAGCATATGCCGTTTCAGAACTTTTTTTATTTAAAATCCTTCAGCTGCTTGTTCAAGCAGGTTTTATACAAACAGTGCGTGGACGCAATGGTGGAGTTAGGTTGGCGAAACCCGCAGCAGAGATTTCAGTCGCTGATGTTGTGAAAGTAACAGAAGACAACTTTTCCCTCGCAGAATGTTTCGATACTGCAGAACCGACTTGCCCCTTGATTGATTTTTGTGGTTTAAATACCGCACTTCAAAAAGCATTAAATGCTTTTTTTGAGGTGTTATCCGTGATATCCCTTGCTGATCTACAACAACCATCCTTTCAAAATCATTTTAAAATTAATGACAAAAAAGCAAACTAAGATTATAACACGAGGAGATTAAGTATTTCTATTGCAGCAATAATATTAGCTGCTGGACGCGGTGAAAGAGCAGGGTCTCCCCATAAAATTCCAAAACAATATCGGCTTCTAGGACAAAAGCCGATTATTTATCATACCGTGCATTGTTTTTTGCAGCATCCAGCTATCACAACAATTATCCTTGTTATTCATCCAGAAGATCGTCAAATCTGTGAACAAGCTATCGGCGATTTTAAAGAGCGCCTTATTATCGTTGAAGGAGGCAGGACACGTCAAATCTCTACCTTACATGGACTTCAGGCACTCAAAAAATTCAATCCCCAATATGTGCATATTCATGATGGTGCACGCCCCTTTATCGAAAACAAGCTTCTTGATAACATTCACAACACGATCACACCTCAAGAAGGTGTTCTTCCTGTTCTGCCCATCTCTGATACCCTTAAACGTATAAATAATCAGCATGTTTTAGAAACAATTCCCCGTACCCATCTTTATAGTGCACAAACTCCACAGTGTTTTCCCTTTGAACATATCTTAGCGGCCCATAAACAAGCAAAACAAGCTTGCAAAAAAGAATTCACTGACGATTCTGCGATTGCCGAATGGTTTGGAATTCCTATGCGTACCGTTCCTGGGGATCCTAACAACATAAAAATTACATGGCATGAAGATTTTAATACTGCACATTTATATCTCCAAAAGAAAATGCAAATATTTCCTGATATCCGCACCGGCAATGGTTATGATGTTCACTCTTTCGAGGATGGTGATTTTCTTATTTTATGTGGTATAAAAATTCCTTTTCATAAAAAATTGAATGGACACTCCGATGCGGATGTTGCTCTTCATGCGCTAACAGATGCCCTGCTCGCTACGCGAGGTGCTGGAGATATTGGCACACATTTCCCTCCCTCTGATCCTCAATGGAAAAATGCATCATCAGAAATTTTTCTCCGTCATGCTCTTGATATTCTAAAACAAGCAGGTGGTCGTATCGCCAATGTTGATATCACAATTATTGCTGAAAATCCTAAAATTGGTCCCTATCGTCATGCCATGACAGAAAATCTTATGACGATACTTTCAATAACACCTGATCGAATCTCTATCAAAGCAACAACAAATGAAAGGCTTGGATTTATTGGTCGCGGTGAAGGAATTGCTGCTCTTGCAACAGTGAGCGTTCTTTATTCAGGAGAACTTCCCCAATGACATATCTTTGTGAAAAACAAGCACATGAAGTCCTTAATATCTTTCGCCAAAAAGGTTTGCTGTTAACAACTGTAGAGTCTTGTACAGGAGGACTCATTGCTGCAAGCCTCACAAATATTGCAGGCTCGTCAGATGTTCTCGATTGTGGATTTGTTGTTTATTCAAATGAATCTAAAACACGCCTTGTTGGCGTTTGTGCTGAACTTATAAGAACCTATGGCGCCGTTTCAAAAGAAGTTGCTCTTGCAATGGCTGAGGGTGGATTAAAACATTCACAAGCTGACATTGCAGTCTCTGTAACAGGAATTGCTGGTCCAGGAGGAGCAAGTCTTGATAAACCTGTAGGACTTGTGCACTGCGCAGTTGCTTACAAAAATCATAAAACTCTGCACAAAGAAATGCACTTTGGTCATCTTAACCGCAATGCTATCCGCCATGCAACTGTTGAAAATGTTTTTAAAATGATTCTGGAATTGCTTCACTGAATTCCCCATACTAATTTCAAAGCTCTCTATTCCACATTGAGTCTATAATCGTCAACATCTTGAAAAAATGATTTATTGTGCCACAACTTTAAGTTGAATCAATCAAATTTATTCACTTGCACGCCACAAGAAAAAAACTGTATAAATAAAATGATTAAAGAAAGGGATACTTGTACCTCTCTCAAATGCTAAGAGCTCGCGCAACATCTTGAGAGATGGCAAATCAATGGTGCAGGCTGACTTTTTCATAAGTGTAAAGATGTTGATTTATATACTTTTACGAGTATCTCTACTATTTATTATGAAATGGGTATGACGCAAGCATGTCCTATTTGGGCGTTTTGTTTGGATATGCCTCTATTAAAAAAGAGAAACAAAAGCGTAAAGCTGTGCATCATCTTCATCATTTAAAATGATATTCCTTTAATATGCTTTTCAAAGCTGAAAAAGATGAATTAAAACAAATAGTAAAGATGAAAACCAGTTTTCACCTTCACGCTGTTATAAGCAATACGTATTGTTAAAAAATAACAGAATAGACTATGTTATCGTAGAGCCATAAATCTGATGCGCACGCTTCTCAAAAGCGTCGGTGAATTTACGAAACGCAATATCAAACATTGAGCCCATCACTAATCCAAGCGTTTTACTTTTAAATTCATAATCAATAAAAAACTCTACATTACATGCATTGGTATTTTCAATATCATGAAAGGACCAACGATTTTCAAGATATTTGAATGGACCATCAATATATTTAACTTCTATAAGATTTTTTTCCGGCTGAAGAAATACTTGAGTCGTAAAAGTTTCACGGATAATCTTATAGCCAACGGTCATATCCGCAAGAAGCAACATTTTTTTCCCATACTCTTTTCGAGAACGTACTATCAAAGACTCACACATTGGTAAAAATTCAGGATAACGCTCAATATCTGAAACCAGCTCAAACATTTCACTGGCACTATGGGTGATCTGCCGATGTATTGTAAAAATCGGCATAATTATCTCTGTAAGGAAAATTTTTCATCACGCGCTTTTTGCAAAATAGCAAAATCATCTCCAGCATGATGAGATGAACGCGTCAGAGGATTGGAGGCCATATGTAAAAATCCTTTTACTTTACCAATCTTGGCAAAAGACTCAAATTCTTCAGGAGGCACAAAACGAACAACTGGATGATGTTTTCGTGTAGGCTGCAAATATTGTCCAATCGTCATAAAGTCAACATCAGCAGAGCGCAAATCATCCATCAATTGCAAAATTTCATTTCGCTCCTCCCCAAGCCCAACCATAATTCCCGATTTTGTAAAAATTGTTGGATCAAGTTCTTTAACGCGTTGTAATAAACGAATTGAATGAAAATAACGTGCCCCTGGACGAACCTTCAAATATTTAGAAGGAACTGTTTCTAAGTTATGATTAAAAACATCAGGCTTAGCAGCAACAACAACTTCTAAAGCGCCATCCTTATGACGAAAATCAGGTGTCAGAACTTCAATTGTTGTTTTAGGAGTTTTTTGACGAATCGCATAAATAACTTTTGCAAAATGCTCAGCACCACCATCAGCAAGATCATCACGATCAACAGATGTAATGACAACATGTTTTAATTCCATCCGTGCAACAGCATCGGCTACGCGTTCTGGCTCATTATCATCAACGGCAAGTGGAATACCTGTTGCAACGTTACAAAAAGCACAAGCACGCGTACATATTTCACCTAAAATCATAAAGCTAGCATGCCGCTGGCTCCAACATTCGCCAATATTAGGGCAACCAGCTTCTTCACATACAGTCACTAACTTATGCGTACGTACAATACCATGTGTTTCCTTATAAATTGGTGATGTTGGCGCTTTTACACGAATCCAATCTGGCTTTTTTTGAACGCTTGTATCAGGACGATGTGCCTTTTCAGGATGACGCAAACGTCTATTTGTAACTCTATCAACAACCGTAACCATTTAAGCCTTTGCCTTATAAATACGAAGTAACAATCAAAAATATAAAATCTTTCACACAATCCAGTCATCAAGCGTTTAAAACTTGACCATAAGCATCCAATACACTTTCTTTCATCATTTCCGATAAAGTCGGATGTGGAAAGACAGTATGCATTAATTCTTCTTCTGTTGTTTCAAGATTCATGGCAATAACAAAACCCTGTATCAATTCTGTTACCTCAGCCCCTACCATATGGGCCCCAAGAAGCTGTCCTGTTTTTTTATCAAAAATCGTTTTTACTAACCCCTGATCTTCACCCAAAGCAATCGCCTTGCCATTCGCAGCAAAAGAATAACGACCAATACGTATATCATAACCTGCTTCTTTTGCTGTAGCTTCTGAAAGCCCTACAGAGGCAACCTGTGGTGTACAATATGTACACCCTGGAATTTTTCTTTTATCAAGCGGATGAGCATTCTTTAAACCTGCAAGATGCTCAATACATATCACACCTTCTTCTTCTGCTTTATGTGCCAACATAGGAGGACCTGCTACATCACCAATAGCATAAATTCCTTCCACCCCCGTCCAACTCCATTCATCGGTTACAATGCACCCGCGATCGGTTTTTATTCCCAAAGCTTCTAAACCAAGATTCTCAATATTACCTTGCACCCCAACAGCGGAAATCAATCGGTCAACAGTCATTGACTCTATTTTACCTTGAACATCAATATGTACAGTCACAGAATCAGAAGATTTTTCAACCTTTGTTACTTTTGCTTGACGAAGAATGCGTAAACCTTTTTTCTCTAACTGTTTACAAGCAAACGTTGAAATTTCAATATCTTCAGCAGGCATGATGTGGGGCATCATTTCAACAACAGTTACCTCAGCTCCCATATCACGATAAAAAGAGGCAAATTCAATGCCAATAGCCCCAGACCCTATAACCAAAAGCGATTTTGGCATTGCTGGCGGTATCATAGCTTCAAAATAAGTCCAAATGAGTTTTCCATCTGGCTCAATACCAGGAAGGACACGAGGACGTGCGCCCGTTGCAATAATGATATACTTTGCTTGATAAGTTCCCTCCCCTAACGTCCCTTTAGGGACTGGATTTTGCGGTTGCATAATCGGTTTTGAGGATGAAGAAACCATAATTTCCGCAGGATGGCTTCCCTTCGCTTCTTTGGTAAGCTTTGCTTCACCCCAGATAATATCAATTTTGTTTTTTTTCATTAAAAAATCAACGCCAGCATTTAAACGTGCTGAAACACCGCGTGAACGTGCCACAACATCTTTGATGTTTGCCTCAATTGAACCATTAATTTTTAATCCATAATTTTTTGCATGTTCAGCAAAATGTTTCATTTCCGCTGAACGTAGAAGGGCCTTTGTTGGAATACATCCCCAATTTAAACAGATCCCTCCCAAATGTTCACGTTCAACAATCGCAGTCTTAAAACCACATTGTGCTGCACGAATTGCGGTTACATATCCGCCTGGACCTGATCCAATCACAATTACATCATAAAGATTTGCCACAGTAATTCCTCCATGGATATATATAAAACGGATATGCATTTTTTGAACTTAAGACTGCAAAACAACATCACAGAATTATCTTATGTCTTTTGCTTTAAGCTTCACGTAAATGCTTTACCCAAACCAGAAATAGCAATAACATTGCTCTTCAAACTCTTAAATTTGTTTTTATTCTCTTAACACACTCTCTCACAACTTACGTGAAGAACTGTTAAACAGTTCAAACTAACATTGCTAATGGATTTTCGATTATCTTCTTAAAAGTCCGCGCGAGCTCTGCGGCTAAAGCACCATCGACAGCACGATGATCCGCAGAAATTGTAACTGACATAACTGTCGCAACAACTAATGTACCATTTTTAACAACGGCGCGTTCTTCCCCTGCACCAATCGCAAAAATCGTCGCATGCGGTGGATTAAGGATAGCCGAAAAACTTTTTATACCATACATCCCCATATTTGATACAGCTGTTGTTCCACCCTGATATTCTTCCATTTTTAACTTGCCCTCACGCGCACGCTTTGAAAAATCCTTCATCTCTTTGGAAATAAGGGATAACTGCTTTTCCTCTGCATGGCGAATAATCGGCGTAATTAATCCATTGGGAATAGAAACAGCAACCCCAACATCACAATGTTTATGATGAAGCATTCCGCCTTCAAGCCAAGAGACATTCGCATCAGGAACAGCTTTCAAAGAAAGTGCGACAGCTTTGATCACCATATCATTAACAGAAAGCTTATAAGTAGGCTGAGTTTCTTCCTGCCCCTTAATCATTGGTGCAGCAGCATTCAGTTGTGTACGCAGTGCTAATAGCGCATCAAGTTCACAATCTACCGTTACATAGAAATGTGGAACTCTCTGTTTTGATTCCATCAAACGTGTTGCGATTGTTTTACGCATATTATTATGGGGTGCGAAGGTATATTCATCCTCTTTAAAGAGTTTCAGTATCTGTTTGTCAGAAGCACCTGTAGCTACTAGCTCCCCTATTTGTGATGAATAAGACACTTTAGAAATATCACTACTTACAGCTTTTTCTACATCGCGCTTGATAATACGCCCATGCGGACCACTTCCAAAAATAAGGGATAAATCAAGACCTTCCTGAGATGCTAATCGCCGCGCTAAGGGAGAGGCAAAAAGACGCGCTTCCTTTTTATCTTGCTGCAATAATTGCTGAGCTGATGATTCATGAGACATTTTTGTACCCTTTGAGTCCGTCTGTTTCAGAGAATCTGTCTGTTTTACGCCCTCTGGTTCTTGTCTTGTAGAAGAAGAGATTTCTTCTGAAACTTTTGCAGCTTCAGCTAAATCTTCACCTTCTTCTGCTAAAACAACAATTAAAGCATTTACTTTAACGCCTTGTGTTCCAGCAGGAACAACAATTTTGGCAACCCTACCTTCATCAACGGCTTCGACTTCCATTGTCGCTTTATCCGTCTCAATTTCAGCAATAACATCACCAGAGAAAACTTTATCTCCCTCCTTAATATTCCATTTTGTTAAATTTCCCTCTTCCATCGTAGGGGAAAGCGCTGGCATTGTAATTTTAATGGGCATTATGCTTTCCTCCGTTATGCTCTGTATGTCACAGCCTTAACGGCCTCAATAATTTCAGCAGTATTAGGCAAAGCCAACTTCTCAAGATTAGCGGCATAAGGCATCGGAACATCTTTGCCAGAAATCGTAGCAATTGGCGCATCAAGATAGTCAAAAGCCTGCTGCATAACACGCGTTGCTATTTCAGTTCCCACGGATGACTGAGGAAATCCCTCTTCAATTGTTACCAAACGACCTGTTTTTTTAACCGAAGAAAGAATTGTTGGAAGATCCATCGGGCGAATGGTTCGTAAATCAATCAATTCAACATCAATACCAAGCTGTTCAATTTCCGGCAACGCTTGAACGGCATAATGCATTCCAATTCCACACGCGACAATCGTCACATCTTGTCCAGACTTATGAATACGCGCCTTACCAATAGGCAAAACAAAATCATCCAGTTGAGGGACATCAAATTGATGCCCATACAAAATCTCATTTTCAAGAAAAATAACAGGATTATCATCACGAATAGCAGCTTTCAGCAAACCTTTTGCATCTGCAGCACTATAAGGCATGACAACTTTCAAACCTGGTACATGACTGTACCATGCAGCGTAGCATTGAGAATGTTGAGCACCAACACGGGCAGCCGCACCATTGGGACCTCGGAAAACCATAGGAGCGGTCATTTGTCCACCAGACATATAACGTGTTTTTGCTGCTGAGTTAATAATTTGATCCATCGCCTGCATCGCAAAATTAAAGGTCATAAACTCAACAATGGGACGTAACCCTCCAAAAGCAGCCCCAACAGCCAACCCAGCAAAGCCGTGCTCTGTAATTGGGGTATCAATAACTCGGCGCTCTCCGAATTCTTCCAATAAACCCTGACTAACCTTATAGGCACCTTGATATTGCGCGACTTCTTCCCCCATGAGAAAAACTTTTTCATCACGCCGCATTTCTTCAGCCAAAGCCTGATTAAGCGCTTCACGAACTGTCATTGTAACCATTTGTGTTCCCGCTGGAATATCAAAATCAGGAGACGTATCAAAAGTAGGAACCTGCGGAACTGACGAAGGCAGAGAAAGAGGAGATTCCTTAGGTTTTTGTGCTGTATCCGTAGGTTGCGAAATATCCTCAGCACGCTCACCTTCTTCTAACAAAATCGCAATAACAGTGTTGACCTTTACGCCTTCAGAACCTTCAGGCACAAAAATTTTACCAAGAGTACCTTCATCAACGGCCTCTACTTCCATTGTAGCCTTATCCGTTTCAATTTCAGCAATAACATCGCCAGAGCTAACCTTATCACCTTCTCTCTTGAGCCATTTAGACAGTTTACCTTCTTCCATAGTTGGTGAAAGCGCCGGCATCAAAATATCAATAGACATACTTGCTTCCCTCGCATCAAACTAAAATATCAGTATAGAGCTCAGAAGCATCTGGCTCTTGATCACTTTGTGCAAAATCTGCCGCATCAGCAACAATTGCACGAACCTCTTTCTCAATAGACTTTAAATCATCTTCGTTCGCCCAATTTTTCTTAAGAATCCGACTTTTTACTTGATCAATCGGATCGTGTTCCTCTTTTATTTTTTGGACTTCTTCCTTTGAACGATATTTTGCTGGATCAGACATGGAATGACCACGATAGCGATAGGTCTGCATATCAAGAATGATCGGTCCTTTACCTGAGCGTGCCCAAGAAATCGCTTCATCAGCAGCTCCTTTTACTGATCGAACATCCATACCGTCAACAACAATACCTGGAATTTCAAAAGAAAGACCACGTCGGGAAAAATCAGTTTCTGCAGATGCACGTGAAACTGACGTTCCCATAGCATACTGATTATTTTCAATAATATAAACAACAGGAAGCTTCCAAAGTGAAGCCATATTAAAACTTTCGTAAACCTGCCCCTGATTTGCGGCACCATCACCAAAATAAACCAATGTCACATTATCTTTACCAAGGTACTGATTCGAAAATGCCAAACCTGAACCAATTGGAACCTGCGCACCAACAATACCATGTCCTCCATAAAAGTTCTTTTCTTTAGAGAACATATGCATCGAGCCACCTTTCCCTTTGGAAAAGCCACCTTGACGTCCCGTTAATTCTGCCATGACACCACGTGGGCTCATCCCAACGGCTAACATATGACCATGATCACGGTAAGACGTAATAACCTGATCACCTTCTTTTGCCGCTTTCAATGTTCCTATAACAACGGCTTCCTGACCAATATAAAGGTGACAAAATCCCCCAATAAGCCCCATACCATAAAGTTGTCCTGCTTTTTCTTCAAAACGGCGAATTAAAAGCATTTCACGATAAGCATCAATTTCTTCTTCTTTTGTAAAGTCTGCTATTGGTGCTTTCTTTGTGGTGCTTGATAATGCAGTGCGCGCCACCGACGCAGAATTTTTTTTAAGTCGTTCTGCCATATTAAACTCCCTTTTATGATTATTTAGGAATAACCTTTACGAACAAAAGTTACAAGCCTTATCAATCGGCTTAAACAATATCATTGCTGATTGTTGTTTAAATTAAGCGATTTTTCATTTACCTTTGGTATCATTTCAAGGTATTAAGATTGTCAGTTCATTTGGCTTAGAAAAGTTCAAATTCTTTCGGACATACTCATCCAGCATATCTTTTTCTATATGTCCATTGCGTAAAAGAGAAATACGCTTTTCCATGAATATCCGCTCAGCTTCTATTTTATGAAGCTCCTTTTCTAATTCGCTAATATGCTGATTAACTTCACTGCGTGAATACAATCCATACTCACCATGATAAATGTGATAACTGAAATAGCTTAAGACTCCCACCGTCATAAGAGGTAGTACAAAGCGCACTTTGATTGATCGACGTTTCTGCTTTGTCCACATAAAATAGCACAGTCTTTACAGCACAAATTTTTTAATATTTTGCCCAACTATGCACGATTTTGATTAATACCTCATTACCAAATCTATACACTCAAACAATTTGTTATCACCAATTTATCCCCCCCTTAAATACAATCAAAGTAAGCTGAATGCCCCACTTTTTGTATTACAAATATTGGATATCCCACTAACTTGTGATTTTACACCCATCTTTGTCTTTAAAATTTCCTGTTAAAATGACTATAAAATCAATCAATACCCAAGGTGTAATTATCAAAAAAACTCCTATAAGCCCTACCGGCATAAATATTACACTTATTATAAGTATTACACTTATTATATTTATAAGAAGCATTGCAATGCCCGTTCCAACTTTACCAACCATAAAACGATGAATTCCTAGTCCACCTAGAAAAAAACAAACGACCGCTAACGTCACTTTTGATTGCTGTGACTGACCTTCAGTCAAGATAGGGAAAATAGATTTAATGGTATCCCCTTCACACACAAAATCAACGACGTCACCAACTTTCGGCGGCGTTTTTCCTGACCAATCCCAATTCGCAAACTGATAGCGCTTACCATCAGCCCCTGAAATGAAATAATCTCCTTGATCATGACCAATAATCTTACCTTTCATCTTCACCACCTATAAAATTGTTATTCATAAAGAAGCTTTTCTTCTAATATGATAATATGTTGAATAAACCTCACAGCATGAATACAGTCTGTATTCACCGTGATATATGACAATTTAAAAAGCTAAAAATCCCCCAACAACTTAAAATTCCCGCAATTACAAGTGGTAATACAAAGCACGCTGTTCGATTTGCACCTTTGCTTTTTTCATATGAAATAGTACAGTCTTTTTCAATAGTTTTATTTAAATATTCATAATTTTCTTTAATATTTCACATTTAAAGACATAGACTAAAATAATTTACATTATTAAATTAATATATTGACAACATTAAAAGTAAAGAAAATTCTTAGCTCTTTACATTTTATATTATTCTAAAATTTCTACCAATTTATAATTTTATCCCCATTTTCATCCCTAAAATATCCGGATAAAATAACTATAAAATCGATAAACGACCACGGTATAGTAACTAACAGCCCTATACCTGTTATCGTTATAAGAAGCATTGCAATGCCCGTTCCAACTTTACCAGCCATAAAGCGATGAATTCCCAACCATCCAAAAAACCAACAAACAAGTGCTATCGCCAATCTTGATTTTTCTGACTGCGATTTACTCAAAAGAGGGAGAACAGATTTAACAACATTATCTTCATATACAAAATCAACGGTATCACCCACTTTTGGTGGTTTTTTTCCTAACCAATCCCAACTCGTAAATTGATAACGCTTACCATCAGCCCCAGAAACAAAATAATCTCCTTGATCCTGACCAATAATCTTACCTTTCATCCTCGACCACCTATAAAGCTTCTCCTCATGTGTTATTCATAAAGAGATTATTTCTTTTTATAATATGCTGATTAACCTCACGGTGTAAATAAAATTTGTAGCAGCCGTGATAAACGTGAAATTAAAATAGTTTTGATCCCCCCAATGAGCTAATGTTTTCTGCAGCTATAAGCAGCAATACAAAACACACCTTAGTGGATTTACGCCGTTGTTTTACCCACATAAAATAGCACAGCCTTTTTCAATACTTTTATTCAACTGTGCATATTTCTCTTAATATCTCACATTAAAGAAATAGAGTACAACAATCTTGCATTATGCAGCTTACTATATTGATCAAAATAAAAAGTAAACTTAATTATTTTCTTTTTATTATAAATTTTTAAAAATCTGTAATCTGATTCCCGTCTTTATCCGTAAATCTTCCACCAAGAATGAGTATAAAATCAACAATTGCCCAAATACCGGTAATTATCAATCCAAACAATGATAAAGATAGAATCAGCATTAAAGCACCAGTCCGAACTTTACCAACCATAAAGCGATGAACACCAAAGATACCTGAACACCAACAAAGGAGTGCGAACATTATCTTTGAATTCTCTGTACCTGGTCTCAACAATGGAAAAACAGAACTGACAACACCCCCCTCACAGACAAAATCAACAGTATAACCGATCCTTGGCGGATTCTTTCCCATCCAATCCCAAGTCGCAAACTGATAACGTTTACCATCATCACCCGAAACGAGATAAGTTCCTTGATCTTGACTAATAATTATACCTCTCATCTTAATCCCTATAAATTTAAACACTTAAAAATTATTGCGTATATGCCTTTGATAAGAAATCTCAATTTCATAGTCTAAATGATCTTATACTTTCATATTTTGTGCTCACAACTATACACGATATAAATCACCAGCATAACGCGCTTGGGCCCCTAGCATTTCTTCAATACGAATAAGTTGATTGTATTTTGCTAATCTATCCGAACGTGCAAGAGAACCTGTTTTAATTTGTCCACAATTCGTTGCAACAGCAAGATCTGCAATAAAAGAATCCTCTGTTTCGCCTGAACGATGAGATATAATGGCACGATAACCTGCTTTATGTGCTACTTCTACAGCATCAAGTGTTTCACTCAATGTACCAATTTGATTAACTTTTATGAGAATAGAATTGCCTACCCCCATTTTGATACCATCACGCAAACGTGCTGAATTCGTTACAAACAAATCATCGCCAACAAGCTGACATTTTTCTCCAATTGTGTCAGTGAGTAACTTCCAACCTTCCCAATCATCCTCAGCCATTCCATCTTCAATTGTAATAATAGGATAATTTTTCACAAGCTGCGCTAAATAATCTACCTGCTCTTGGATGTCACGGCATTTCCCCTCACCTTTATAAAAATACGAACCATTTTTATAAAATTCGGTTGAAGCACAGTCTAAACCAATGGCAATTTGTTCCCCTGGTTTGTAGCCACATGTTGTAATAGATTCCATAATAAAATCAATTGCTTGATCAGCACTTTTAAATTGAGGTGCAAAACCACCTTCATCACCAACATTGGTATTATAACCCGCATCTTTTAAACGCTTTTTCAATGCATGGAAAATCTCAGCGCCATAACGGATAGCTTCTCTTACAGTAGGGGCTCCTATAGGAATAATCATAAACTCCTGAAAATCAATCAAATTATCAGCATGAACGCCACCATTAATAATATTCATCATAGGGGTTGGAAGAATATGCGCTTGTGTACCACCAATATAACGATACAAAGGTAAATTTAATGAATCCGCAGCTGCTTTCGCAACAGCTAATGAAACACCAAGAAGTGCATTGGCACCAAGACGGGCTTTGTTTGGCGTTCCATCCAAAGCAATCATTGCTTGATCAATAGCGATTTGATTTGTTGCATCCCGCCCACCAAGTTCTTCAAGAATTTCGCCATTAACTGCAGCAATCGCTTTTTCAACACCTTTCCCTTGATAGCGCAAACCACCATCACGAAGCTCTATAGCCTCGTGTGCTCCTGTTGAAGCTCCCGATGGAACCAGAGCACGACCAAAAGCTCCATTCTCCAAATGAACATCAACTTCTACCGTTGGATTACCACGGCTATCAAGAACCTCACGTCCAATGATATCGACAATTATAGTCATATGTGTTTCCTTATCCAATAAAAGTCTCGATTCATTTCTAATGCCCTATTAATAAAATATTTTTTCTCTTCTTAATTCAACTTCTTTGACAGATAATCAAACTCCATTAAAGTCTCAAGCAATCTTTTTAAATTATCAAGTTTAACCATGTTGGGTCCATCAGAAGGTGCATTATCTGGATCTTGATGCGTTTCTAAAAAAATACCTGCTACCCCAACAGAAACAGCCGCACGTGCTAAAACTTCAACAAATTGACGCTGTCCACCAGATGAAGCACCCTGCCCCCCAGGTTCTTGAACAGAATGCGTTGCATCAAAAATAACAGGAGCACCAAATGAACGTAAAATAGGCAATGAACGCATATCAGAAATAAGTCGGTTGTAACCAAATGATGTGCCTCGCTCACAAAGCATAACATTGGGATTACCACTGTAAACAACCTTTTTTAAAACATTCTCCATGTCCCACGGCGCTAAAAACTGACCTTTTTTAATGTTAATAACACAGTCTGTTTTGGCGGCTGCTACCAAAAGATCTGTTTGACGACATAAAAAAGCCGGTATTTGTAAAATATCAACCGTAGAAGAAACAATTGTACATTGCTCTTCTGTATGCACATCAGTTAATATGGGACAATCAAACTCCTTTTTTAAATCAGAAAAAACAGCCATTGCTTTTTCAAGACCAATACCACGTGCCGCCCCTAAAGAAGTTCGGTTAGCTTTATCGTAACTCGATTTATAAACAAACCCGATACCAAGCTGATCGGTAATTGTTTTAATACGATCAGCCATTTCAAAAGCATGATCGCGACTTTCCATCTGACACGGCCCTGCAATTAATGAAAGAGGCATTTCATTTGAAAAAATAATATTTCTAACTTTCACACGGGCATTTGGTTTAGTCATTTTATCCCTCAAAAGCAAAGTAACCCAATTTATGCATTAAACCAATCGACTTTGTTCTACAGCGGCTTCAATAAAAGAAGAAAAAAGCGGATGTGGATCAAAAGGACGGGATTTTAATTCTGGATGATATTGAACACCAATAAACCATGGATGATCTGCATATTCTATAGTTTCTGGTAAAATACCATCAGGAGACATCCCAGAAAAAATCAAACCACACTGTTCTAACTTATCCTTATAATCAATATTGACCTCATACCGATGACGATGTCGCTCGACAATCTTGGTCATCCCATAAATTTGAGCAATATGACTCTCTTCTTTTAATTCAGCAGCAAAAGCACCAAGACGCATTGATCCGCCGAGATCACCGTTTCTTGTACGTTTTTCAAGAACGTCTCCTTTAAGCCATTCTGTCATTAAACCTACAATTGGATTTTCTGTTTCGCAAAACTCACTTGATGAAGCATTCTTAATCTGTGCAATATTGCGCGCAGCCTCTATACAAGCTAATTGCATCCCAAAACAAATCCCTAAAAATGGAACTTTACGCTCTCGTGCAAATTGAATTGCTCGAATCTTTCCTTCTGCCCCTCGTGCCCCAAAAGCACCTGGAACCAAAATTCCATGGGCTTTTTGCAAAGCTGAAACAGAATCTTCTTTTTCAAAAAGTTCCGAATCAATCCACTCAATATTAACTTTTACTTTATTCGCTAAACCACCATGCGCAATCGCTTCAATAAGAGATTTATAAGCATCCTTTAAACCCGTATATTTTCCTACAACAGCAATCGTAACTTCTCCTTCAGGATGGTGAATACGATGCGTAATATCTTCCCAACGATCCATCTGAGGAGAAGGTGCCGAATCGATTCCAAAAGCGCAAAGAACTTCAGAGTCCAACCCCTCCTTATGATATGCCATAGGAACATCATAAATTGTTGGCATATCTAATGCCTGAATGACTGCATTGGAGCGAACATTACAAAAAAGTGATAATTTGCACCGTTCTGTTTCTGGAATAGATCGATCTGCACGTACAAGCAAAATATCAGGAGAAATACCAATTGCTTGCAATTCTTTGACAGAATGTTGTGTTGGTTTCGTTTTTAATTCACCTGCCGAAGGTATATAAGGCATTAATGTGAGATGGACATAAACGACACTTTGTCTTGGTAGCTCATTGCGAAGCTGACGAATCGCTTCTAGAAAAGGCATTGCTTCAATATCACCAACCGTTCCCCCTATCTCACACAAAACAAAATCAAACTCTTCATTTCCCATCGTAATGAATCTCTTAATTTCATCCGTAACATGAGGAATAACTTGAACTGTTGCCCCCAAATAATCACCACGCCGCTCTCGTTCAATGATATTGCGATAAATACGCCCTGTTGTGATATTATCTTGGCTATTTGCAGACCGCCCAGTAAAACGCTCATAATGACCAAGGTCAAGATCCGTTTCTGCACCATCATCGGTCACAAATACTTCACCATGTTGATAAGGTGACATCGTACCTGGATCAACATTTAAATAAGGATCAAGTTTTCGAAGACGTACACGGTAGCCACGAGCCTGTAATAACGCTGCTAACGCCGCCGCTGCGATGCCTTTTCCAAGGGAAGAAACCACACCACCAGTAATAAAAACATAACGTGCCATGGGCTTATGGTGATAAGCAATTTATAATGATTTTTCCAGCAAAAAATGCAAAAAGAAACAATTTTTCTTCTAAAATAAAAAAGGTGAAAAAATCACCTTTTAAAAAGTCTATATTTTCTTAAAAAACTATTTCGTACTGTTATCCGGAACTGTGTTTTCAAGAACCGGTGGAACTGGGCTTTCTGCTTCAGGATTTGTGGACTGTTTCTGTTCCTGCGGAGAATTCGAATTGCCTCCTAGCTGTTCAAGAATAGAAGGGGAAGACTCACCATCTGATGATGGGACTGATTCTGAGGCTTTATTGGTAGAATTCTGCTCTGAATTAACCGGTATACGCTTTAAAATATCAGAACTAGAATTTGATATATTACCCACCACGGTAAGCCCAATAGACACAACAAAAAAACAACAGGCTAAAATAGCAGTCAAACGTGTTAAAGGGTTTCGAGATCCACGAGTTTTCATCAACCCTGAGCTATTACTCACACCTAGCCCACCACCTTCTGAAGGTTGGATTAATATAACACCAACCAAAGTAATCACAATCAACAAATGAATAATTATAAGTACTGTTTGCATAAACCCTGCTCTTCAAATAACTCTTTCATAGCTATTTACACATAAATAATACACAATCCAAGGGGAAACTCAAATTTCTCTACTATAGTTTACGACAAACATCGCAAATAGTTAAAAAATCAATCGCTTTTAAGCTTGCTCCACCTATCAAAGCACCATTAACATGAGGAATGCTTAAAAGCTCAAATGCATTGGATGGCTTTACGGACCCACCATAAAGCAGACGTATCTTATTGCCTTCATCACTAAAACGAGAACGCACCTTATCACGAATGAA
This sequence comes from Bartonella sp. CR127HXZ, assembly GCF_042194555.1. Classification (NCBI taxonomy): domain Bacteria; kingdom Pseudomonadati; phylum Pseudomonadota; class Alphaproteobacteria; order Hyphomicrobiales; family Bartonellaceae; genus Bartonella; species Bartonella sp. CR127HXZ. Next base: position 326,572 of record NZ_JBHIMZ010000001.1, on the reverse strand, counting down.
ATGATGTACTTTTGCAATATCTTCTGGAGTCGCTGTATTGCCGGTGCCTATCGCCCAAACAGGTTCATAAGCGATAATGGTATTCTCTGCTGTTGCATCATCTGGTAAAGATTCTTCAAGCTGCTGCGTGAGAATATCCAGCACTTTATTATCATTACGCTCCTCCAATGTTTCACCAATACACACAAGGGCCACAAGACCTGCTCGCCACGCAGCTTGCACTTTGGCACAGACAATCGCATCATTTTCCTGATACACTGTACGACGTTCTGAATGCCCAATAATGACATGACTTGCTCCTGCTTCTTTAAGCATAAAAGCTGAAATATCTCCAGTATAGGGACCATGATCATCAAAATGACAATTTTGTCCTCCCAAAAGGAGATTTTCACCATCCAGCATATCAGAAGCACGAGATAAAAGCGTTGCTGGGACGCAAATAAGCGCCTCAAAAAGATGATTGAGATCAGAGCTAACGCCTGTAGCAATAGCACGCAACTCTCCAAGCGATTCACTCGTTCCATTCATTTTCCAATTTCCAGCAAGAAAAGGCCGAGTATTTGGAGACATATTTTCACCTCAAGAGCTCTTACAATACATTGTTTATCTGTAGTTACCAAATTATAACATGAAAGCAAGTCTTTAAAGCTTGCATCTTTCATCTCTTTATTGCAAATTCCATTAGCTTTGATAATAATTCACATTAAAAATGGACTTGAACAATGCTTGACATCATAAGAAATGCTACAAATTCTTGGATTTCTAGAATTTTCCTTGCTATTTTACTCTTATGCTTCATTCTTCTATGGGGAATACCGCAATTACACAAAAAAAGTGAAAGAGATCTTATTACTTCTGGAAAGTCCACAGTAACTGTCGATGATTATCGTCTTGCACTTGCCGATCAAAGCGCTCGTTTAGCATATGCTGCTCATCTTGGACGAATGTTTACAGCAAATGAAATGCAGCAATACCAAATTCCTGCTTTTGTATTTAATCAATTACAACAAAATGTATTGCTTGATGAACAAGTACGTAAAATGAAAATAAGTCTTTCAAAAGATACGATAGCTCATACGATTGGTTCTGATAAGATGTTCCAAGTAAATGGCACTTTTGATAAAAATTTGTTTTATAACTATCTTCAGCATTTACGTATTAGTGAAAGTGCTTTTCTTAATTATTACACCAAACAAGAAAAGCGTAACCAACTTATTTCAGCTTTACTCTCTGATATGAAAGCACCAAATCTCTTTTATAAAGCACTTGCTCTTTATCAAGGAGAAATGCGTATTGCTGATTATCTCGTTATTGATCTAAAAGAAAAGGAAACAATTGCTGATCCTGATGACGAAACACTACAAAAATGGTTTAAAACACATCAAAGTCAATTTCGTGCTCCAGAATACCGCACTGTCTCTTTGCTATCTATGGAACTTAATGATTTTGTAAAACCTAAAGATATCTCAACAGATGAGGCAAAAGCCTATTATACACAAAATGCTTCACGTTTTGTAACGCCTGAAAAGCGTACATTCGAGGAACTGCAATTCCCCTCACGTGAAGAAGCCGATAATGCAGCAAAAAAAATAGCTGATGGATTGAGTTTTGATGAACTGGTAAAAGCTGAAAACAAGACTCTTAATGACATAAAAAAAGGTCCTCTCGCAGAAAATGAACTTCCTAGTCATCTAGCCTCTGAAATTTTTGAACTTCAACAAGGCCAAGTCAGTACTGTGATAAATGACTTACAGGGACCTATTATCATTCGCGTCACGCATATTGAACCCTCAAGCTCTCTTCCTTTTGAAAAGGTCGAAGAAAATATTCGCCAAACACTTGCCAAAAATCGTGCTACTGATGATATCCGTAACAATTATGTAGCCATTGAAAATGCTCGTTTTGAGGGTGCTTCTCTCAAAGAGCTAGCTGACCAATACAAGTTATCTTTGCGCACAATTACCATTGATAAAACGGGAAAAACGCTTGAAGGTGCAGCACTCACGGATTTACCTCAAAAAGATATTTTACTGAATGCCATCTATCAATCAAATGAAGGAGTCGATCTTGATCCTCTCTCTTTTCAAAATGGTGGATATCTCTGGTATAAGGTCGATAAAATTATTCCTGCCCGCGATAAAACACTTGAAGAGGCTAAGCTAGATGTTCTTTCTCAATGGAAAAGTGAGGAAATCCAACGTCTTCTTGATGAAAAAGCTCAAAATGCTCTCAAACAGCTCACGGAAGGAAAAAGTCTTGTTGCTCTTGCTCGTACCCTTGGTGTTACAAAACAAACAACACCAGCCCTCCGGCGTCAAGACTCATCTGACCCTCTTGGCGTTGAAGGGATTAAAGCATTATTTTCTGCTCCCAAAGGTCATTATGGCATCATAAAAGGTCCACTTGCAACAAACCGTATCATTTATCAAATAAAGACTGTCACCATGCCTAAAGATATCACGCCTCATACTCTTTCAACTGAGGTCCGCGCCAATATAGATATGATGATAAGAGAAGATCTCAAGCTAGAAATGCTACAAATTGCCAATAAAGAACATCCTTTGGAAATTAATAGCACAAATTATAATCAGATCTTTAACGCTCTCCAATAAAAAGGTTGTACATAATTTAAAGAACTTATTTGATAAAGTTTCCATCAGCTCTTCGTCTATAGTTGAAGAGGTAAGATAGGTCTCTTGTTTGCATATCTTAGGATCAACATTTGTATAATGATTAATTCTCTCGCAAATCAGTGCATGTATGGATTTGCGAGAAAATAGTCAATGGAATGTAGAGTCGTTTTTGCAACGCATTAAAAAATATTATCCATCCAAAGGTTGTAAAATTTGTCGCACACTAAGCTATACCCATTAAGCTATAAATGTCATCCCTATCGTCATTCATTTATAGCTTATCATATTGCTACTCTTAATACTCATTCATAAGGAGCGTATTGCTTTTTCTTTAAATGATTTCATTTACACACCCAACTTATAGTATACAAAAAACTATTTTTAAAATTCATTATAAAAATGAAGAAATCTTTTTCTATTCAAGACTCTCATTCAATATGAGAAAAAACGAATTATCATTATAAATCAATATATTCATAAATCATAACAGTCATCAATTATGATTTCTCAAAAATAAGAGTTTTTTATAAACTCATAGACTGCCAAGACAACTTCTCTCATAAAATTTCTTATTCTTTTGCGCTCATAACAACCAAAACATCAACATTTTTTATAACAAAAAAATGGTTTGGAAACACCATAGCTCCTTTTATTTTCATATGAGAAAATCAGTCTATATGTTACGCATTTCAACGTGCTAATATTCTTTTACAATATCTTTGGAAAATTGCCGCTTATTGCTGCCCTTGTTATCAACCAATAGCGATATATCAATGGCAATGTTGCACTCTCTTGAAAAATTGCAGCACCCAGCTGTATAGCTTTTTGAAGAGAAGCCGGTACAATGACCAATGGAAGAAAAGCTGGCTTAAGAACTCTAGGTAAAGCACAAGAATACTCGTAAAATTGGGTATAATGATCGCGCGATAATGCTACCATAGCTTCAACAATACGACCCTTTTGTTGATCACTGAGACGATGAGATTCTAAATCTTCCCTATTCACTCCTACAGCCTTTAATATATCAGTAGGTAAATAATATTGATATCGTGATTGCATGAATGATAAAAGACGCAATACACCGCTTAATCCTTGAGAAATCCCTCCATGTTCATAGATATCTGTAAACTCTTGTGCAGTATCAGGATCTAATATCTGACAAGAAAGCTGTAAAATTATGCTTGCTGTCTCACCACAATAATGCTCTAGATCATGAAGTGTTTCTATTGGATTGTGATAAAGATCTAAAATTTGTGCATTACAATAACGTAAAAAAGCTGTCTTAGGTAAATTAAAAAGAGTTATTGCTTTCAATAAATCACTCAAAATCGGATTATTTCCACTCGTTTGCATTTCACCATGAGCAATAGAATCATACCACCAACGTAACCGTATTTCTCCTATGAGTGGATCATGTACACTTTCGCGAATACGAGAAACTTCAGCATTAAATACATAAAGAGCAGCCAATGCTTGGCGCTTTTTTTTAGGCGCAAATAAAACCGATATATAGCGATCACGATCTATGGTACGTAAAATATCAAGACAATAAGGAAGAGAGCCTATCATTTAAACCTATTAACGTCCCTTTTTTAGTAATGAAATTAATATCCTCTTTTTATTCATATTAAAAAATGAGGGATAAGCAAATACAGTTCAGAAAATAAGATTTTTAAATGTGTCTCTTAACTGTATTATGAATTAAAATTTCTTTTCTAGTCACTTTTCGTTTTAGAAAGAAAAAAATTAAATAAATAACTTTTCTGATAAAACTTGTCTTATCGGACTTCAAGTTTTCATTTGCAGTAAAAAAAGCTAAAAACTAATCGTAACATGCATAGTGAAACTTAGAATAACAAACAACGCAAAACACTTTTTCACTAAATAGATGACAATGTTATTTTATAAAAATGCACTGATCACAAAAACTTCATCAAATCATTAACCTCCTCCCCACCCTAAAGGACAAAGATTCTTACCAATACCAATTTGTAAAAAATCCAATTGCTCTCGGTGAGTTTCTATTACTATCAACGCATTTATTTATAATGATAATTCATTGTTTTATATGTTAAATTAGAATCTCAAATATCGTAGAATGCTTGCATTTCAAACCAATTCCATGTTGAATCAATCAAAACTATTCCCTTGCATATCACAAGCGGGGCTGACTTGTAGGTAAAAACTGTATAAGAAAGAATTAAAAATGCCTCCTATGAACTGTCTCAAGTGCCAAGAGTTGATCACTCATGTGATTCATTGAACTACGAACAAGCTCTGCCCTGAATACTTGCTACTGTATTTAAAAACACTTAATGTGTTAAGTTATGTATATTTTATTCCCCTTCTATCACCACTTTAAACGACGGTATTTTACGGCGCAGTAAAATAATCACACAAGTCTTTCATACTAGACGAGAGCATTTGTTTTATTACACAATACTCTATTCTACCGCAAATAATAATGCCGCAACAGCGCGATCTTCAGCCAATAAAACATTAAATGTACGCACCGCCGCTCCCGTACTCATTGTATCTGATGAAATACGTTTTTCCCATAAAAGCACCCGTAACTCTTCAGGTAATCGCAATAATTCAATTCCAGTACCTATTAATAAAACTTCGATTTCAGAAGCTTCTTCTAAAATACGAGATAGATCCCCTTGAGTGGGAATAGGCCCTGCCATGTCAATACCATAAATACCCGATGGTACACAAATAATAGAACCTCTATGAGACATATCAGCAAAACGAAATCCACCATTTCCATAAGCATCAATAGGTGCGCGACTTGGAAAATGTGCTTCACGAATTTGAATTGCATCGAACATGAAAAAGCACCCTTTATTTTTGTCTTTGCTACTTCTTACCATAAAAATTAAAGGAAGACTGATACAAACATTGATATGTTAACCATAGCCTAGTATTGAAGTGAAAATTTTATATAAAACCTTAATCTTCTCATACAGCAAGTATATGAAAATTTGATAATAAACCGCGATCAAATGCTCTACCTGCTTAAATAAATCTACCTTTTAAAAAGTTTTCTCAGTTTATTTACTCACAAGTTTCTTTTTATAGAAACAATGATCTTGTTTAAAAAACAGAAAAAAATTGCGTAATATTCTATAAATAAAGCAACTATTTTAATAATCTCAAGGAAACAAAAACTCGATTTTCTGTATCCACTATAAAAGCCACTTTTCCAATGAAATTGTCTTGATCTTGCCAAGCTTTTTATAAAAATGCTTAAAAAATGTAATAAACTGCCATTACACCTTAAGATTCATTTTCTTTTGATATAGCTTTTTTCTCTTTAGAGACACTCATATTTTCTTTCGTTGTCGTTTTAGATTTAGACTTTTGTGGTGTTTCTGCTTTAGCATTAAGCTTTGATTTTTTTTCTGCAATCGGCTCACCTTTAACGCGCACATCAGCTAATGTTGAGCGAATAACACGAATATTCATACTCTCACCAATTTCAACCTCTAATTCACCACTCTCGTCGTGAACCTTCGTAACCTTGCCGATAATACCACCACCCGTTATAACTGTATCACCACGACGTACTGCATTAAGCATTTCTTGGCGTTTTTTCATTTGGGTACGCTGTGGACGAATGATAAAAAAATACATAATTGCAAAAATTAAAATGAGTGGGACAGCGCTAACAAATGAAAATCCACCGGAAACATCGCCTGCAACTTGAGCATAAGCGTTCGTAATAAACATTTTTATCTCCTATAGTTAAACTTCAGGTATTCCCCACTCTATTAAAATAAAATTCCGATTCAGAAAAAATTCTTAAAGAATTTATTATAAAAAGCAATAACTACATAATCTAATCACAGCTTTACAAAAATGCAATAAATCCTTAAGAGACAGAATACCAAAATACAATGAGAAAAATCTTTAAAAATAGATTCATTTTTCCCTATTATATATCCTACAATGTAAACCTTTTCACTAACTCAATAAATGATACAAGATAATTTTTCTAATGAAAAAACTTTAATTTATATAGATAATTTATCGTTTTTGATATCGAATGACAGACATAAATACAGTAAAATGCTCTCATTTCAAACCCTCTGAATTAATCAAAACGATTTTTTTGCACGTCTCACATATGAAATGAGCCTGTAGATAAAAACTTTTTAAGAAAGGCGTGAAATATCTCTTTTCATGCTTCTCTCAAATGCAAGAGCCGTTGAAACACTGAAAGCTGACAAATAAGTATGATACTATTGTTTTACACTTTCATAGACACAAAGATGGTAATATCTAACGACCCCAACGAACTGCTCTCCTTAAAGCAATGATTTTTTTGCTGCAGTGTTATTGATTTAAGAAAATCAATTGTTTTTCATGAAGTTTCTATAAACTATAAGACTATTTAAATTTAAAAATCATCAATAAATTAGTTTTCTAAATATTTAAGGGGATCAACAGGTAATGAATTCTTACGCATCTCAAAATAGACACGTGGCGTTTTAACATTTCCTGAAACACCAGATTTAGCAATCTCATCACCACGTCTTATCCTTTGTCCTTTGTTAACAACAAGCTTACTGTTACATCCATAAATAGTGATAATATTATTTTCATGTCGAATCATCACAACATTACCAAGCTCTTTTAATCCATCTCCCGCGTAAATAACAACACCATTTTCTGCCGCCTTTACCGAAGATCCTTCCGGCACTGCAATATCTATTCCTCGATTCATTACTGTTCCCTTTTTTTGACCGAACTGGCTTAATAAACGCCCTCGTACTGGCCAACGCATCTTAGAAATTCCTGTGGCTTGCGGAGTCGTCATATTATCGGTATTCGTAACAGTACTTGATAAACCAGTCTCATGATTCAATTGCGTCATCTGTTTAGAAAAACTTTTCTCAGAACTTGATTTGTTCATCTTTGCAGAAGGGGGCGTTGTTACAGGCGCTTTATATATAGGAGAGGACTTCTTGTTTTTTATAGAGGACATCACTTGAGATTGGAATGCAGATTCTGTTTTTGACACTGCCCAATCGTTATTAGTGTGTGCATTTGAAGCTGCTAATGTACGCCTGCTTGGAACAACAAGTACCTGACCGATATAAATGGAATTGCTGTTTATACCATTTGCTAATTTTAATGCCTCAACACTAACCCCTATTTGTCGTGCAATACTGAGCAGTGTATCTCCACTCTGGACAATATAAGAGTTCCGCCGAAAAATAGGAGATTTATCCATTTGTGAACGGGAAAGTGTTCCAAGATTACGTGGAGGGACTCCCATAACGCGACCATCAGAAGAAGTTATCCTACCTTGATGTGGAAAATTATAGGGAGAATTGTCATCTCCCCACGAATCATCGCTTGATTCCACAGGTGGCAATTCAGTGCTTTGTATCATACCGCTACCGTACGATAGCATTCGCGGATCTGTAGACATAGTACTCGATATATTTGATTGAGATGATACCGTACGATGAGAGACAATATTGGAAAAACGCTGTGTACCAGAACTACAACCAGCAACAATAGTTACCACCGCTAAAAAAGTTATTCTCTGAAAATTATGCTGGAAAATATTATCCAAAGCTTTTAAACGCATCGTTTTGCTCACTCATCAATAATCAACTCACTCCATTAAAGCTTTTTTAAATTACCGAAGAGTTAAAATGAGATGTTTTATTCATAAATATCTTTATATAAGATCAAAATGAATTTAACGTAGGCTATTTGCGGCTATTTCTTAACTTTTAAAAATTAAAGTATCTCCGCAATGCCTTTAATAAAAGGTTGGTAACGCACTTGAAACAGTTCTAAACACTCAAATCGACTACCAATTTTTGTATAGCGCGTCACCGCTTGTACCCCTTCGTCAGGTCCTATCGCCTGAATGAGAATTCCGTTTTCAGCTAAAAGTTCTAAAAATTCCTTGGGTTCATCAAAACGTGATGGCCAAATAAGAATGCGATCAAATGATCCCAAACCTGTCACACTATGACTTCCATCAATCTGCCGTATAATAATATTTTCAATTCCTAAAGTTTGAAATTTTTGGCGTGCCAAATCAACAAGCGTTTTATAACGATCAATCGTTGTCACACGGTCACTCAGACATGCCATAAGCGCAGTACAAAAACCAGATCCTGTACCGATTTCTAAAACGCGATGCCTTTTTTTCAACGATAATGCCGAAAGAATTAAGAGTTGTTCTTCCAAACGTTCCATATATTCACCACACTCAAGGGGAATAACTTTATTATCATAAGCACTATTAAACCAAGGAGCAGAAACAAACTGTTGACGCGGAATTTTCTCTAATGCCGAAAAAAATCGCACGTCATCAATGCCTTTGCTACGCATTTTCAGTACAAGAGCGGCTAACTCCTCACGAAATTGTAAAATACCCTTTTGCCCCATAGTATCATTCAATCTCCAATGGAGGTGCACTTTTATCATACTGACAAACTGCTTCTTTTAAAATGGCAAAAACTTGCGTTTGCATATCATCACCTCTTGGCAATAAACGCATATTGTCTCTCCTTTCGTAAAATTAAGCAGTAATACAACGCATGCCTCCCATATAAGGTTGTAAAACATCTGGAACAATAATTGATCCATCAGCCTGTTGATAATTTTCAAGCACGGCAATAAGACAACGTCCAACAGCTGTACCAGAACCATTAAGGCTATGAACAAAATGCAATTTTTTATCGCCTTCTTTACGATAACGCGCATTCATACGACGACCTTGAAAATCTCCACAAACTGAACAGCTAGAAATTTCACGATAACATTCTTGACCAGGAAGCCAAACCTCGATGTCATAGGTTTTACGTGCTGCAAACCCCATATCACCCGTAGAAAGAACCACTGTGCGAAAAGGCAAACCAAGTCGTTTTAATATATCTTCTGCACATTCCGTCATACGTTCTAATTCAATTAAAGACTGTTCTTCACTGGTAATTGAGACCATTTCAACTTTCCAAAATTGATGCTGACGCAACATACCGCGCGTATCACGACCGGCTGCTCCCGCCTCTGAACGAAAACAGGGAGATAAAGAAGAAAATCGCAGTGGTAAATCTGATATTTCAAGAATTTCATCGTTGACCAAATTGGTTAATGGCACTTCTGCTGTAGAAATAAGCCATCGACCATCTGTTGTACGAAAAAGGTCTTCAGCAAATTTCGGCAATTGTGCTGCTCCGTAAACAATCTCATCACGAACAAGAAAAGGTATTGAGACTTCTGTATAACCATGCTCATTGACATGCACATCAAGCATAAATTGGCCTAATGCTCGTTCTAGCCGTGCTAACGCCCCTGAAAGTATTGTAAAACGTGTTCCAGACAAACGACTAGCTCGTTCAAAATTCATCTGCTTGAGATCTTGACCAAGATCAAAATGTTCCTTTGGTGTAAAATTAAATGTTGGAAGTGTACCAAAATGTCGAATGACGACATTATCACTTTCATCTTTACCTTCTGGAACATCATCTAATGGAATATTTGGAAGTGCTGAAAGAATTTTCTCAAGACTCTCCGTCAGCTGTTTTTCTTCCGCTGTTGCAGAGGAAAGAAAGACTTTAATCTCTTCACCTTCAGCTCTAAAGCTTTCAGCCATTTGCTGATCAGATACCGCTAAAGCCTGTCCTATTTCCTTTGAAACCGCATTGCGACGTTCCTGCGCCAATTGCACCTTAGCAATATGCGACCGACGTGCAAGATCAAGTTGTATTAACCTTTCAGCTTGTGGCTCAAGACCTCTACTTACGAGTGCTTTATCTAATTTCTCAGGATTGTCACGAATCCACTTAATATCAAGCATAAAAATTCCTCATTTATATTGTTTTTATTCATTTCTTGTCGCATAAGATTATACACTTTTCTTAAGCGGATTTTCTTCTCTTTTCTATACTGTAAGCAATTAAAATTGAAATCTCGTAAAGTGCTATCGTTGGTAAAGCCACTGCAAACATCGTAAAAAAATCCGACGGCGTTATGATTGCCGCAATGATAAAAGAGAGTAAAATAGCCCATTTTCGTTTAGACACCAAATCATGAGACGTTAAAAATCCAACTTTTGTTAAAAGACTGATGACAAGAGGTAATTGAAAAATCAAACCAAAAATTAGGATAAACGATGTCATAAAGCCCAAATAATCAGAAATACGCACTATAAACTCTATTTTTAAATGAACATCTGGAAGAAATTGTTGAGAAAGGCTAAACCATAGTATTATTGGCGCCAATAGACCATAAACAAACGCTCCCCCAATACAAAATAAAATAGGCCCCCCAATGAGAAATGGTAAAAAAGCCATACGCTCATTTTTATAAAGCCCTGGTGCAATAAAACTATAAAACTGAAAAGCCGTATAGGGAAAAGATAAAATAATTCCCCCAAAAGCAGAAAGCTTCATCTTCGTTAAAAAAGTTTCCCATACTTGCGTTGATTGCAAACGAATACCCTCAGGATTACCCCCTGCTATTTTCATTGCCCACTGATATGGCCATAGTAAAAAATTTAAGATATAATCTTTAACAAGAAAACACATCATAAAAGCGATCATAAATGCAACCAAGGCAGCAATAATTCGCTGACGAAGTTCAATTAAATGTTCCAAAAGTGGTGCCATATGGGCATCAACTTCATCTTTGTTAACATTCATGACACATCTTCTTTATCTTTAGAAGCTATAGATCCTGTCATATCTTTATTGGTTACGTTGTGATCGCATTCCAAAAATTCTTTACCTTTTTCTGATTTATGGTGTGTTGCCTTAACATCCAAATTATCGTGGATATCTTCTAATGTATTTTGAATGGGATCAAAAGTCTCTGTCAACTTCTTGCTTGAATCGCTAATATCTGAATATGTTTTTTGCAAATCGTCGAGCTCGATTTGTTTTATTGCATCTTCAAACTGATGACGAAGTTCATTTGCCATTAAACACATATGAGCTCTTACCTTTGCTATTGTCTTTAATATTTTAGGTAAATCTTTCGGTCCAACAACAATGATGAGAATAAGTAAGATTACGACAAACTCTGGTCCATCAATCCCAAACATCTCTTAATTCGACTTCCTCATCAAAAAATAACGCACAATGATGATTACGTTTTTGTTATTTGACACGCTGTTTTTTAGCAACAGATGTTTTGCTTCTTTTAGAAGCAGAAGAAGCCTTTCTGCGCGCTGTTACATGTTTTACCGATAACGGCTGAGATTGTTGAGATTCTACATCAACTATTTGGGAAGTAGTAGCCATTTCAACTTTATCCTCAATGCCGTCATCTTCTTCCTTCATATTTTTTTTGAAGGCTTTAATTCCCTTAGCAACATCGCCCATTAATTCAGAAATCTTACCGCGACCGAAAAGCACAAAGATAATCAGTAAAATTATAATTAAATGCGTTGGTGAAAAAATATTACCCATTACTCTCTCTAACTTTATGCTTGTAAATTCGATTTCATTTATTCATGCTTCCTCTGAAGAATGTATCAAATATAATATCTTACTTATATATTTTCTTCTTAACTTAAAAGCAATCACACGCTTTTATTGCAAAAGAACTTTTTATCCTCTCATCCCTTTTTAGCGTATTATAACACAAACCATTCAAAAATGATAAACCGCTTCATACAAAATTCAAAAGGCTTAAAAACTTTTCTAAAATAACTCCATCTGATCTCTTAGGTTACTCATCTTCCTGTAAATACTATAGCTCATGTCTTTCCTTTTAAACAAAGTTGTACGTATCATTACAAACATTTCCTCCAAATTATCCGTTACTGATAAAGATCATAACATGCTGTAAAAAATTTTACGTATTTAATTAAAAAAAATCAGAAAGAAAAATCTCTAAAAAACTTTCTTGACACATCATCAGTCTCTTTAAAAACTATCATCTTACGCATAATATTTATTCTTTGCGTTGGTGGGAATTTTATCATCCATTATTCCATATACAATACGAAATATAAGCTATCATCGCATTCAATTAAATATCTGTCGTGTGGATAAAAACTATTAGCGGAAAGAGTAAAAATGCACTTTATGAATCAGGTCAAGTGGCCAAGAGGTATGGCAATACTGCTAAAAAATAAAAATGGTACCAGCTTGCGCCTTTATTCAGTAAAATACCTCCATATAACCAGCTCTTTGAACCGCTGCATGCCCTAACTATTACAAGTCTCCGGATTCTGGGCATGCGTTCTCATAATATCATGTGCTTAACTTATCTCAGTATTGAAAACAGAATAGGCATTAATAGAAAATTACATTCAATCAAAAGCATGGAATCGAAGCATAATCCATGTAAAAGAATTTCTTATCCTAGTCTTTTTATAAGATTATCTCATAAAGCCGCTAGATAATACAGTGTTAGAAATAGATAAACCTATTTACTTTAGTTAAAAATCGCTCATTTTATTGAGATCGCTTGCAGAGAGCATATCACTTTTCAAAAGTTTTGTTTTAGCACCATACACAATAATCTAGCCATTTAGCGTGTATAATGTAAAGCTTGGGCTCCGCTTAAACCAATGAGATTCATCCACACTTTTACAAAAATCTATCACTATAATACCAGCACTTTATTGCTCTATCCATAATTTTACGCTCGCTAAAAAAACTGATAAATGTAATAATGTTTTTATCAAGCATTTTAAATTCTTTAATCTTTAAACAAGTAAATTTATGAATGAATTTGAAAGATAACCTTAATTTTTTTAACAAACTTCACTAATATTCTCGTTAATTGCTTGTCTTTTATAGTTTTCCTGAAAGAGTCCGCGATCATAAGAAACTTCTCTTACAACATAACTATCTCTATTGAAATGTTTGCCCTCTTCCTATCTATTTTTCATATAAAAAATTAAAATCTTAACGATGAATCTCATAATATAAAAATAGCCCAGTGAATAAATGCTCCCATGACATTAATATTTTTTCTGTAGGGTATTATTTGGGAGTGAGGGTATTATTTGATTTCTATAAGAGTATTTTTATGGATATCAATTCTAATATTCTATGCTAATAATCCGGTACAGTTATACATATGATAGAGTTTATTCCATGAATTATCGGCATATTTATCATGCTGGCAATTTTGCTGATGTTTTTAAACACATTATTGTCACTCGCATTGTAGAATATCTCAAACGCAAAGAAAAAGCTTTTCGCGTTATAGATACGCATGCTGGAATCGGTATTTATGACCTTTCTTCTTTAGAAGCACATAAAACAGGAGAGTATCGCGAAGGTGTCCAACGACTTTTTTCAACTCCTATCCCAGAAGATTTAAGAGCACTCCTTTGTCCATGGTGTAATATCATTGATGCCCTCAATAAAGGGGAAAAAGAAATTGTATTTTATCCTGGATCTCCTGTTCTTATTCGTCAATTATTACGGAAACAAGATCGCCTCACCGCAATAGAATTGCACAATGAAGATTATCATATTTTAGCAAAAAACTTTGCCGGAGATTATCAGACAAAAGTTCTGCATTTAGATGGTTGGCTTTCCTTAAATGCTCATGTACCACCAAAAGAAAAACGTGGGTTTATCCTTGTTGACCCTCCCTTTGAAAAAACTGGAGAATTTTTCCGCCTTATTGAGGGATTAACGAAAGCCTATCGTCGCTTTTCTGGAGGGATCTACGCTTTATGGTATCCTGTTAAATATGACAAAGAAATTGAAAGTTTTCTTCACGCGCTTTATCAAACAGGAATTCCTAAGATTCTACAGCTTGAAATGCGTATCCGAAAAAGTTCAAGTCCACCGACAATGAATGGAAGTGGTATGATTATTATTAACCCTCCCTACCTTTTGGAAGAAGAAATGAAAAAACTCAGCCCCTTTCTTATCAATCGCCTGGGACAAGATGAAAATGCCCAAATAACGCATAAGTGGCTTCAAAAAGAACATCTATTATGTTAGATCTTTCTCTGTATTTTTTCTAAATCAAATATCATGTTGTAAGATACAAACGCATTAAATGATAAAGTTCTTTGATTTTTTGAATAATATCAACACGTTATAATGATAAGCTAATAACGATCAGCGTGAATTAATTTTTTCCCTTTTAGAACGTCTATCTTCTTAATCATCATGAATTTCCTATTCCAATCATTTTAATGAATAAATTGGGCAAATTCATAAAGCTGTTTTAGAATAACAACTCTCATATTTTTTATGAAAAATCGGCTCTCTAAAATCATACTCTTATGCTATAAGATGTTATTTATAGAAAAAATTATAAGGATATAAATAAGCATTATTTAATAAAAAAGAATATTTCATATATTAAACAAAAAACATATTCTTAATAAACGGAATGGTCCTGAAAAATAATACAAATTGTCCGAAAAATGAGCGGGAAAAGCTTTCTTTTCTCTCTAACATTACATGGAATAATGCCAATCAAAGTAATGAGAAAAATCAATTCCAAGGTGTAAAATTCATACAAGAGTTTGTTAGACACCTTCCGCATAAGCCAGGGGTTTACCGGATGATTGGTAAAAATGGTGATATTCTCTATATTGGCAAAGCTCGTAATCTCAAAAAACGCGTTTCAAACTATACACGTGAACAGGGACACAATAATCGTATTACCCGCATGATTCGCGCAACATATCATATGGAATTTATCGTCACCCATACAGAAACAGAAGCACTCCTTTTAGAAGCCAATCTCATCAAAAGATTGCATCCACATTTTAATGTATTACTACGTGATGATAAAAGTTTCCCTTATATTATGATTACAGATGATCATCGAGCGCCTGGACTTTACAAACATCGTGGTGCCCGAACACGAAAAGCTCACTATTTTGGTCCTTTTGCTTCTGCTGGTGCAGTGACACAAACAGTTCATGTTTTACAACGCGCCTTCTTATTACGAACCTGTACTGATTCAGTTTTTGAAAACCGTACACGCCCCTGTTTGCTTTATCAAATTAAGCGATGTTCTGCACCTTGTACCCATGAAATTAGTGACAATGATTATAAAGAACTGCTGAGGGGAGCAAAAGCGTTCCTTTCGGGAAAAGATCAATCTGTTAAAAACAATATGGTTCAAGCTATGCATAAAGCCGCAGAAAATCTTGATTTTGAACAAGCAGCTTCCTATCGTGACCGCTTATCAGCCCTTTCTCATATACAAAGCCATCAAGGTATTAATCCTCAAACGATAAAAGAAGCGGATGTATTTGCAATTGCGCAAAAAGAAGGAATGACCTGTATTCAAGTGTTCTTTTTTCGCATGGGGCAAAATTGGGGAAATCGTGCCTATTTTCCTAAAGCAGATCCCTCTTTTTCCTGTACTGAAATTTTAGCGAGTTTTCTTGCCCAATTTTACGATGATAAACCACTTCCAAAAAGCATCCTTTTATCTGAAGAAATTGAAGAAAAGACACTTCTTACAGAAGCATTGAGTCTCAAAGCAAATCACAAAGTGTCTCTCTCTTTACCCAAACAAGGTGAACGGAAAACTCTTGTTAATCATGCCTATCTCAATGCTCATGAAGCACTTGAACATAAGCTTTCTGAAACAGCCACTCATACAAAATTGCTTCAAGGTCTTGCCAAAACATTCCAACTACCTTTTCCTCCACGCCGGATAGAAGTCTATGATAATTCTCATATCATGGGAACAAATGCTGTAGGGGCTATGATTGTTGCTGGTCAGATGGGATTTGTTAAAAATCAATATCGCAAATTCAACATTCGCTCAATAGATATCACGCCTGGCGATGATTTTGGCATGATGAAAGAAGTGATTAAACGAAGATTTTCACGCCTTATAAAAGAGCATGATCAGTCAAATAGAAGTCATGACATAAAAGATAATGATCTTTTTCCCATTTGGCCTGATCTTATCTTAATCGATGGTGGTGAAGGACAAATCAACAGCGTACATGCAATACTTGCTGAATTACAATTAAATGACCTCTTCACAGTTGTTGGAATCGCCAAAGGTGTTGACCGCCATGCGGGACGTGAACGATTTTTTATAAAAGGTATCCCCCCCTTTACACTTCCTCCACGTGATCCTATCCTCTATTTTTTGCAACGTCTGCGTGATGAAGCACACCGTTTTGCGATTGGAGCTCATAGGATAAAACGAAAAAAAGAAACATTCAAAAACCCACTTGATGAAATCGAAAATATCGGTCCGACAAGAAAGCGTGCGTTGCTTCATCATTTTGGAAGTGCCAAGGCTATTGCTAGTGCCTCACTTGAAGATTTAAAAAAAGTTACGGGAATTTCTATGACAATTGCACAAAAAATTCATAACCATTTTCATGAAAAATAGGCTTGTTTCATAACCTTTGCCTTGTTACGTTTAGGAAATATATTCTCTTTCACAAGAATTAAAAATGGCTCCATGAAAAATCATACTTTTTCTTTTCCAAATATTTTAACTTATGCACGAATTGTCGCAGTCCCAATGGTTGTTGCATGCTTTTTTTTAGAAGGGCGATTACAATCAAGTGATATCACTCGCTGGATTGCTGTGTCCATTTTTATCGTTGCATCCATTACTGACTTTCTTGACGGTTACCTTGCTCGTATTTGGGAACAAACATCCAATATTGGTCGCATGTTAGATCCAATTGCTGATAAACTTCTCGTCTCTGCCTGTTTGCTCTTGCTTGCCGCAGACAGTACCATCGCTGGGTGGACACTATGGGCAGCTATTATCATTCTTTGCAGAGAAATTCTTGTATCAGGATTACGTGAATATTTGGCTGAGTTAAAAGTTAGTGTTCCTGTCTCTCGTCTTGCAAAATGGAAAACTTTTGTACAGATGATCGCTATTGTATTTCTTTTAGCTGGACCAGCCGGTAATAAAATTTTCCCTTACACAGTAGAGTTTGGCATTACTATGCTGTGGATTGCTGCCCTCCTTACATTGTGGACAGGATGGGACTATTTTCGTGCAGGTTTAAAACACGTTATCCCATGAAGAGTATGGAGATTTATAATGATAATTTATCTTTTTGTACTTAAATAAGAGATGAGGATAGCATAAGACTAATTTATTTTAAATCTATTAATGATAAATCAATAAAACACTTTTTTGCACATTACAAGTAAGGGTAGCATGTAGATAAAAGCTCTTCAAAAAAATAGTAAAAAGCTAAAAAAACGATGAATGCTCCCTATGCTTTTAAAAAAGTCTATAATCTTATAAGCAAAAAACCGAAATATAGTGTTTCGGATTTTTGCTTCTTATATACGCTTTATTATTATAAACGCTTTATTAACCAACAATTTCTACCTCAGAAAACCAAAAGGCGATTTCTGTTTTTGCCGTTTCAGCGCTATCGGATCCATGGACAGAATTTTCGCCAATCGATAAAGCATGAACCTTACGAATTGTCCCTTCTTCTGCATCACTAGGATTCGTAGCCCCCATTACTTCACGGTTTTTAGCTATTGCATTTTCGCCTTCCAAAACTTGTACAACGGTTGGACCAGAAGACATGAATTCCACCAATTCACTAAAAAAAGGGCGTTCTTTATGAACAGCATAAAAATTTTCAGCCTCACGTTTGCTCATCCAGACACGTTTAGACGCAATAACACGTAGCTCCGCATCCTCAAGCATTTTAGTAATTGCGCCAGTCAAATTACGACGGGTTGCATCTGGTTTAATCATCGAAAAAGTACGCTCTAAAGCCATTTAACCACCTTTATTTCATTTATAACATTCTCTCGCCATTTCTATAGCGAGCAAGAAGCCCTTTGCCAAGTGACTCTGCAAAAATCTACACAAATTCTCAAAAATATAGAATGAATTATAAAAAAAACTTTAATAGAAATACCTTTAATTTCTCATCCCATCATAAAGATGCGCTACCGACTCTCAATAAATATTGAACCTTCTTACATAATCTTAAATGCCTCTCATCATCTTAAATGCCTCTCATCAAATTTATCATTGAAGCAATAAAGAATCATAAGAAAAGCCTAACATGCAAAATATATCTTTTTGAAAGCCTTCTTCTTTAAAGAGGATGAACCTAGATACTCCGATCTAGGTTTGAAAATCCTTCTACACACATTGAGATCTATCAAAAAATAACCATATAATTAAAAACTATAGCGTACACCTAAAATACCCTGAAGGGACTGTTTTGTTTTACGTCCTTTAACATAATGTGCCTCACCATATAACTTTAACTTCTCACTCACTAAACTGCTCAAACCGATTCCTAACTTACCTGCATTACCCGATAAGTCAGTGGTAAATGAATGCCGTTGATTAATCAATGTATGGTTGTCATTTTTATTCTCACGCAACCATGCTGCTGTAATATACGCAAGTGATGAGGAATCCATGTGAGAACCAAATTCATATCCTAAAGATATGCCAACCTCGCTGCGTAATGAAGTGAATGGACGCATGTCACCTATCATGTCATTCGATAACTTGATTTCTTTACCCTCAACTTGCAACCATGTAAATTGTCCATAAGGCTGCAACCAACTGCTCTTTGACGTCTTAAGTCGATAACCTGCTTCAAAGGAGGTGCCCACCGCCCATTGCCTATAACTTCCTTCAATCCCTAAACCATTCGTTGAAACTGCCTTTAGAGTATTCTGATAATGATTATATTTTAAAATACCATCCAAATACCATCCACTATGATCCAAATAAGTGACATAAGCGCCAATGCCATAAGTATTGATAGCGCTCATACCACCCCGTGCATGCGCAATGCGTGCACGGTCATAACTGCCAAAACCACCTATATAAAATTCTCCATTTTCCCACTCCCTTAAACTATTGATCCCTAAAACAATACCTGTCTGATCCAACTTAAAATCTATATGCTCTGTAGCAATACTCTCTTTAGACTTGATCGCATAGCTCCATAAAGCTGCATTCTTTTTACTTTTATCTAGAATTCCTCTTCCCGCACGCACGGTTTGCATTTCATTGTGAAAAACCATCGCTGGAACCACAGACATAGACAATACCGCATCTGTAGAGGGAGTGGTTAAAAAATGAGAAACTGAAAGCGTTTCTCTCAATTGTGGAGAAGGCTGTTCTTTATGAACTGGACGCAAAATCATCTGATCGGCTAAAGATTGTGAAGATTCTGAAACAATAGCCTGTTGCTTTCCATCAGAAAAATGAAGAGAACTTGCTGGGGGAGACTTCACATGAGTGCGATTTTCTTGAGAGGGAGATACCGAAACACTAGAGACATTCTGTCTTTCTCTTAAATGACGTGGAGGACGTGGCTTGGATTGCTCTTTTTTAGTAGGTTTACGAGGACCAGTATTTTTTCCTCCAGAAGGAGAACTTTGATCAGATAATGCAACAGAGTCCTTTGTTTTCTTGTTTACACACTGTGTTTTAGTATTAGAATGTTCTGCATTTTCAGAGACTCTGCTTAAAGACCAAATTGTAGCACTACCACTAGAACTAGCACACCTTTCTCTCTTCAGCAATTGATACTGATAGGTTCCACCATCGACAACTGTAATGTTCTTGCCCAAAAAATCTGCCAGAGTAAAATTAGCTCCTCCATCTTGGCTTCTATCGGTAATTAATGGAAGTTCAGTAACCAAACTATTCCTTTTTGACAGAGAGCCTGTGATTTCAGCACCAGAATCTGCAACGCTTATTTTGTGATTACCTGCACCATCGCCAATCGACAAGTAATCACTCGCATCCCCCGTAGCACTAATATTGAATCGAAAATGTAAATCCCCTGAAAGTTTTTCAACATGAAGTGAAATATGACGTGGATCATACGGAATAGAAGTAAAAATAACAGTTCCATTATGCCCCCCTAAATCTTCAATTTCAATCTGAGGTTTTTCTCCTATATTTCGTTCACCAACCTCAAATATTATTTCATCAACTCTTGCCTCTATAGGAATCTTTTTCTTAGTGATATGGTTTGTCCTATCACCAGCAAATAAATAAAGTTCTCCGTGATCATTGACCCTTACTTCTCCCACGACTTTTTGAACACCAGAATGAAACCATGACCTAGCAGAATCCGTAATTGTTAAAGTATCCACAAACCCTTCAGGATATACAACTTGAATAGCCTGCCCCTTCAAAGTAGTAGCATAAGACCCAGCATGCGCTAAGACGTGCTGTCTGCCATTCCCAGAGACCTCTGTATCCATTGCGCTCCCACCTTCTTTTCTTTGTCCCGCATAAAGATTTTGTTCTCCGTTATCTCCCACTTTCGTATTCCAAACCCACGCTCCATCATACACATTCTGCTGTCCCACTACTCCACCATCTCCTGTAACTGTGGAATTATATGCACTACTTTTTCTCTCCACGCTTGTAAGATCAAGATTTGGCTCTTCATGAATAAACTGCTTACCACCAAGGATTTTGGTGCCTATCGCAGTTCCTCCGCGTGTAACTATTTGCATTCCCCCTTTTTTAATAGTGGAACCTATAGAAGTTGCCCCATTTTCAACAATTTCAGCACCGCCATCTCCAATTTTACTATTACTACTGGGAAAATTATTCGTAATCAGTGCTGAACCTTTTGGTATCTCTGCTCGATTTCCTACATGTTCTACTATTGTTAGCTCTCCATTCCTGTTTTCAACTGCATTCGCAACTTGTACAAGACAACTACTGATCATCAATACTGAAAAACTTAACTTATGTTTATACTGCATTATCGACACTCCACTCTCAATTATTTAGAAAAATATCCCACGGCTACGTAGGTAACCCGTCTTAGATTGTATCGTAATGTGTTTTATTTATGTTTAAAAACACTTTTAAAGTGTATTTTTTAATATAAACAACTTTAAGTTGTGTATTTATAAGCAGCTAGAAAGTTCTAACTTAAGGCAGAAAGTCTGAATAAAATTCAAACTGTTCACTTGAGTTCAAGGAACAATTTTCAATATTTGAAGTTATAGATGAAAAAAACGCTCGTGCCTTCAAAGGAGAGTATAAAGATATCCTTACTGTTTGAGAAGATCTCTACACTCTCGAGAAGATAAAATCGAGCGTTATCTGTTTAAGCTTGCAAAATAATTACATTCATAAAGTTAATCAGCCGCGTACACACATATTTAGAAACTATAGCGTAATCCTAAAATAGCTTGAAGAGCATTCTTAATCTTATGTCCTTTTAGATAATGTGCTTCCGCATAAAGTGTCAGTTTATCATTGACCGAACCGTTTACACCAATTCCCAATTTACCTGCATTACCCGATAAGTCTGTAATAAATTTATGCTGGTTATTAATTGTCGTATAATTATTATTTACATTCTCACGCAACCAAGCTGCCATAATGTAAGCTGTTAATGAAGTTTCTGAATTCACAAAGAATTCATGTCCTGCAGTTAATCCAACTTCACTGCGGAATGAAACCAATGGGCTTAGATCACCTATCATTCCATTTGAAAGTTTTATTTTTTTACCTTCAACCTGCAAACCTGTTAGCTTGATATAAGGCTGCATCCAAGTATTCTGTGCCGGTGTAAAATAACAACCAATTTCAAATGACCCACCTATCGCCCACTGATTGTAATGACTTTGAATAGCTAAACCATTCGTGGAGATAGCTTTCAAATTATCTCGGTAATAATTATATTTCAAAACACCATCCATATACCATCCGCGATGATCAAAATAAGTTGCATAAGTTCCAATGCTATAAGAACTCAGATCACTATTACCACCTCGTGCATGAGAAATACGTGCTTGATCATAACTACCGAAACCACCAACATACAACTCTCCATGCCTTAATTCACTCAACTGATCAGCACCAAAGACTAAACCTGTCTGCCCAAGCTTAAAGTGTGTATGTCCTGTCGCAATACGTTCTCTGCTCTTAATCGCATAAGTCCATAGTTCGATATCTTTCCTATTTCTGTTCCAAATTTTTCTACCATTCCTTACAATTTGCAACTCATTGTTAAAAACAAGTCCAGGAACTACGGACAACGTTAACACTGCATCTGTAGAGGGTGTTGTTGATGTCTCACCAGGAACAAAAGGATTTGCCGGATCTGGAATAGAGGTTTCTGGTCCACTGAGGCGGTCTGCAGATAAAAACCACACTTTTCCATTTTCATCCTTTCTTTCTTTCAAGTCATACATATAAGTTCCACCATCAATGGCGTTAATTTTGTCACCCTTAAGATCTGTCAGCGTAAAATGTGCGCCACCACTTTGATCCATAATTAAATCACGCTTATTTGAAAAAGGATCCGTGATTTCAACTCCAGAATCAGCAACACTTATCGTATGATTCCCAGCACCTTTCTCAACAAAGAGATAATCACCACGGTTATGGGCAATCGTGGTATTGAATGCGAAATGTAAATTTCCTGAAAGATTATTCACATGTAGCTGAGAATAATATGGATCAGAACCTGTAAACGAAAAAATAACACTCCCTTCACCACTTAATTTTTGTATCAAAGAACTTTTTCCATCAAACTCATCAGTAATAGAGTACAGTTTTGTATCTTTTCCATTTAAAATAATATCTTCTACTATGGTACGATGTTGATCATTCCCAGCATAAAGATGAATCTGCCCAGAATGATTTACCTGTGTCTTGCCTTCTAATGTTGCCCCAGCATGCACCCATGATTTTGTTTCATCATTCATTGTTAGATTTTTTACAGATCCATCAGCATATATTTCCTGAATAGCGCTCTCATTTAAAGTAACTCCAATAGCATTACCGCCTTTTAAGATACGCTGTTTACCACCGCCAAAAACTTCTGTGTCAAATGCAAAACCACCATTTTTAGCACTTTGAGATTTTTTTCCAACCTCTTGTACGCCCCCTCGCATAACTTTCGTATCCCAAACTTTTCCGCCATCATATACTTTTTGTTGTCCTAGTGTTTCATCTTGACCATAAATGACAATATGAGAAGCACTACTCCCTTTAACCTCTCCTCCAACATCCCCCTCCCCGAAAACAAGTTGTTCACCACCATAAATTTTAGTCCCCTCTACCTTTCCTCCATTTCCAACACTTTGTTGTCCACCTTCTTTAACGACAGCATTTTTCGAAAAGCCTTGTTTTCCATTTAAAGCCTCAACATTTTCAATTCCACCATGTTCAATTTTACTATTCTCACTGAGACCTCCTGCATACACATAAAGCTCTGCACCATTCCTTACAGTGTTATTAATGGATCGCCCTGGGCTATCACTCTCGCCATCATTTGAAATGTATGCTTTACCTTCATTATCAAGGACATAATTTTCTAACAGTGCCCCATCTTTAATGAAGATAAGTTCAGGTTTTTTAAGAAACGCAATATTTTGTTTTTGTAAATTATATCCGACATTGTCACGACGACTGCTGTCAAGCTCCTGTTGACTCGCAAACACTCTAGCGCCCTTATCCTCAGTAAAATCGCTAGGCTTTTTAAAAAAGTCTAATTCATTGCGCGTCCTTATAATAACATCATTAGATGCTCCAAGTATGCATCTTCCTGTTTTCATATCCTCATTGTATTGATCCTCAATTTTTTTGCCATTTTCATAACTTGAAGATTGACAAAAAAGTGATATTCCCCCCTCATTTGCAGCAGCAGCTTGCACAAAACAGCTGCTCAACATGAGTATCCAACAATGTCGTTTCCATTTATATTGTAGAGCCATATCCTCCCCCCTTCACGCCTGCATAGACACCAAACGTAATTAGCTCTATAAAACATATTTTCAACCTTAGATTGTAAAGAATCCTTCTTAAAAATCCTTCTTATCTCATAAAAAACTGTTCTTTACAGTTTTTTTAATACTTTTTTGATTAAGAATATAAGGGCGTTTTTATAGTGCTTCTTTAGCATTTCCTCGGAGTTTTCTTATCAAAGAAAAAGTAATGCATAATAAAGTATATAAGGGTATACAGCTACCATGAAAAGCGAAGCGGCATGCTCTGAAAAATTGTTCTCTGAACCTTCATTAAAGACCTTTAAAGACAATCATATATTTAAAGATAACTAAAAAATAACCATATGATTAGAAACTATAGCGTACACCTAAAATACCCTGAAGGGACTGTTTTGTTTTACGTCCTTTAACATAATGTGCCTCACCATATAACTTTAACTTCTCACTCACTAAACTGCTCAAACCGATTCCTAACTTACCTGCATTACCCGATAAGTCAGTGGTAAATGAATGCCGTTGATTAATCAATGTATGGTTGTCATTTTTATTCTCACGCAACCATGCTGCTGTAATATACGCAAGTGATGAGGAATCCATGTGAGAACCAAATTCATATCCTAAAGATATGCCAACCTCGCTGCGTAATGAAGTGAATGGACGCATGTCACCTATCATGTCATTCGATAACTTGATTTCTTTACCCTCAACTTGCAACCATGTAAATTGTCCATAAGGCTGCAACCAACTGCTCTTTGACGTCTTAAGTCGATAACCTGCTTCAAAGGAGGTGCCCACCGCCCATTGCCTATAACTTCCTTCAATCCCTAAACCATTCGTTGAAACTGCCTTTAGAGTATTCTGATAATGATTATATTTTAAAATACCATCCAAATACCATCCACTATGATCCAAATAAGTGACATAAGCGCCAATGCCATAAGTATTGATAGCGCTCATACCACCCCGTGCATGCGCAATGCGTGCACGGTCATAACTGCCAAAACCACCTATATAAAATTCTCCATTTTCCCACTCCCTTAAACTATTGATCCCTAAAACAATACCTGTCTGATCCAACTTAAAATCTATATGCTCTGTAGCAATACTCTCTTTAGACTTGATCGCATAGCTCCATAAAGCTGCATTCTTTTTACTTTTATCTAGAATTCCTCTTCCCGCACGCACGGTTTGCATTTCATTGTGAAAAACCATCGCTGGAACCACAGACATAGACAATACCGCATCTGTAGAGGGAGTGGTTAAAAAATGAGAAACTGAAAGCGTTTCTCTCAATTGTGGAGAAGGCTGTTCTTTATGAACTGGACGCAAAATCATCTGATCGGCTAAAGATTGTGAAGATTCTGAAACAATAGCCTGTTGCTTTCCGTCAGAAAAATGAAGAGAACTTGCTGGATATGCCCCTTCAATAATTTGACTTCCAAGAGTTGAAACAGTTAGAGATACAGAAGCTGGAGATTTTTGCCTTAAGTTTTGGCGGTTTTCTCTTCGATGTAGCAACTTAATAGCATGCTCTTTTGTAACTGTAATAGTTGAAAGAGAAGAAGCTGATTGATTTTGATTTAAATGCCACGTAGATCTACTCCTACTACGTGGCAAACTGTTGAGAAATGAAACATTATCAATAAATACCGCAGATAAATACCAAACTTTTTCACCCCCATCCTCATCAATTCTCTGTTTTAAACCATACATATAGGTTCCGCCATCAATAGTTTTAACATTTGCACCAGAAAAGCTTCTCAGAGTAAAATGTGCTCCTCCACTTTGATCAACAATTAAATCAAGTTCTGTTGAAGAAGGATCAACAATTTCAATACCGGAATCTACAATACTTATTGTGTGAGAACCACGGCCATTCTTGATAAAGAGATAATCACCCTCTCCTTCTGCAAGGCTGACATTAAAATCGAAATGTAGACTCCCAAAAAGATTATCAATATAAAGCTTAGAGTAATGTAAATTGGATTCTGTAGAAGTAAAAATAATATTTCCCACACCGCTTAGCTTCTTAATATAGGTTTCTGTGTTTCCATATCCAGTAGAAATAGAGTATAATTTAGCGTTTTCTCCCTCTAAATTAATATCGTCTACTGTTGTCTGATAATTTTTATATTCAGTATAAAAGCTATTATTTCCAGCATAAAGATGGACTTGTCCAAAATCATGAATCTTTATTTTTCCTTCCAACATCGCACCAGCAAAAAACCATGAATTGGCTCCTTCTTTAATTGTTAGATTTTTTACAATGCTACCAGCATGAACTTCTTGAGCAGCATGGCGGTGTAAAGTCACAATATCCGCCTCTCCCCCTGCTAATACCCGCTGTACCCCACCCGCGAAAACCTCAGTATTCACGGCTAAGCCACCACTTTTTTGTACAAAATCATCATCATCTGCGAACCATTTAGCAAGAGTTTGTATTCCTCCACTCATCACTTTTGTTCCCACAGCCATCCCATCATCATATACATTCTGCTGTCCCAGCGTGTCACCTTGACCATAAAGTGTCGTGTTATAAGTGCTGCTCCCCACAATTTCACCATTTACATAACCCTCTCCGAAAACAAGCTGCTCCCCACCATAAATTTCAGCTCTCAATGCGGATCCTCCTCCCTCCACTCTTTGTTTTCCACCCTCGTAAATAATCGTAAATTCTGAGATCCCCTGTTCCCCTACAATCTCTGAACCACCATTTTCAATTGTTGTATTCTTACTAAAACCACCAGTCTCAACATAGAGTGTTGCAGTTTCTGGAACTGTATTATTAATGGATAATTTAAAATCATCCGTTTCTCCATCACCAGCAATATAAACTATGCTATTGTCACCAAGTATGGAGTTTTGTAAAATTTTTTCACCTAGACCAGTAATGAAATCCTCTGCATAAAAATTGAAATCACCTGTATAAGAATCGGCTATAGAATCTTCCGAAGGAGAAACAGTATTTTCTTGCTCAAAAGAGTTATCTATAGGCAACTCCGTATGAGATGGAGAAAAGATAGGAGTAGAAATTTTTTCCGATGTAGATGATGTCGATAAAGACCAAATCTTTCCACCGTTATGATCTTTTTTCTTTAGAGCGTACATGTAGACTCCATTATCAACAGTAGCTATCTCTTCACCCCCAAAATCTATCAGAGTAAAATGCGCATTTCCGCTTTGATCATGAATTAAATCAAGCTCCAAAACTAAGTTCTGATTTTGTAGAAGAGAATTGGTCATTTCAGCACCAGAATCGATAACGCTGATGGTGTGATGACCTGCTCCTTTTTTTATAAGAAGATAATCACCGCGCTGTTCTGCAAAATTAGTATTAAACCTAAAATGTAAATTACCTGAAAGATTACCGACCTCAAGTTTAGAGTAATGTGGATTAAACACGGTAGAAGTAAAAACAACGCGTCCATCCCCGCTTAGATCCTCAATCAGAGAGCTTTCACCATCCATCTTGGAAGCAATAGAGTATAATGTGGTATCTTTACCATTTAAAACAATTTTTTCTACTTCAGTATGAGATCGCTCAGCACCAGCATAAAGATAAATCCGTCCAGAATCATGAATCATGGTGTTTCCTTCTAATGTTGCACCAGAATGCAACCACGATTGTGCTTGATCCTTAATCGTTAAATCTTTTACATAGCCTCCTAAATCTATTGCTTGAAAAGCATTCCCTTGTAAGAGAACACCAATCGCGATTCCTCCTGCTAAAACGTGTTGTTCTCCACCAGAAAAGATCTTCGTATCAAATGCAAAACTGCTATAATGGTCTAGATCTTTTTCCACAAAAAGATTTTGTACCCCTCCTTCCATGATCTTTGTGCTAAAAACCTCTCCATCATCATACACATTCTGGTATCCTAGCACTCCATTTTTACCAGAAACGACAGTGTTATAGGCGCTACTCCTTACCATCTCACCTTTGATATCAAACTTTCCTGAAACAAACTGCTCACCACCGTAAATTTGAGCCCCTTCAGCTTTCCCCCCATCTTCAACCTTTTGTTTTCCCCCTCTCTTAACTGTACTATCCTGTGAAAGACCCTGTGTTCTAATAAGTTCAGTACCGCCTCTTTGAATTGTCGTATACAGGCTAAAACCACCGTTATAAACCGAAAGCTTTCCAGCATCTTTAACTATATTACTAATTGAAGTCTCTCCATTGCTATCAACTTTCTCACTGTTACTATCAAAGCTAGGATCAGCAATCGTAACAATCATTCCCTTTTCAATTGTGCGTTCTGTGAGATCATTCGATAATGAAGCCATCGCAGATGGTTGCAAGTTAAAATCAGAAAATAAAGAGGTATTTTCCTCATCAAGAGCATAATTCGCATCTAAATACCAAATTTTACCATTGCTCTTATTTTTTCTATGTTTCAAACTGTGCATGTAGGTTCCGGCATCAATAGCTCTGATTTTTTCACCAAAAGTATTTGTCAGAGTAAAATGAGCGTTTCCACTATGATCAGAAATTAATTTAAGCTTTTTGTGGGAAGGGGTTGTAACCTCACCTCCAGAATCAGTAACACTTATTGTATGATAACCTGAACCACTTTTTTTAATAACAAGATAATCACTAAGATGCTTGGCAAAGTTGACATTAAACTCAAAATGTAAAGAACCTGATAGATCATCAATATTAAGCTTAGAGTAATGCTTATCAGCCCCAAAAGATGTAAAAATAACTCTGCCACTTCCAGTTAAATTCTGGATATTAACCTGAGAGAGAGTAGCGTTATTTTTAGTTGCAATAGAGTATAACTTGGCATCTTCTCCATTTAAAATAAGATTTTCTACTTCCGTAACAGCTTCACCATTCCCAGCATAAAGATAGAGGTTGCCAAAATCATTAACATTTGTATCCTTATCTAATATTGCACCAGCAAAAACCCATGATTGTGCTTGGTGATTAATTGTTAGATTATCCGCGTATCCAGAATCATATATCTTCTGAGTAGCTCTATCATATAAAGTAACTTCGCTCGCATTTCCTCCTGCTAAGATATTCTGCGCACCATTTTTAAAAAGTTCGGTACTAAGTGCAAAAGCCCCCTCATTGATTGTAAAATCCTCATTTTCTGTATCAGCTGTATCAGTATCTTCTGAGAATCCATTATTAAAATTCTCTTTACCATCAAGATTCTGGACACCTCCTTTCATAACCTTTGTGTCAACAACCATCCCCCCACTATAGACACTTTGTAGTCCTAGGATTCCATCTTCAGCATAAATTTCGGTGTTATAAGCACTACTTTCCTTATCTTTACGCAACAAACCAGTTCCAAGAACCCCCTTACCAAAAATAATCTGCTCACCACCATAGATTTTAGCCCCCTCAGCATTTGCACCACTCTCAACAATTTGTTTACCACCTTTTTTAACAGTGGCATATTCTGAACTGCTCAGATTTTGGACGAATTCAATACCACCACTCTCAATTGTCGTATCCCTGCTAACACTTGCTGCATCAATGTAGAGTTTTCCACCTTCTTGAACCGTATTATTGATGGAATAGCCTGCATCTTCATATTTAAAGCTATTTATTTCAGAATCTTCAGAATCTTGATTAGTAATATAGATAGTAGCACCATCACTTATTATTGAATTTGTGAGTACTTCAAAGAATAGGTTTTCTAATCTCTCCCTTTCCTCTTCTGAAGACTTGCTTCCTTCTACTATCTGTTTATTCTCTATCCTTTTTGATCCCCCTTTTTTTTCTTTTAATCCCCTCACTTCCAATAACAATTTTTTTGTCTCTTCTAGATGTTCACTGATACTTACTGGTGTTAATAACTTTTCTTTTGGTGTCGCTACTCCATCTGCACTCGCAATCTTGACAAAAAAACCACTGGTCATTAATGCACAAAAACTTAATTTCAATTTACGTTGCATTATTCACACTCCATAATTTCAAATTTAAATTCCCCCATTTAGAAAAAAGTGCATAGACCAAAACAACTCAATGCAATTGCTCAACCTCATGTTTTTTAAGATAATAAAGCATTCGATGGACTACACTCTGACAGATCAAATATACACCCTGTGTTTT
The DNA here is from genome assembly GCF_042194555.1 of Bartonella sp. CR127HXZ. Classification (NCBI taxonomy): domain Bacteria; kingdom Pseudomonadati; phylum Pseudomonadota; class Alphaproteobacteria; order Hyphomicrobiales; family Bartonellaceae; genus Bartonella; species Bartonella sp. CR127HXZ. Next base: position 296,210 of record NZ_JBHIMZ010000001.1, on the reverse strand, counting down.
AAAATGCATGCACAACTAAAAGGTTTAATTTCTTTTTGATACGCTTAAAAAGTGTTATAATTACATCTATGGAAAAATATTTTTGAGATACCAAAGGCTGGTCTATAAATAAGATTGATCCCTCAATAGATAAAAATGGCATTAAACATTAAAGGAAACAGTAATGTTAATGAGAGCGGCCTTTATATCCACATATTTCTTCCTCTACAGCATTTAAAACAGTGTCTTTATTCTACTTAACTTGGGTAATCTAAAGAACACTTATTCATGCTCATCAAGCCATAATCATTGTTCTAATATATAAGAAACGTCATAATATCGACTCGACAGTGATTTGAAATTTTTATAATTATAGTCAGTTAACTCATCATTTGATTTGTCATATACTGAAAGGGACATTCTATTCATGTCTATAAACTTAGAAATGCAAGGTACAAGAAACAGAAATTCCCCTCGTCGCATTTTGTTTGCAAGCCTTATTGGCCCAACAATTGAATTCTTTGATTTCTATGTCTTTGCCACTGCCGCAGCTCTCATATTTCCTCATGTGTTTTTTCCAACACAAAATGATCAGATTGCCATTTTACAATCTTTCCTGATCTTTGGAGCGGCCTTTTTTGCCAGGCCCTTTGGATCAATTGTTTTTGGACATTTTGGAGATAAAATTGGAAGGAAAGCAACACTTATTGCTTCTCTTCTCACAATGGGTCTTTCAACAGTCATTATTGGTTTTCTTCCTACTTATGAAACCGCTGGATGGTTTGCCCCTTTCCTCTTGACCTTGTGCCGTATTGGACAGGGAATGGGATTAGGAGGAGAATGGGGAGGAGCTGTTTTGCTCGCAACAGAAAATGCCCCTCCAGAAAAGCGCGGCTGGTACGCGATGTTCCCCCAATTGGGTGTTCCAATCGGTTTATTTTTATCTATTGCCGTTTATTTAGGTCTGTTGCATTTCCTTGATCATGAAGAACTTTTAGCTTGGGGATGGCGCATTCCTTTTATTGCTTCAGTTGTTTTTATGATTATAGGATTATGGGTCCGTCTTTCAATCAATGAAACTGTTCAATTCAAAAAAACTCTTGAAAGTAAAGAACGTGTCAAAGTTCCTATCATCGATGTCTTTTTAAAATGTCCACGAATCCTATTTCTTGGAATATTTTCTGGTATGGCAACATTTGTTTTGTTTTACTTGGTCACCGCATATTTGTTAAGCTACTCAACAAACCATCTGCAATTGCCATTTTATCAAGCTCTTCAAGTCGAAATTGTTGGTGCTATTTTCTGTGGAATTTTTACTGTCATCACTGGAAAACTCGCTGATCGTATTAGACGTAGAACTTTGATGATTTGGGTTACAATTATCACCGGTATTTATTCTTTTGCAATTCCTTATTTCTTAAATTCTGGAGTTATAGGAGTCCTTGCAATGTCTGTTATCGGTTTGTCTATCATGGGGATGATATACAGTCCTCTTGGTGCTGTTTTGGCTTCACCATACCCAACAGCAATTCGATATACTGGTTCTTCTATTACTTTCAACTTATCGGGTATCGTAGGAGCCTCTCTTGCGCCTTATATTGCAGAATATCTGGTACAACATTTTGATACATCTTATATCGGCTATTATTTGCTTCTTGCTTCTTTTATTTCACTGATTTGCTTCGTCGGATTTACAGATGATGAAATATCCAACTAAAATATAATAAAGAAGAATAAAATAAGTACTGGCAGCAAAAATGCTGCCAGTTTCGTTTTTAAAGACATGGGTTGCGGTATTTTCCACCACAATATTCCTGCGAACAAGGCACTCAAAAAGAAAAATAAAAAATCTGCAATATTGCTTATATAAGCAACAGTAAACATTCCTGATAGGATATGTGTTGTTCCCAACCACGAAACGCAAAAAAAAGCCAATATCACAGCCCATAAAACAAGCAAAATTCGATCAATTATCATGATGCCGTTTCATTTTTTTAATTGTAGGCCATATCTTTAATATGCCTAAAAGAAAAATCACAATAAAAACCCAACGCCCTCCCCCTGATCCTTTCGCAATAAAAAGCGCTGGATTTACTATTCCTATCAATCCTATAAAAATCAGAACAACAGAGATGAGACGCATTAAACCTGTTTTTCCCAACAACGATCTTCAGTCTGTTGCCAATACGTTAAATTATGATTTTCCATTTTATATTTTTTCCACTGTGCACGAACAAGACTCAACTGCTCATCATCTCTACCATCAAATATCACAACAAGCCGTTGATAAGTATCAATATTCGAACATACGGCTCCCTCTATGAGAAAACGAATCTTTGAATCATTCGGATTTTCTTGTCCTGTCGTCAAAAATACAGGCTGAAAGTTTGAATATTGATCACACTCAGTTCCATGTCCAATAAATGATTCATCCGCATAAACCCATAAATGCATATCTATAGAATCGCGTTGTTCTTCACTTACACATTGTATTGTTACCTTACCAAAACGAGCCAATGCACGCTCTACAAGCGTTGGCAAAATATCTTTCAGCGTTGACTGCGTCAAATGATAGAATAGAATATCCAACCTCTTAAGCCCTTATCACCCTTTATAAAAAGCTAACATCTTTTTTAGAGAAACTTCCATACCCACAGTATAAAAGGAAACGGTTCAAGATATAAACCCTCTTTTTTGATTGAGATGCATTATCTTTTTGCACGTGTCTTTAAAAGACAAAAAATTTTAATTTCAACGTTAATAAAAAATTTTTTTAAGTTATTTTCTAGATTCTTTGTAGACTATAGTTGAAAATAAAATATAATGTACGGAAAATTTAAAGAGGACCTCATAGGCAATTTTATATTATTTATTTGGTTAAAATATCCAATTCATAGAAGGGTATTTTTTCGAGCTTTATTACATTTTAACCGAAAGCAGTAAAATATTTGCTATCGAATTAAAGACTGAGGATTTTCCCCAATTTATGCGTATTATTGAGTTCTACATCCTGAAACGTGTCCTTGTTTTGTTTAGTTCTGTTATGATTGCAGCAGTGGGCGTTAGTTGGACAGTACAAATTCTCGCACGGATAAACTTTCTCACAACAAGTAAACAAACACTCCTCACAGTCTTACAATTTTCACTCTCATTGGTCCCTTCTGTTGTTTTTCTTGTCATTCCATTTGCATTAGTAATCGCAATTACAACCATCCTTTCAGCAATGCATCAAGACTCAGAACTTGCTGTCATCAATGCCTCTGGTTTTCCTAAAAGTACTGTTTGGAAACCTATTCTTCTTCTTGCTATTGTTGCATCCTGTATCTCCTTTTCTATAGCTAATTTTGTTGTTCCTCAAGCGCGTCTTCATATGCGACAAATGCTAGCAAGCGCTCATTTTGATCTTATTAATCTATTCATTAGTGAAGGAAGCTTCCAAAAACTCGCTAATAACCTTTACATAGAAATTGGCGAACGAAATCCAAATGGAGCACTTAAACGCCTTTTCATTGCCGACCAGCGTGATCCTAAGACTGATCTTTTTTATTATGCAACAGACGCATCCATTGTGAGCAATAAAAACGGCAGTTTTCTGGTTCTCAATAACGGTGAAATAGAAAGAGTTAACCATCAAAATAACAGTGTTTCAATCGTTCAATTTAGCTCATATACTTTTAGCCTAGGGGAGTTTATCCCCAGTGATAAAGCACCTACTCTTTATCCAAAAGATCGGTCTCTTTCTTATTTACAAAATCCTGATCCAAAAGATCCCTACTATCAACGAAAACCACTCCAATATAAAGCTGAGTTTCACCGCAGATTAACCCAATGGCTCTACCCTATTGTTTTTTCACTTATTGCATTAGCAGCGGCAGGGGATGTATGCTCCCATCGACAAGCTCGTCATTCCGCAAATTTCTCGGCAATTACCCTTTCTTTTCTGGTGTATTGGATAGGATATTTTTTTGCAGAAAAAGCAAAGAACGATCTTGCATACGTTCCTCTCCTTTATATTATGCCCATAGGGACAAGTGCATTTGTTTTTTTTATGCTTTTAACGAATCATAAAATTGGGCTCCCCACAAAAGTTAATGAGATTATTCAAATCGCTTTTCAAAAAGTAATGAACAAATTTGAACATCGAAAATCTCAAGATTCCTCGGATGAAATATCATGATTGGGTGGACACTTGGACGATACTTTTTTATACGTTATCTTAAAATAACTTGTTATTTCTGGGGAAGCATTTTTGTCCTTGCTCTTTTAATCGATTTCACAGAGAACTCCGGTAGGCTGTCCTCCATTCCGCATCATACAGCAAAAGATGCATTTTTCCTCTCTGTTTTACGCATCCCTTTTATCATGCAACAACTTATCCCTTTCATTGCACTCTTTTCTGCAATGGCAACGCTTATCTCGCTCAACAAAAAACTTGAACTTGTGGTGACTCGTTCAATCGGTGTTTCTGCATGGCAATTTCTTATGCCAGCTTGTTTGGGAGCTTTTCTTTTGGGATTATTTTCAGTTCTTCTCATTAATCCACTTGCTGCATGGGGATTTTCTCAAGCAGAAAAAAAGATGACTGAATGGCGCAATAACAATATACTAACACCTCTTCATAATACAGGTATCCACTGGTTAACACAACGTACAAATTTAGGCAGAACAACCATTGGTGCTAAATTTATCACCGACCAAGGACTTTCTCTTATCGATGCAACCTTTGTACAATACAATGACAACGCAACCGTCAAAAATTGGATTAACACCCCAAAAGCAACCTTGAGTAATGGATCTTGGCTATTAACAAATGGAACAATCTATAAAATAGGGCATCCTCCTGAAAAAATTACCGTGTTGCAAATAAAAACCAATCTAAAACCTGAATTTTTAACGGAACGTTTAGCGAATCCCGCGACTATTCCATTTTACCAATTGCCAAAAAAAATTATGATTGCACGTTCATTTGGCTATTCTGCTAATAATTTTGATATGTATTTCCAATCTTTAATTGCATTACCGGCATTACTTGTGGCAATGACCCTCATTGCAGCAACTGTATCTTTAAATTTTACGCGTTTTGGGCAATCTAGAACGTTGATTCTTGGTGGAGTAATAGCTGGGTTTACGCTTTATGTTATTTCCGTACTCGTTCAAGCTTTTGGTAATGCTGGATATATTCCACCAATTATTGCAGCTTGGACACCCGTTGTTATTGCGTTATTCTTAGGAATCTCTTTTTTACTTCATAAAGAGGATGGCTAAGTGAAAGCATTAACACTTAAAAAAATTATTTTAACAAAATTAAGTGCTCTCGCTTTTACAAGTGTTATGGGGGTTATTTTAGGAGGCGCTTTGTCTTATTGTGCGCACGCTCAAAGCCTTATGTCTCCTTCCCAAAGTCGCATTCGAAATCCGGAACGTCCTCTTTTGCTCTCTGCGGATGAACTCATCTACAATCGTGATGAAAACACTGTTTCTGCACAAGGTAATGTCCAAATCGAATATGATGGCAATAAAGTTGTCGCTCAAAAAATTATTTACAATCAAAAAACAGGACGGCTTATAGCACAAGGGAACGTTGAAATTACTGAAAAGGATGGTAATAAAATCTATTCCAACCAAATTGATATGACCAAAGATCTTGGCGAGGGTTTTGTAAACGCCTTACGTATTGATACAGCCAACAATGTTCACTTTTCAGCCCAAAATGCTACACGCAAAAACAATCACATAACAGTCTTTGAAAATGCAACCTATACAGCCTGTGAACCTTGCTCTTATAAACCAGATAGAGACGTCCTATGGAAAATTAAAGCAAGAAAGATCATATGGAATAATAGCATCAAAAAAATTCGGTTTGAAAATAGCAGTTTTGAAGTTTTTGGTGTACCGATTATAAAATTTCCAAATTTTGAGATCTATGATCCAACTGTCAGGCGTGCTAGCGGTCTGCTTACTCCTCATTTTTTTTATACTGATTATCTCGGTATGGGGATAAAGAATTCTTATTTTTGGAATCTCGCCCCTCACTATGATTTTACCCTTTCTTCTACTGTTTATACCCAACAAGGGCTTTTAACCGAAGGGGAATGGCGTCAACGTTTTAAAATGGGCAGTTATAATATTCGCTTTGCTCATATATACCAAATGAAACGGCATAGATTTGATAATGATACGATTGATGCACAGCATAAAAACCGTTATATGCTGTCAACAAAAGGGGACTTTCGTATTAATTCACACTGGACTTATGGATGGGATATCCTTGCACAATCAGATCGGCATTTTAGTCGTGCCTATAAACTTGAAAACTATAGCAATCCTACACAACTTTCTCAGATCTATCTGAATGGCCTTGCAGGAAAAAATTATTTTGATATGCGTTTTTATCATTTTAAAGTTCAAGATTCAATATTGAATGATCCTCATTATGAACGTCACTCTCGGCAAGCTTGGGTCCTACCGCGCATCGATTATTTTTTCACACCAGATGAACCCATTTATAATGGAGAGCTTACCTTCCATAGTAATATGCAATCAATTTATCGTCGTCATACTGACTTCAGTTCTACCGACCAGAACGGAACCCCTCTCAACATAGTAAGACTTTCTGGTATGGCTGGAAATAGTTTGCGTTTAACAAACGAGCTTCAGTGGAAAAAGCGCTTCAACACGCACAACGGACTCATCTTAACCCCCCTTCTCTCTCTACGAGCTGATATCATTACAACCAATGCAAGCGAAAATTATACAGCTTCTACAGAAAAAAATTCCTCATCCGCAATTCATGGTTCAACAATTCGTGGCATGGCAACAGCAGGGTTGGAACTACGCTATCCCTTCCTTATTACAGCGGATCATTCTACACATATTATAGAACCAACCGCACAAATTTTTATACGCAATAATGAACAATATATTGGACAAATTCCTAATGAAGATGCTCAAAGCTTTGTCTTTGATGCAACCACTCTCTTTCAACGAGACAAATTTTCTGGTTATGATCGTGTAGAAGGTGGCACAAGAGCCAATATAGGTCTAAGATATTCTGGAAGCTTTAATGACAATTGGTCTCTTTATGGTCTTGTTGGACAATCCTTTCATCTAGCAGGAAAGAATTCTTTTGCAGAAAAGGACTTTGTCAATGTAGGTATTCATTCTAGCTTAGAGGCAAAACGTTCAGACTATGTTGCAATGTTTGGTGCAACCCATAAAAGTGGTTTTTCCTTAGAAACGCGTGGACGCTTTGACAAAAAGACAGGAAAAATCCGCCGTAGTGAAATCGAAGCATCACAAAAATGGCAAAATTTTTGGGCGGCTCTACAATATGCCTATATCGCAAAGCAACCAGATTATGAATATCCTCAAGAGCGCCAAGAAATTTCTTTTCAAACAGGACTTAAACTAGCAGATTATTGGTCTATTAATAGCAACACCGGTTATGATTTAGTATCTGGTACATTTGTAAAGCGAGGAATTAGCTTGAATTATACAGATGAATGTTTCGGGTTAACATTCGGTTATCAACAGGTAACGAATCCAGGCAGGAAAACACCCTTGCAAAACTTTAATTTCTCTCTTTCATTGCGTACGATTGCAGATATCGGAAAAAAGATAGATTAATTTATAAAGAGAATGTATCAGTCATTTAACTTATCATTGTTTTTATGAAAGAAAGAGTATATTTTAAGTTGTTGATGAGAATTAATAAACAATGCGAAAGCCTATTCACATGAATAAATTGAAAAAGCGTGTTCTTGCTTTATTTTATATTACGTCTTTGAGCGTAAGCAGCCTGCTAATAAATGGATTTTTGATTCCGACAGTCTTTGCACAGACTTCTATTGTTGTTACAGTTAATGGCAACCCCATCACAAATTATGATATACAAAGGCGCCTTGCTTTTCTCAGATTACAACAAAAGCAAGGAAATTTGGTGGCACAGGCTAAAAAAGAGCTTATCGATGAAAAGCTAAAAAATATTGAAATAAAACGTCGTAATATTGAAGTAAGCAATGATGAAGTTGATAGAGCTTTTGAGAATTTTGCGACACAAAATAATATGACGATTGATCAGCTCAACCAGATTCTGATCCAAACTGAGATCACTGTGCAACACTTTAAAGATTACATCCGTGGACAAATAGGATGGGGGCGTCTTGTTAGCGCACGCTATCAAGCTGAAACAGGTATGATTAGCGAACAAGAAGCTGTACGCAGGATATTAAAAAATGGTGGTGTAAAACCTTCAACCAATGAATATACATTACAGCGAATTGTTTTTGTCATTCCTGCACATCGTCGTTCAGAAATTTTTGAAAGACGTCAAAGAGAAGCAAGCAATTTTCGTGCACATTTCCGTGGATGTGCCAATGCTCACAATCAAGCAAGAGGTATTTTAGACGTTACTATCCGCCACTTAGGAAAGTTTCTGGAGCCCCAACTTCCCAATGCATGGGAACAAGCTATTCTTGCAACGCCTGCTGGAAAAATGACAAAATTACAAGAAACATCTGATGGAATCGAAGCAATTGCTGTCTGCAAAATAAAAAGAGTTTCTGATGATTATGTCGCTCGACTAATATTTTCTCTTCAAGATAGTAAAAAAAGAAGCCCGCAAAAACTTGAAGAATTAAGCGACAAATATTTAGGAGAACTGCGGCGAGTGGCGCGCATTCAAAATTCATAATGGCTGCTCTTATTGTTAGCGGTGGTGATCCTGCCGGAATTGGTCCTGAAATAGTACTAAAAGCGTGGAGTTTGCGTGTTACGCGCCAAATTCCACCTTTTGTGCTTCTTGCTGATCCAGATGTTATTCGTTCGCGCGCTCGTTTTTTACAGATTGATGTTGAGGTGCAATCTGTTTTAATCAATAATTCCGCAAAAAATTTTCAAAACGCTCTTCCTATCATACCGTTAAAAAACAAACAAAGTGATCAATTAGGTATACCTTCATCGAATAATGCCGCTGGAATCATTGAAGCAATTCAACGCTGTGTTCAATTGATTCAAAATGGCCATGCATGTGCACTTATCACTTGTCCTATTGCAAAAAAGAATCTTTATGATGCCGGTTTTCAATTTCCAGGTCATACAGAATTTTTAGCCGATTTAGCCCATAAAGCTTTTCATAAATGTTATCATCCAGTTATGATGTTAGCAGGACCTCGATTAAAAACAGTACCAATAACTGTTCATATTCCATTTAAAAATGTTCCTTCACAGCTTACCCGTGATTTAATTGTTCAAACGGTACTTATTACTGAATGTGACTTAAAAACACGGTTTAAAATAACGTCACCCCGACTAGCTGTTGCTGGTCTTAATCCTCATGCTGGAGAAGGAGGTGCAATGGGAAAAGAAGATATTGAAGTTATCACTCCTGCTATTGAATATCTTAAAAAGAAAGGACTCAATATTGCAGGACCGCTGCCTGCCGACACAATGTTCCATGAATGCGCAAGAAAGGCATATGACGTTGCCATTTGTATGTATCATGATCAAGCCCTTATCCCTGTTAAAACATTAGACTTTGATAGCACTGTTAATGTCACGTTAGGTCTCCCTTTTATTCGCACGTCTCCAGATCACGGAACTGCTTTTGACATTGCTGATAAAGGGATAGCCTCTCCCGAAAGCTTTATTGCTGCTCTTAAACTTGCAAATCAACTTGCCGAAAATAGTTTAATACCATGCCAATAGATAATCTCCCTCCTCTACGTGAGGTCATTGATATATATGGATTACAAGCGCATAAATCTTTGGGGCAAAATTTTCTTTTTGATCTTAATTTAACATCTAAAATTGCTCATCACGCAGGTAATATAGAAGGAAAACCTGTTCTTGAAATTGGTCCTGGTCCTGGAGGTCTCACACGTGCCTTGCTAGCAAAGGGTGCCATTGTAACAGCAATAGAACGCGATGAACGCTGCATACCAGCTCTCTTAGAAATAGAAAAACACTATCCTAAAAAATTAAAAATTATTTGTAATGATGCACTGAAGCAAGACTTCTCAAAACTCTTTGAAACAAGCCCCGAAAAACCTCGCATTATTGCAAATCTTCCCTATAATATTGGGACACAACTCTTATTAAATTGGCTTTTGACTGAACCATGGCCTCCTTTTTATGAATCAATGACATTGATGTTTCAACGTGAAGTTGCCAAACGGATTACAGCTAAACCCCAATCTACTCATTATGGACGTCTTAGTGTCTTAACTGGCTGGCGTACCACTGCTAAAATTGCTTTTGATGTGCCCCCTCAAGCCTTCATACCAATACCTAAAGTAACTTCTTCCGTTGTTCATATTATTCCGCGAATACAACCTCTTGCCTGCTCTGCACAAAAACTAAGCCTCGTCACAAAAACCGCCTTTGGACAAAGACGAAAAATGCTTCGTCAAAATCTCAAAACACTTGGAGGTGAAGTGCTATTAGAAAAAGCTGGAATTGATGGAACACGCCGTGCTGAAACGCTCTCGGTTTCAGAATTTGTAACTTTAGCGCATCTAGTGCTCTAAAAAATTGCACTTTTTGTTATGCAACCTTTTTTAATCAAGACATTTATCGATCTTTTCAGCAATAAGCCCATCAACAAAAGAGTCAAGATAAGAACAGCGCTCGCGTTTTACGGTTTCAGCTAAATAAATTGATTTAATAAAAGATAAAGACTGATCTAAATCTTCGTTAATCACAACATAATCATAAGAACGCCAATGCTTTAACTCCGTTCGTGCATTTTCCAATCGTAAATTGATGATATCTTGACTATCTTCTGCTCGACGATGTAAACGCGAAACAAGCTCTTTCATTGATGGTGGAAGGATAAAAACAGATACAGTGTCTCCTAGCATCTTTTTTTGCAGCTGCTCGGTACCTTGATAATCAATATCAAATAACATATCACGGCCAGTACTCAATGCGTTCTCAACAGTTTCACGTAAAGTGCCATAATAATTCCCGTGAACTTCTGCCCATTCAATAAATTCATCTCTATCACGCTTATATTCAAACTCTTCCTTTGAAATAAAGTGATAATGCAGTCCATCTACTTCACTAGGACGCCTTTTCCTTGTGGTCATACTTACGGAAAGCTCTAATTTTCCATCTTTTAGAAGTAATCGAGAAATTGTTGATTTACCAGCACCTGAAGGAGAAGAGAGAATAAATAAAAAACCGCGGCGTTGATTTATTTTTATAGCACTCAATTTACTTTCGAAGACTGTCATTACATCACTCTACTTTGTTCATAAATGTTTCTCCAAAATTTGAATTATACATTATCTCAACCTTTCCCCTAATCAATGTGTTTTCTTAGCAGTTATCAATGTTATTCTGCTCTTTTTTGAGATAAGTTATTAGCAGTGTATTCACTGCTTTCTTAAATATTTTTATCCATACGCTAATCCCACTTGTGACAGACAAGAAAATGATTTTTTATCATTCTCATAAAAAGTTTAAAGAGAAAAATTTTACTATATTTTGCATTCTCATTTACGATGCAAAAAGATGTATTATCATTATAAATTCAATGTCTTGCCTTTAATTCTCGCCACTTGCGAACATTCACATTATGTTCCTCTAAAGTTCGAGAAAAAACATGCCCTCCTGAACCATCAGCAACAAAATAAAGTGCATCACTGCTTGGTGGATGTGCCACCGCTTTCAAAGAATCTCGACCTGGATTTGCAATAGCTGTTGGAGGCAAACCATTAATTTTATAAGTATTATATGGTGTTTGCTTCTCAAGATCTGAACGATAAATTGCACGACCTGATGGTTTTCCTTTTCCTCCAAAGAGACCATAAATAACTGTTGGATCCGATTGAAGACGCATATGCTTTGTAAGGCGGTTATAAAATACCGCGGCAACCATTGGTCTTTCTGCTGCAATTCCCGTTTCTTTCTCAACAATTGAGGCTAATATAACAAATTCATCAATTGATTTAATGGGTAAATCAGGTGAACGCGTAGCCCATATAGCATGAATTAATTTTGTCTGCCCTTCACGCAATCTGTTTACAATCTCTTTACGCGTTGTCCCCCGAATAAAACGAACAGTATCCGTCATTAAACAGCCCTCTGGAGGCAAAATTTTTGGAAGATCTCCAATCAAAATTTCATTCGCAGCTAATCGATCGAAAACTTGCTGAACCGTTAAACCTTCAGGTACTGTAAATGTATATTCAATAGATTTTCCTTTCACAAGAATATCCATAATATCCTGCATCGAAGAATGTGCCGGAATTAAATATTCACCAGCCTTCAGATGCGTTGTTTTTTGGTGATAACCAACCCCATAAACAAAAATATCTGATGATCGAATGAAACCACGTTTTTCTAGCAATGAAGCAATTTCACGAATTCCTGTGCCAGGATGGATAAGAACAATTTGTTCTTCCTCAATTTTTCCCTTTTCTTCAAAAATACTTTTTCCAATATAAAGAGGAATACTTATGGCGAAAAGAATAACCACAATCAGCATAAGAAAAAAATGACCGAGAATAACCAACGGATTACGGACGATAGATGATTTCTTTCGTTTTTTATGTACTAACATGTCATAACTATCTGCTAAATGATTCGAAGAGGAATCACTTACGTCCTTTAATGATTTTCCATTTTTCACATCGGACATAACCCCTCAATAGCGATTAAGGACAATATTATAATTTCTCATTCACCTTATAACAAAGTAGAAAACTCAAAAGCAGAAATTAAATAAAAATACTTATTATCCCCTAAAACGTCGCATCACCAACGATGCATTTGTCCCACCAAATCCAAAAGAATTAGAAAGAATCGTATCAATCTTTCGTTCACGCGGTTTGTGTGGTACAAGATCGATTTTCGTTTCAATCGATGGATTGTCAAGATTAAGTGTCGCTGGGGCTATATTATCCCGTATAGCTAGAACAGAAAAAATAGCCTCAGCGGCACCGGCGGCACCAAGTAAATGCCCGATAGATGATTTCGTTGATGACATGGATACTTGTGGTGCATAATTCCCTAAAACACGCTCAACAGCTGCTAGCTCTATGGAATCAGCCATCGTTGATGTACCATGAGCATTAATATAATCAAGTTCACTCACATTCACTTGTGCACGCTTAAGAGCAGCCATCATACTACGCTGAGCTCCTTCACCGCTTTCTGAAGGCGCTGTAATGTGGTAAGCGTCACCAGATAAACCATAGCCAATAACCTCAGCATAAATACGCGCTCCTCGTTTTTTGGCGTGTTCCAGCTCTTCTAAAACAACAACTGCTGCTCCTTCCCCCATCACAAAACCATCACGATCAGCATCATAAGGACGTGACGCCCGTTCAGGATCATCATTGCGACAAGTAGAAAGAGCTCTACAAGCTGCAAAACCTGCAAGAGATATCCGATTTATCGGAGACTCGGTCCCCCCTGCCACCATGACATCTGCATCACCAAACATAATCAAACGTGCCGCATCACCAATCGCATGCGCCCCTGTCGAACAAGCTGTTACAACAGAATGATTAGGCCCCCGTAAACCATATTGAATAGATACATAACCAGAAGCAAGATTAATCAAACGACCTGGAATAAAAAAAGGAGAAACACGACGAGGTCCCTTATCACGAAGCGTATAACCAGCTTCAACAATGCCCTCAACTCCCCCAATTCCCGAACCAATTAACACACCTGTACAAATCTGATCTTCATCACTCTTAGGAAACCATTCGGCATCTGCAAGCGCTTGGTTAGCAGCAGCCATTGCATAAACAATAAATGCATCAACTTTACGTTGCTCTTTAGGTTCCATATACAAATCAGCATTATAGGTTCCCTCTGTTCCATCCCCTAAGGGGATACGCCCAGCAATCTGGCATGGCAAATCTGACACATCAAACTCAGTGATACGTCGGACACCACTTCTTCCTTCAAGAAGTCGTTTCCAACTATATTCAATATTACCAGCTAATGGAGATACCAATCCTAAACCAGTAACAACAACACGTCTCATAACTTCTAACCTTGAACTAAACTTCACATCTCAAAGCTCTCTTTTCAAAAGAGCTCCGAAGAATATAGGCAAAAGCAATTTATGCCTTTGCCCTTTAGTAATCATGCAGAAGCTTTATCAATGAACTTGACTGCATCACCAACTGTAAAAATCGTTTCAGCAGCTTCATCTGGAATTTCTACCCCAAACTCTTCTTCAAAAGCCATAACGAGTTCAACCGTATCAAGGCTATCAGCCCCTAGATCATCGATAAAGCTTGCATTTTCTACAACTTTATCAGCATTAACCCCAAGATGTTCCACAATAATTTTCTTAACGCGCTCTACTGTATCACTCATGTTGAAATCCTCGAATTTATATTTTCCTATAATTTGGTTAACTATATCGGCTCATCTAATCAAGCAATAGATGCATTACTTTAAAAGATTTTAGCAATGATTTAAAACATCCTGTGGATATCCCCTACAAAATGAACTAATTTGACATTCCGACATCAATTGATCAACGACCATGTTCAAGAAATAGATGCATCTTTCTATTTCAATCGTTACTATCTAAAATAATACAAATCATAAATCAATGTGGAATAAAATAAATACTCAAATCATTGCCATTCCACCATTGATATGGAGTGTTTGACCTGTCGTATAGGCTGCTTCATCGCTTGCTAAATAAACAGCAGCAGCAGCTATTTCTTGCCCACTCCCCATACGCTTCATTGGAATCGCAGCCATAATTGCTTCTTTTTGCTTTTCATTAAGCTTGTTTGTCATTGCAGATTTAATAAATCCTGGAGCAATACAATTGATAGTGATGTTTCGCGAAGCAATTTCTTGTGCCAATGCTTTAGAAAAACCTATCAATCCTGCTTTTGCAGCACAATAATTCGTTTGTCCAGGATTTCCCACAACACCAACAACAGATGTAATGTTAATAATCCTTCCATAACGGCGGCGCATCATAGAATGTATTAATTCACGCGTCAAAAGAGAAGCTGCTGTTAGGTTAACTTCTAAAACATCATCCCAGTCTTTATCTTGCATACGCACAAAAAGACCATCCCTAGTGATTCCCGCATTGTTAACCAAAATATCGACGCCATCCATTTCTCTTTCTGCAACTTCAGCCAATTGTTTAATCGATTGGCGTTCAGAAAGATTAGCGGGAAATACAAAAACATTCTGCCCTAATTCTGCCGCCACTTCTCTAAGCTTTTCTTCACGTGTTCCATGAAGTCCAACAATGGCTCCTTGTGCATGAAAGCAGCGTGCAATTGCCTCACCAATTCCTCCCGAAGCCCCCGTTACAAGAGCTTTACGTCCTGTTAATCTAAACATTTTTTTAACTCCTTATAGATTAAACGCCAAGCATGCCTAGCGCTGATTCTATTTCATCAACTGTTCCAATTGTTACCCCCTTTATATCTTTGTTAATACGACGCGTTAAACCTGTTAATACTTTTCCAGAACCAACTTCAAAAAGCGTATCAACCCCATTAGCAGCGATCCATTCTATTGTTTCACGCCATCGCACTCTCCCAGTCACTTGTTCAACAAGAAGAGTAGTAATACGCTCTGGATTGCTCTCAGGTGCAACAGAAACATTAGCAATCAAAGGAACAATAGGGGGCATTTTGTTAACAGTCAAAAGTGCTTTCTTCATGGCATCAGCAGCAGGTTGCATTAAAGATGAATGAAACGGTGCAGAAACTGGAAGAAGAAGTGCACGTTTTGCACCTTTTGTTGATGCAATCTCTACCGCTGTCTCAACTGCTTTTGCTTTACCTGAAATAACAATTTGCCCACCACCATTATCATTAGCAATCTGACATAGTCCTTCTCCAGAAACAGTTTCGCAAATTTCTTCCACAGTGTGCTCTTCCAAACCAATCAGTGCTGCCATAGAACCTTCACCAACCGCGACAGCAGCCTGCATAGCATTGCCACGAATACGCAAAAGTCTTGCCGTATCTGTGAGAGTAAATGTACCAGCAGCACAAAGGGCCGAATATTCGCCTAAAGAATGACCAGCAACAAACTTTACCTTTTCTTCTATACAAAGCCCTAATTGTTGCATCACACGAATGACAGCCATGGATACAGCCATTAATGCCGGTTGTGCATTTGCTGTTAACGTTAAAACATCTGCTGGTCCTTCAAAAATGATCTTTGATAATTTCTCACCCAAAGCATCATCAACTTCCTCGAAAACCATCCGTGCGGCAATAAATTGCTCTGTAAGCGCCTTCCCCATACCAACAAGTTGACTTCCCTGCCCTGGAAAAATAAAAGCTGCACCCATTTATCAACTCCTAAAATTGTACAATTAAATTATTCTCTTTTGACCTTATTCATCCGCACAAATCAAGATAAAGCCCTTTATTTAAAACGAATACCACTCTTAAAATTATATTTTAAAGGCGGAATTTGATATAAAAACTTAGGAAAGTAGGGAGCTATAAACTGAATAACACCCAAACTTATGAGACTTCCTAAAATTGCACCTGCTAAAATATCAAAGGGATAATGTACACCCACAAAGATGCGCGCCCAACAGATCAAGCACAAAAACACCGTGGCAAATTTAAAAGCAACCTTGTATCGGTAAAAATAAAAGTTAGCTGCATAAGATGCAATGGTCAAGGCATGATTACTAGGAAAAGAAGCTGTTGCACGATGTTGAATAAGCGGTGTTGTCAACCCTACCACGAATGGGCGAGGATGAAAATAAAAAAGAGAAATGAGATAACCTATGAAAAGAGCAGAACAAATACTCATGCAAATGCTTAGCACGACACATCGTTCCCTCTCCCCACCACAAAACCACAATGCACAAAGATGGAGAGGAATAATATAAATTAAAAACTTTGCACAAAAAATACTAAACAAAACTACAATCGACCAAGCTTGATGATTGCCGACAAACATTTCAAAGAGTGTAACATCAATCTGGTTTAAAAAGTCCATTTTTCTCTCCTTTATGTTACAGTACTATCTTTTTGTAGACGAGGGAAATATATCAAGATTTAGCAAATCAATTTTTTTATGTGCATAAACTTGCTATTTTAAAAGATAACCTGTAGATATGAAATATTCGTTGCCGGCACTTTAGCTGGAGGTTGAACGGAGGGCTGTAAAATATCAGTAGGAAATACAATGTTTCCGGCCTCCCGTGTCTCCGCTCTCGGATGTCTCGAATCGTAAACGCGTCCTTTCTTCTTTGGATTTCCAAAAAAGACAAGTCGCAGAGGCTTTGCGCTAAAACCGGTAAGATTTAATTGAAGAAAGGCAAAACAACAATGGCTCTTTATGAACATATGTTCCTTGCCCGACAAGACATTACACCGCAGCAAGTTGATGAACTTTTGAGTCTCTACAAAGGTGTCATTGAAGCACATGGTGGGAAAGTTGGGCGTATAGAAAATTGGGGACTTCGTCCTCTTGCTTACCGCATTCGTAAAAACCGTAAGGCTTATTATACCTTGGTCAATATTGATGCACCAGCTTCGGCAATTGCTGAAGTGGAGCGTCAGATGCGCATCAATGAGGATATTTTGCGTTATATGACCATTCGCGTAGAAAAACACGAAAAAGAAAAATCTGCTATGCTCTCACACCTTGATCGCAATAGTCACATTGGACACGATGAAGAGCGTCCTCGTTTTCCACGTCGTCAACGTGAAAATGCTATAGAAGGGGTAGAATGATGACTGATACCAATCAAAACTCTGCACGTCGCCCCTTTCATCGTCGTCGTAAAACATGTCCTTTTTCAGGGACCAATGCTCCCAAAATTGATTATAAAGACATCAAGTTGTTACAACGTTATATTTCCGAACGTGGGAAAATTGTTCCTTCACGGATTACTGCTGTTAGTCAGAAAAAACAGCGTGAATTAGCTAATGCTATCAAACGTGCTCGCTTTTTAGGCTTACTTCCGTACGTTATAAAGTAAACGCTCAATACGCTATGCAACTGGAGAGTTTCTCCAGTTGCTTTTCTTATATGATTAAAAAAATAGCTTGTTGCATCCTATGTTAAGCTATTACATGTCAAAGTTGGGGTATTGACACGCCCCTAACTGCAGAAAGCAGGACAGCAATAAATGAAAAAAAATCGTACCTATGAGATATTAACCGGTATTTTAGCAGGATTGTTTGCTGTTGTAATAGGAATGGCAATCATCAGTGTTGCAAATATCGCGCCCTTTTTTTCTCTTCTTCTTGGCTGCTTTCTTTCATTGCCAATTTTTATTGTTGCGTTCGGTCAAGGAACACTAGCCAGTCTCATCGCCCTCATAAGTGCCACTGTTGTTCTTATCATAACCACTAATACCTATATTGCTCTTGGCTTGATGTTCTTATTTTTCCTTCCTGCTGTCTATGCTTCTTGGCTTCTTGGGCTTGCACGACCAGCGCAAAAAGAAAACGAACTGATATGGTATCCATTATCATCGGTTATTTTTCATTTAACTAATTTTATCGCTCTTATAGCAACTTTCATTGGGCTCTATGTTCAAACCCGTCCTTCCACACCCGTCATTGCAAAAAAAATCACCGAAAACATAGCACAAACTCTGCAACAATCACAGTCAATAAAAGAAGCCGATATACGCGCTTTTAGTGAGCTTTTAATGACGCATCCAGCAACTTTTACTGCTGTTTCTTTGACTCTTTATAGTTTGGTTTTTCTCATTGCTAACCTTTACTTTTCCATGATAGCAGCACAACACATGAAATGGCTGAAAAGACCTCGTGATGATTGGAGCCAAACTCTCCGCCTTCCAATTTCTGGAATTGTTATTTTCATTATTGTTTGCATAGCATCGATGATTGAGTTGAGCGCTTCTCTTAACTTGAGTACCCGTGTCTTTAGTACTGCATACACTGTCATCATATTAATTAGCGGTCTAGCATATCTTCACAATATTACAAAAGGGGTAAACGGTCGGATTATTATACTTTCTCTTGTTTATATTGCTATTTTAACAGTCGTTTTTACTCCACCTATTGTTTTCATGATGCTTTTGATGGGAATTTGGGCTGCTATTCAATATAATTTTCAATCACGCAAAAAACTCCACTAAATTTATTTGTTCGAAAGGAAAAACTATGGATATTATTTTACTTGAGCGCATTCCTCGTCTTGGTCAAATGGGTGATATTGTCTCAGTTAAAGATGGTTATGCGCGTAATTTTCTCTTGCCTCAAGGTAAAGCTTTACGTGCAAATGAAGCCAATAAAAAACATTTTGAGATACAACGTGCACAACTTGAAGCACGTAATCTTGAACGCAAAAGCGAAGCGCAAAAAGTTGCTGAAAAACTTGATGGACAATCATTCATTGTTGTTCGTTCTGCTGGTGAAACAGGACAACTTTATGGTTCTGTGTCAACACGTGATATTGCTGAAATTATAACAGATGAAGGCTTTTCTATTGGGAGAAATCAAGTCGAACTTAACCATCCAATAAAAATGATTGGTCTTCACACTATCACTCTTAGCTTACATCCTGAGGTTCAAATTTCCGTGATTATTAATGTTGCGCGTTCTACCAGTGAAGCACAACGCCAAGCAGAAGGTGAAACTCTCACTTCTGCTAAAGAAATATATAATATTCAAGAAGAATTATTAGAAGAAAGTCAGGAAGAATTATTGGCAGAAGAAATTAATGACAACGATATAAACAGTTCTCATCAAGAAGCTTAATTGCTATTTTTGCTTTCTGTTTTATATTTTTTATTCCATTTTAAATATTGCTCATAAAATACTCACACTTTAAAAGTGAGTATTTTATGGCCATCATACATAAAGAACCTAATTTTTATGAAAGCATTAGCAATATATTATTTAAAGGCATTACATGCCGAGAATGATGATATAACTAAGAGGAAATATCTTTTGTTTTCAGCATATAAAGCAAAAATAATTTAAAGTTCTACCTTTCAGGGTAAGGCTTGTATGAGCGGTAAGTTGATTGTATCCTCACATGATCTGAAATAATTTCAGTTATAAAAGAGTAATTCTGCTTACACAGATATTGGAATCTTAAGGTCATGTAACTTCAAAATACTTAAATTTAGAGTACCAAAACTTCCACTTTAAAATTACGTATTATAAAATAAAATAGATAGACGTAACACAAATAATATACAAATGATAAATGAGCAACGAAAAGAGAGCTTTGAAAAATTATATAATTTTAACTTAAAATGAAGGTTTGTAGCTCTATTCTTTTAATTATACGATTTTCAATTTATCGCCTAAAGTAGCTAGACTTGGAATTTTAGTGGAAAAATATTATGGAAGAAACTAACGTTGTTAATGTAGGCTCTTCAAAAAAAGAAGATTCTCCTTCTTTTCGGCAACTTCCGTATAATATTGAAGCTGAACAGGCATTGCTTGGTGCCATCTTTATCAACAATGATTCTCTTGACCGCGTTTCAGATTTTCTAAAACCAGAACATTTTTTTGAACCATTGCATCAAAAAATTTATCATGTTTTATCTCACCTTATTAAAACAGGAAAACGTGTAGATCCAGTTACAATCAAGCCCTATATCCAAATGGAAGAAAAAATTGGAGATATTACTGTCTACCAGTATGTTGTTCGCTTAGCCACAGAGGCAGTCACTATTATTAACGCTGAAGATTATGGACGCGTTATTTACGATCTTTTTATCCGCCGGTCTTTGATTAACCTTGGAACTCAAGTTGTCAATACAGCCTTTGATGCTCCTGTAGAGCTCACGCCTACCCAACAAATTGAAACTGTTGAAAATCAGTTATTTGAGCTAGCAGAAAAAGGGAAATATGGAGGTGGATTTGAAAATTTTAATGAGGCTATCAAAAAAGCTATCGATATGGCAAGTGCTGCGAAAAAGCGCTCTTCACAATTATCCGGGATAGCCACCCATATTAAAACACTTGATGAAAAAATGGGAGGATTACAAGCATCTGACTTAATTATCCTTGCGGGACGCCCTGGTATGGGTAAAACCTCACTGGCTACCAATATTGCCTTTAATATTGCTAATGCTTATAATCGTAATGCCAATATCCAAGAAAATGAAGGTGGCATTGTAGGATTCTTCTCACTTGAAATGTCCTCCGAACAGCTTGCAACACGTATTATTTCTGAACAAACAGAAGTCTCTTCTTCTGATATTCGGCGTGGTAATATTTCAGATGAACAATTTTCAAAAATTATTCGTGCGGTGAACCAACTACAAAAGGCACCACTTTATATTGATCAAACTGGGGGAATATCAATTACGCAATTAGCTGCTCGTGCGCGACGTCTCAAGCGACAACATGGCTTAGATATCTTGTTTATTGACTATATCCAACTCATGACAAGCAGTTCAAAGCGTTCATCAGAAAACCGTGTTCAAGAGATCACAGAAATTACCACAGGATTAAAAGCATTAGCGAAAGAATTGAACATTCCTATTATCGCTCTCTCTCAACTTTCACGTCAAGTAGAAAATAGAACAGATAAACGTCCACAACTTTCAGATTTACGTGAATCTGGTTCAATTGAGCAAGATGCCGACATTGTTCTGTTTGTCTATCGCGAAGAATATTATCTCAAAAATGAAGAACC
Organism: Bartonella sp. CR127HXZ; assembly: GCF_042194555.1. Classification (NCBI taxonomy): domain Bacteria; kingdom Pseudomonadati; phylum Pseudomonadota; class Alphaproteobacteria; order Hyphomicrobiales; family Bartonellaceae; genus Bartonella; species Bartonella sp. CR127HXZ. The sequence goes on along the minus strand of NZ_JBHIMZ010000001.1, from coordinate 274,625 downwards.
AAAGTTAGGTAGCTTGGAACATACAAAATGGCAAGAAATAATGGACAAAGCTTTTGGAAAAGCTGATGTTATTATTGCAAAACAGCGCCATGGGCCGACAGGAATCGTGCCACTTGCCTTTCAATCTGATTTCACACGATTCAGTGATCTGGCCGATAGCAATTATCTTCCAGAGCAAATTGGTTAAATCAACATGGCGCGTAATCGTATTCAATTTATCTGCCAAAATTGTGGAACGGTCCATTCTCGTTGGGCGGGAAAATGTAGTGCTTGTGGAGAATGGAATTCCCTTATCGAAGAAACTATAAATGGCGGCATAGGAAGTGCTCCTAAGCAGAATGCTCGTAAAGGACGCATCGTCACACTCACATCTCTTTCTGGAAATATCGAAGATGCTCCACGTATTCATTCTGGTATTGCTGAACTTGATCGTGTTACCGGTGGAGGCTTTGTCCGTGGATCGGCACTCCTTGTTGGTGGTGACCCGGGTATTGGTAAATCAACATTGCTGACACAAACAGCCGCTGCTTTATCACGTAAAGGATATAATGTCATCTATGTTTCAGGTGAAGAGGCTATTGCGCAAATTTGTCTGCGCGCACAAAGGCTTGAAGCTAACAATACAGAAGTGAAACTTGCTGCTGAAACCAATGTTGAAGATATTCTGGCAACCTTAAGCGAACATAAAAACCTTGATATGGTGATTATCGATTCGATTCAAACCCTATGGTCAGATACAGCAGATTCATCACCAGGCACTGTCACACAAGTACGTATCGGTGCTCAAGCAATGATCCGCTTTGCCAAGAAAACAGGAGCCGCCGTTGTTCTTGTTGGTCATGTTACAAAAGATGGGCAAATTGCTGGTCCTCGAGTTGTTGAACATATGGTTGATGGCGTTCTCTATTTTGAGGGTGAAGGAGGACATCATTATCGCATTCTTAGAACTGTAAAAAATCGCTTCGGACCAACAGATGAAATTGGTGTCTTTGAAATGTCTGATAAAGGATTACGCGAAGTGATAAATCCATCCGAATTGTTTTTAGGAGAACGTAATGAAAAAGCACCAGGTGCTGCTGTTTTTGCGGGAATGGAAGGGACACGCCCGATACTCGTAGAAATTCAAGCGCTTGTTGCTCCTTCTTCCCTTGGGACACCAAGACGTGCGGTTGTCGGATGGGATGGAAATCGCCTTTCTATGATTCTTGCCGTTTTAGAAGCCCATTGCGGCATTCGTTTTGGACAGCATGATGTCTATCTGAACGTAGCAGGTGGATATCGCATATCAGAACCCGCTGCTGATTTAGCTGTAGCCGCTGCTTTGGTATCCTCTCTTGCCAATATCGCATTGCCAACGGATTATGTATATTTTGGTGAAGTCAGTCTTTCAGGAGCTACCCGCGCTGTTTCACATTCAGCACAGCGCATCAATGAAGCAAAAAAACTCGGCTTTCAAGGAGCATTTCATCCCACAACAACAACCGAAATGATGAAGTCGCTCAATTTTCAACAAAAAACTTTCTCCGACCTTCCCGAACTCGTTGCTACTCTTACCGTAAGTAAAAAATGATCTGCACCACAGATATGATAATATAGAAAAAACTCTATAAAATACAAAAGATCCTTGCTATAAGAACAAAAAATATATTTGTACACAGACTTATAAGAACACAACTTTATGTATAAGGAACAAACAAATGATCATAACAATCCTTGATGGAATTGTCGTAGTAATCATCCTGTTGTCCGCTTTTCTTGCTATGCTTCGAGGGTTTTCACGTGAAGTGTTATCGTTGATTTCTTGGGCAGTTGCAGCTATTACGACACTGTTTTTATTCAAGCCTGTCTTACCTTTCTTTGAACACTATCTCTCTAATAAAATGATTGCATTGATCACAACATTGGTCACGATTTTTATTATTGTTCTCATTATTACTTCAATTATTACAATGAAGATCTCTGATTTTATTATTGATAGTCGAATTGGTATCCTTGACCGTGCTATTGGTTTTATTTTTGGAGCACTTCGCGGTTTACTTATCATGGTCATCGGTATGTTGCTGATTAATGCACTGATTAAACCCGAGCTTCAAGCGAATTGGTTAAAAAATGCAAAAACAAGGCCTATTTTAGATTCACTAGGACAAAAAGTTTGGGAAATACTCCCAAAAGATATTGGATCTGTTCTCGAAAAGGCGGAAAATTTGTTTAAAGACAGCAATAAACATACGTATGAGCAACACTCTCATAAAAAGATAATTTTAAAAAATAAAGAATAGTTTTTCATGAGGAAAGAGAACTAAATGATGTAAAATGTGATATTAATGATTCCTCCGTATCACAACTGAAAGAATATGATGATAAAAAGTGATGTTTTCTGTCAAGAATTTTCGTTAGATGATGATACCCTTCATGAAGAATGTGGCGTTTTTGGTATTCTTGGGCATGAAGATGCAGCAACATTAACAGCTCTTGGACTCCACGCACTTCAGCATCGTGGGCAAGAAGCAGCTGGTATTGTTTCCTACCATAATAAAATGTTTCATCAAGAAAAGCATTTAGGTCTTGTTGGTGATCACTATACAAATCCTACAACACTTGCACGCTTACCAGGAAATCGCGCTATTGGACATACCCGTTATTCAACAACTGGAGAAGTAGCATTACGCAATGTTCAACCCCTTTTTGCTGAATTAAAAGCTGGAGGCATTGCTATTGCTCATAATGGTAATCTTACCAATGGTCTTACATTACGCCGTGAACTCATCGCTTCTGGAGCTATCTGTCAATCAACATCAGATTCAGAAGTTTTTCTTCATCTTATTGCCCGCTCACGTTATGAATCGTCCTCTGATCGTTTTGTTGATGCAATTCGGCAAGTAGAAGGTGGGTATGCTATGTTAGCGCTCACACGTACAAAGCTTATTGCTGCACGCGATCCAACAGGGATTAGACCCCTTGTGATGGGGGAACTTGATGGTAAGCCTATTTTTTGTTCTGAAACTTGTGCTCTTGATATTATTGGAGCAAAGTATGTCCGTGATGTTAAAAATGGGGAGATCATCATATGTGAAATACAAAAAAATGGGGAAATTACTAAAAAAATTATAAAACCCAAAAATGAAAAACCAGAAAAACTTTGCTTGTTTGAATATGTTTATTTTGCCCGTCCGGACTCAATCGTTGGAGGGCGTAGTGTCTATGCAACACGCAAAAATATGGGAATCCGTTTAGCACAGGAAGCCCCTTGTGAGGGTGATGTTGTGGTTCCTGTTCCTGATGGAGGAACTCCTGCCGCAATTGGCTATGCACAAGAAATTGGAATTCCCTTCGAGCTTGGTATTATCCGTAATCACTATGTTGGCCGTACTTTTATCGAACCAACACAACAAATTCGTGCTTTTGGTGTCAAGTTAAAACATTCTGCAAACCGTCCTGTGATTGAAAGAAAACGTGTTATTCTTGTTGATGACTCTATTGTACGTGGAACAACATCTCTTAAAATTGTGCGAATGCTCCGTGATGCAGGAGCAAAAGAAGTTCATATGCGCATTTCTAGCCCTATGATTTTCTATCCCGACTTTTATGGTATTGATACACCTAAAGTTGAAAGCCTTTTAGCAAATCAATATCCAGATTTAAAATCTATGTGTGATTTTATTGGAGCAGATTCATTAGAATTTCTTTCAACGGATGGATTATATCTTGCTGTAGCAGGGGAAAAACGGAATAACGCCGATCCACAATTTACTGACCATTATTTTACTGGATATTATCCTACGCAACTGGTTGATCAAGAAAATCTCTCCAAAACTCATCAATCATCTGTTCTTAAAACAAGAGATTAATGATGACAAAATGTGACTTTAGTCTCCATGGGCGTGTTGCACTTGTTACTGGCGCATCAAGAGGAATTGGCTATTATTTGGCACTCGAGCTTGCTGCACGCGGCGCTCATATTATTGCTCTTGCACGAACAGTCAGTGGACTTACTGAATTAGATAATCAAATCCGAGAAAAAGGGGCTCATGCAACCCTTGTTCCCCTTGACTTGCATCATATGGAAAACATCGATACTCTTGCTATCTCAATTGCCAAACGCTGGAAAAAACTTGATATTATCGTTGAAAACGCAGGAATCCTTGGAACACTCTCACCAATAGCGCATATAGAAAACACGGTATTTGAAGATGTTTTTCAAATAAATCTTTTCAGCCAATGGCGCTTAATGAAAGCTGTTGAGCCTTTATTACGTGAATCTGATGCTGGACGAGCCATTCTGTTATCCTCAAGCGTTGCGCATGCTGCGCGCCCTTTCTGGGGAGCTTATGCAGCCTCTAAAGCGGCTTTAGAGATGATTGCCCGCTGTTGGGCAGAAGAACTCAAACAAACCCCTATTAAGATTAATTGTGTCAACCCTGGTGCCACACGCACTGCCATGCGCGCTGAAGCTATGCCCGGTGAAGATCCACAAACTCTCCCTTCACCACAAGAGGTTGCAAAAAAGATAGTACATTTGTTATCACCTGATTTAAAGGAAACTGGAAAACTCTTTAATGTTCATAAAAATCGGTTTGTAGATTATCATGTACCTGATTGATCATCATCGGAGAAGTAAATCGTTTAACTCTCTCTTTTTCCTGTGCTTCTCAACAGAAGAATGAAACACTTTATGATTCTTGGATAGATTTAGCATCAGCCTTTTTCTCTTCTAAAGTAGCACGTTTATTATAAGCGATAAAACTACAGGGGAGAAAAATCATATAGCTAACAGCTGTAATCAATAAAGTTTTCCATGTGTAAGTCGCAAGAAAACCGACATAAATAACAATGACCAACATGCACGGTATAACGATATCGCGCCTTAAATTTTGATCAATTGTTTTTGCATTCCATACTGGTAAACGACTAATCAAAAGAAAAGCAATAATTACAGTATAAAGACTAAAAAATAATGCCCACCCCCAATTGGGGACCAAACCAAGAGCGCCTAAATAGGTAGGCAATAAAAGGAGTAATGCTCCTGCTGGTGCTGGAACACCAACAAAATAACTTTTCTGCCACTTAGGTATATTGGTGTTATCCAACATCACATTAAAACGTGCTAACCGCAAACAACAAGCAACACAATAAACAAGGGCTGCAACCCAACCAATGTGATTTGCTTGATTCAAGATAAAAGAATAAACAATAAGTGCAGGGGTAACACCAAAATTTATAACATCAGCAAGAGAATCCATCTGTGCCCCAAAAGATGAACTACCATCTATTAAACGGGCAATGCGACCATCAGCACCATCTAAAACTGCGGCCAAAAGCACCATTAAAATAGCAGCTTCATAGCGATGTTCAAAAGCCAAACGAATGCTGCTCATCCCTGCACAAATTGCTAAAATAGTAATGATATTGGGAATGACATACCGCATTGATGTAGGTGAACGCCGCCGACTTGCAACATCATCATGCTGCCCCTCAGGATTGAATGAAGAAAATGGCGAAAAATTTTTCATTGTGAGTCCTAATCGTATCTGAAGTCCGTTGTGGCACTCTTATCATCAAAAGAACCCAAAACTGTTTCTCCAGCAATTGCGGTCTGTCCAACTGCAACACGCAATTTCATTTCAGTTGGTATATAAATATCAAGGCGAGAACCAAAACGAATCAATCCAAATCGCTCACCAGTCATAACGGCATCGTTTTCTTTTGACCAACAAACAATCCGGCGTGCAACCATTCCCGCTATTTGTACGATACCGATTTTACCATGTTTGCTATCAATTACCACACCATTACGCTCATTAAACTGGCTAGCTTTATCAAACTCAGCATTGGTAAATCGACCTGGATGATAAACGATAGACTCTACTGTACCACTGATAGGAATACGATTAATATGGCATGAAAAAACATCCATAAAAATGGAAATACGGATCATTTCATCTTTCCCTAATCCTAATTCTTCAGGTGGAACACATGATTCCACAAATGAAATACGCCCATCTGCAGGCGACATAACCCAATTTGAATTTAAAGGGATCACACGATCTGGATTACGAAAAAAGTATATACACCACACCGTGAGAACGAGACCAAACCAAAACAACGGACTCCATATCCAACCAAGAATGAGCGAAATAACAAAAAACGCTACAATAAAAGGATAACCCTCTTTATGAACCGGTACAAAGCTATTATGGAAAGATTGCAGAATACTCATATAATTTCCTATTCATCGTAAACTCAAACAAGCAACAAATCTTTTTGTTCCTCTTGTGTCTTTTTATGTATTTAATCAATCACTCCATATAAAGATATAGATTACATTTTGCCCTATTTATTTTTTACGATTAACAACACTCGTCTCATCTTCTTCACGTATTTTACGTAATTTTTCTTCAGCTTTCGATGCTTCAAGCTGCTTATTCCACATTGAAGCATATAAACCTTTCTTGCGTAAAAGCTCTGTATGCGCCCCATTTTCAATAATACGACCACTTTTAAGAACCAAAATTTCATCAGCATTGATGACAGTAGAAAGACGGTGAGCAATAATCAGTGTTGTACGTCCACGGCTTACAATATCCAATGCTTGTTGAATTTCCTGTTCAGTCGCCGTATCAAGAGCCGATGTTGCTTCATCTAAAATAAGAAGTGGGGGGGCTTTTAAAAGTGTCCGTGCAATAGCCACACGTTGTTTTTCACCACCTGATAATTTGAGACCTCGCTCTCCTACCATAGACTGAAAACCTTCCGGTAAAATTTCAATAAATTTTGATATTTGTGCCATTTCAGCAGCTTTGCGCATTTCTTCATCTGTAGCACTTGGACGCCCATAGCAAATATTATAGGCAATTGTATCATTAAATAACACTGTATCTTGTGGGACCATGCCAATCGCTTCACGCAAACTCTTTTGTGTTACGTCACGAATATCCTGCCCGTCAATTGTGATAGAACCCGCGTCAACATCATAAAACCGAAAAAGCAACCGAGAAATAGTTGATTTACCTGCACCAGATGGACCGACAATGGCGACTGTTTTTCCTCCAGGAACTTCAAAATCAATATCTCTGAGAATCTGACGTGTCGAATCATAGGAAAACTTTACCTGATGAAAACGAATGGTCCCATCCCTTATCTCTAACGGTTTAGCATCCGATTTATCAACGATCTCCTTCTGAACATCTAAAAGATCAAACATTGCTTCAATATCCGTCAAACCTTGTCGAATATCACGATAAATTGAACCAATAAAATTCAGTGGAATGGAAAGTTGCATTAAAAGTGCATTAATAAAAACAAAATCACCCAAAGTTTGTGTTTTATAAAAAACTTCATAAGCTGACATCAGCATCATGATCGTCATTCCAATACCAAAGATAAGAGCCTGACCAAAATTAAGCCAGCTTAACGATGTCCAAATCTTTGTTGCGGCTTTTTCATAACCTACCATAGAAGCATCAAATCGATCGGCTTCTAGAGTTTCATTGCCAAAATATTTCACCGTTTCAAAATTCAAAAGAGAATCAACTGCACGCGTATTGGCCTCAGTATCTGCTGTATTCATTTGTTGCCGAATACGAATGCGCCAATCACTCGCCTTAATGGTAAACAAGATATATAATCCAACCGTTGCAACAACGATGAGAAGATAATGCCACCCATAACTTATGTAAAATACAAGTGCCGTTAATATAAACTCTAGAACTGTCGGTACTGTGTTCAGAATTGAAAATCTTACGATCGCTTCAATTCCTTTTGTACCACGCTCAATCACACGAGAAAGCCCACCAGTTCGGCGTTCCAAATGAAATCGCAAGGATAACTCATGCATATGTACAAAGGTTTTATAAGCCAATTGACGAACAGCATATTGACCAACAGTGGCAAAAAGAGAATCGCGTAATTGATTTAATCCAGCCTGCATAATACGTGCGACATTATATGCCAAAACGAGCATGATGGGAATAATCAAACTGGATGGGAACCATTCAGGTAGCTGAAAGCTTGAATCAAGCACATTCGTAGAATATTTAAAGAAATACGGTACAGATATGAGAACGAGCTTAGCCAAAACAAGATAAAATATTGCCCATAGCACACGTATTTTTAGATCACGTCGCCCTACTGGCCACATATAGGGCCATAAATTGTAAAGTGTGTGCAGAGTTCTGCCTGTATCTGATGATACAGTCTTTGTCATTTCATTGCGTTTCATAAAGTCCTTACTTCTCTATCATCCACACGAAAAAGGCAAAATACCCCCCTGTGGTTGTTTATAGATTTATCTCTTCATTACGCTTCCAATAAGCTATACCCACTCGTTATTTAAAGTTAGACTGTTTTTGAAAAAGGAACAAGAAATAATCCACTATACAATTTATTATTTTTATCTGTATTTTCATACCACTCTGCTGCAAATAAATTTTCAACTTTTACATGGTTTTTTTTCAATTCTGCCTGAAGCCACTTTTTTGTTTTACCAATCTCTTTAAGTCCATCATCAATAACTTCACCATTTTCTATTAAAATCGTCGATTTCTTCCCTTCTTCCTTTTTAATGACAGTGAAATCACCATTGGTTTCCAAACGAACAAAAGCGGCTTCATGTAAGTGACACCCTTTAAGACGTAACATCGTAATGAGATCATTAACATTGATCCCTAAGTTCTTAATCTTATCTATTTGGAAAACCCCATCTAAAACTAATGTAACATTCCGCCCTGCAATAAGACGACGAAAAAAAACTGAATAGCGTGCAAAAAAATTAAAAGATGTAATCAAGGTTTGCCAGATGAGTAAAACAAGCAATAATTGAATGCTACTAATACTCTGATTATAAATAACGCCTCCAATAATACCTCCCATAACAAAATTACTGACCAAATCAACTGGTGTCATCTGACTAAGGCTCCCCCGCCCCGTCGTTCTTAAAATAAATAAGAAGGCAACAAGACCTACAGCCAGCTTAAGCGCGATATACCCATAATGATATAAAAATTCCATCAAATTTTCCTCCCTTTATTTATGTAAGCTGCTGGAATAGGAAAATTAAAATCGTTTTATTTCCCACACAGTTATGCGCTCACCACTCTGCGGATCCTTACTGTCTTTTAAAAGAACCCCCTCCGCTGCAAGCTCATCACGAATTGTATCCGCTGCTTCCCACTCTTTATTATGGATAAGTCGTAGTCTTTCAGCAATACGTTGATCAATAAATTTTGAATCAAGAAAAGTTTTTTTTATAAATAATGGGCAGTCTATTTCTTTAATCCATTCTTGTCGTAACAGTCCTAATAAATTCATCCCATTAGCAAGAGCCAGCGCATTCCCTTCTTTATAAAACTTTCGCAAAAGAGTCAGTGCTTTTGGAGTATTAAGATCATCACTGAGTGCATCTATCAAAGTATCATTAATTGCTTCATTGTTTTCCATCTCACTTTTTTTGCTGCGAAGCAATTCATACCAACGATATAGTTCGCCACTCGATTGTATTAAACGCTGCGCTGTCCAATTTAATGGTTCACGATAATGCGTTTGCAACATCGAAAAACGCGCAGACAAACCAGCCCAATTTTTCTTCATTTCATCGATTAAAATACCATTAAACTCCAAAAAATTATTCTCTAAAACAGAACGAATAGTTATGAAATTGCCAAAGCTTTTCGACATCTTTTTGCCTTCAACTTGTAAAAAACCATTATGCATCCAAAAATTTGCCATTCGCTCCGTCCCAAAAGCTGAACAACTTTGTGCAATCTCGTTTTCATGATGAGGAAAAATTAAATCAAGTCCACCACCATGGATATCAAAAACATTCGCGGTTGGATCATCACAAGTTAAACCACCGCCATAGGGCGCTAATAACTTTGCCATTGACATCGCAGAACATTCAATATGCCAACCTGGACGACCTAAAACAGGAATTCCGGCCGGCGATTCCCAACCTGGCTCCCCTTCCACAGAAGGTTTCCATAAAACAAAATCCATCTCTTCCCTTTTATAAGCAGCAACATCAATACGCGCCCCCGCCCTCATTTCATCTAAAGAACGATTTGCAAATGCCCCATAGTGGGGAGGATTTTTTATGCTACTTACAGAAAATAATATATGATTTTCCGCTTTATAAGCGTGCCCCTTTTCAAGCAATCTTTCAATTAAAGAGCGCATTTCCTCTAAATGCTCGGTTGCGCGCGGCTGACTGGTTGGTAATAGACAACCAAGTGCTATTGTATCTTGTTGAAACTGGCAATATGTACGTTCTGTTAATTGACGAATGGCGTCATTCAATGACAAGTTTGGATATTCAAAAGCTGCTCGTGCATTAATTTTATCATCAACATCTGTAATATTACGCGCATATAGAACATGCTCATTGCCATAAACATGACGCAATAAACGAAATAAAATATCAAAAACAATGACAGGGCGTGCATTTCCTACATGCGCATAATCATAAACTGTCGGTCCACAAACATAAAGACGTACTCTTGTCGGATCTATTGGTGTAAAATTTTCTTTTTTACGTGTCAGCGTATTATAAAATCGCAACTCTTTCATTATTGACTCCATAGACGATATTATGCACCGCTCCTTTTAGATGCATCTTATCTCAAATTATCGTATTACGCGGTTTAGGCTAAAAACTTTTTTCTTATAGTAAATTCTTCTTACCATTTTCCCATTGTATTCACGGCTGTATCCATCATTTATCATAAAAACAATCTATTTTATTTGATTGAACAAAAGCATTCTATCATTAGAGATGCTTTCCCTTCTTAAAGAAAACGAGCTTAGAAAAAATTCTATAGGCAACACAATATAAACCTATGTGAAAAATAGATAGCTTTCAGGAAGCAAATCTTAAATTTTTAACCACACAAAGCTTCGTCAGTATTTTCAATATTCCACAATGGGTTCCTTACTGCCTCTTACGCCCTATATTTTATAATCAATAATTGAGAATAATGTAGCAATTAACTCTATTTTTTTACACAGTTCTCATGACAAAATTATTTTATCTGTACAGAGTTTTATTCAAAGAAAGCAATAAAAATAATGCGTAATAGATTGATGAACATCATTATTTTAATATTTCTTGTCATTTCAATGCCAACCTTTGCGCAACAATCTCCACCTTATGAAAAAAAATTACTCCGACTAGCAGAAATTTTGGGATCATTGCATTCTCTCCAAAATCTTTGCGAGCCTCCAACAAACCAATGGTATGATTATATGAATGCACTAATTGAAGCAGAACACCCCATTCCACAAAGACGTGCTTATTTTTATGAAGCGTTTAATGAAGCGTATCGTGCTTTCTCAGAAAATTATCACCATTGTACCCAAGCAGCCATTGAAGCCAATCAAAGATACATCGAGGAAGGAAGAATTTTATCTGAAAACCTCCTCATGCATTATAAATAATTAATCTATGCAAAAAGTATCTTTCTCCATTTTAGCGATATCAATGATATTCCTCTCACAAATGCGGGGAGCAATAAACCAGCTCTGAAAATAGAGAAACTTTTAAAGAATAATGTCTCGATACGCTTTTATTCGTATGAGCGCCTTTTTCCCCATACAAAATCGTTCTTTGGCTTCCTCCCCACACCTCAAAGGATGAAGATTGTTAACTAAATTTGCTCTGTAAATAATCTAGGTTCTTGTTGAACAAGATTCCTCTTGGCTTCCCACTCATGTAATTTGCTTCATAGTTTCTACAAATAAGCCTAAGAATATTCACCACGCATAAAAAACACTTATGTGCCAAAGAGGCTGACATACCCTATATCATCACTCTAAAAGATGATATTTTACGGCATACTTTTTAATCTGTTTACACCAAAGTTTCCATAAATTTAACAGGCTCTCCTTGTGAAGGTGTGACAATTTCACCTTCCCACATAACGCGCATACCACGGATAATAGTCCCAACAGGCCAACCTTTAACTTTTTGACCATCATAAGGTGTCCAACCGGCACGCGAACCAATTAAGCCATTCGTAATAATTTCTTCTCTCTTAAGATCAACAATGGTTAAATCAGCATCGTACCCAACAGCAATGCGCCCTTTACAGCTTATACCAAAAATACGACTAGGGCCATGTGAAGTGAGATCAACAAAACGTTCAAGAGATATTTTTCCTTCATTCACATGTGTCAACATAATTGCTGCTGTTGTTTGCACCCCTGTCATTCCTGAAGGTGAAGAGGGATAAGGTTGAAGTTTTTCTTCAAGAGTATGAGGCGCATGATCTGAGCCTAAGACATCAATAATTCCTTGTTGAACACCGTACCAAAGAGCTTCACGGTGGCGCGACTCACGAATAGGCGGATTCATCTGAATTAATGTACCAAACTTCTTATAATCATCAGCCGTGAGAGTCAAATGATGTTGTGTCACTTCAATTGTTGCAACATCCTTATGTTTTTTTAGAAAATCAATTTCTTCTTCTGTCGAAAGATGTAACACATGAATCCGTGCTTTCGTCTCATGGGCAATTTTTACCAAACGCTGCGTACATTTTAATGCCGCAACTTCATCACGCCAAATCGGATGTGACGATGCATCCCCTTCAATACGCAATATTTTACGCTCTTTGAGCCTCGCCTCATCTTCAGAATGAAAAGCTGCACGACGGCGTGTATTCTTCAAAATAAGGCGTACACTTTCATCATCATCAACCAAAAGATCACCGGTAGAGGCCCCCATAAAGACTTTAATTCCAGCCGCACCGGGAAGTCTTTCTAACTCAGAGAGTTCATGGGCATTTTCACGCGTTCCTCCAACCCAAAATGCAAAATCACAATGCATTCGATGAAATCCGCGTTTAACCTTATCGTTTAATGTTTCTTCTGATGTTGTCAACGGATTGGTATTAGGCATTTCAAAAACTGCCGTAACACCCCCTAACACAGCAGAATACGAGCCACTTTCCAAATCCTCCTTATATTCATTTCCTGGCTCACGAAAATGCACTTGGCTATCAATAATTCCTGGTAAAATATGAAGCCCCGTACAATCAATGACCTCACTAGCCGATGCACATGTAAGGTTGCCTATTTCAGCAATACGACCATTTGTAATACCAATATCACGCTTGCTTCTTCCATCATGATTCACAAGTGTTGCACCTTTAAAAATTGTATCAAATGTTTTAAACATAGCCACGCTCCTTACATATTGCTCACTTATCGATTATGTAACTTTGAGCAGAAAGGCAAGAACCATGATTGAAAAACAAAATGCCATTTGCTTAAAAAACCGCGGGCTTATTCAAATTACAGGCGAAGAAGCAACAGATTTTCTACAATCCTTGATCACGACAGATGTAAAAAAAATCAGTCCACAGGAACTTTTCCCTGGAGCCCTTTTATCCCCACAAGGAAAGATTCTTGCTGATTTTCTTATCGGAAAAAAAGAAAATGGTTACCTGATTGATATCAGAATGCCTTTAGCTGATACGCTTCACCAACGTCTGTTGCTCTATAAGCTGCGTAAAAAAGTAGAAATTACACAACCATTACAAGAGCTTGTTACGGTTTCTTTGAATAATGAATCAGATACTTTAAATTTTGATTCAAGTTTTGTTGATAAACGCTTCCCACAACAAGAAAAAATAATACGAATCTATGGCAAAAAACCTTTTTTGACTTCAGAGTATCATGATACATGGAATCAATTGCGTATCCGTTATGCAATTGCGGAAAGTGGTCAAGACTATGAAGTTGGCAAAGTCTTTCCTCATGATATTAATTACGATCAAATCAATGGACTCTCATTCAATAAAGGATGTTATATTGGACAAGAAATTGTTTCACGAATGCACCACCGCCGTGCAGCACGTCGCCGTATTTTTATTGTAAAAGGCCAGTGTGAATTAACCCCTCAATCTAGCATTGAAGCAGGAACAAAAGTGCTTGGCTACTTGGGAACGTGTGTAGAAAATGAGGCTCTCGCTTTAATGCGTATTGATCACGTCAAAGATTCTATGGACCATAACATCCCCTTTACTGTAAAAAACATTCCTGTCACTATAAACATTGCTGAAAATATGAATTTTACCTTTCCTGAAAATACTATAGAAAATATGCATGGCTAAAGCTGAATTATTAAAAAATGGAGAAGCACGCGCTTGGCAAAGAATGCTCTCTGGACGCAGACTTGATCTTCTCAACCCTTCTCCTTTTGATGTTGAAATTGAGGATATTGCCCATGGACTTTCTCGCGTGGCACGTTGGAACGGTCAAACACGAGGGGAGCATGCCTATTCTGTTGCACAACATTCACTTTTGGTTGAACAAATATTTCAAAAACTTTTTCCACAATCGGGAAGCAACGAATGTCTTTATGCTCTTCTTCATGATGCTCCAGAATATGTCATCGGCGATATGATTTCCCCCTTTAAAGCTGTCATAGGAACACAATATGAACGCATTGAAAAGGGCATCCAAGATGCTATCCACATGCGCTTTTCTCTTCCCGTTGATCTTTCTCAAAAACTTTTAAAAAAAATCAAACAAGCCGACCGTATCGCTGCATATTATGAAGCGATTACGCTTGCTGGATTTAGTACAGAAGAAGCCCTTCGCTATTTTGGCTCTCCCAATAATATTTTACCCGATGATCTTAATTTATACCCCTATTCTACCCAACAAATTGAAAACGCATTTTTAACTCGCTTCAATGCCTTGGATGCCCAAAGATTATAGACTCTTCGCATTGTTGATTCCCTATCATTAAAGACTCATCACACTGATTTATAATAATAATTCATTATTTTTTCATGTTGAATGAGAGCCCCTAATATCGTGAGATTCACTCATTTCAAATCTGTTTATATTGAATCAATCAAAATCATTCTCTTGCACGTCATAAGTGGGACCGGCATATGGGTAAAAACTTTTAAAGAAAGAATTTAAAATGTCTCTTATGAAGCGTAAAGATGCTAGTGCTCTGTAAATTGTACACTTCATAGGAGCTTTACCGTTATACCATTCACAGACGCCGTCGCGAAATAGGAGTTGAGTTCCTTAAGAAAGCTTTCTTTAAAAAAAAAGCACAGCTCAAATTGCATACAAAATATATGAAATAATGCACTTTCATTATCAAAACAACAAATGTTCCCTTGTCAAACTTTTCATCTTAAACTGAAGTTTATTTTAGTTTATAAACTTCATTATCCGCTGGGAAAGCACGAGATGTGACATCCTTTGCATAATTCTTTATTGCAGTTTCCATGGCTTGTTCAAGGTCTCCATAACGGCGTACAAATTTTGGCACATGAGCACCATAGCCCAACATATCTTCCATAACCAATACTTGTCCATCGCACTGATTGGATGCACCAATACCGATCGTAGGGATAGAAAGCTTTTCTGTCAGTTTTACTGCTAAAGGTTCGACAATCCCTTCTAAAACAATAGCAAAAGCACCGGCCTCCTCAATTGCAGCCCCATCGGCTTCAATTCTTTGCCAATCACTCTGTTTTCGTCCTTGTGTTTTGAAACCACCAAAACGATTCACCGCCTGGGGTGTGAGACCGATGTGCCCCATCACTGGAATGCCACGTTTACACAAAAAATCAATTGTTTCCGCTATATAAACACCACCTTCAAGCTTAACTGCACCACACCCCGTTTGAGCAAGAATACGCGATGCATTAAAAAAAGCTTGCTCTGGACTTTCCTCATAAGAGCCAAAAGGCATATCAATAACCACAAGAGCTTTTTGAGATCCACGCACCACGGCTTGTCCGTGTAAAATCATCATATCTAAATTAACAGGAAGCGTTGTCTCAAACCCATACACAACCATACCAACGCTATCACCAACCAAAAGGATATCGCAATATGGATCAGCAATCCGCGCAGTATAAGCTTGATAAGCTGTTAAAGAAACAATTGGCTGTTGTCCCTTTCTTGCACGTATTTCGGAAGATGTTATACGCTTTACGGTTTTATGTACACTCATTTTCCGCCCTTCTCTTGCAATATATATTGATCAATCAGCCTTACCTCTCCAAAGCGAACAGTAAGAAGTAAAACTGCTGGTTTATTCAATGTTCCTTTAACCACGCATAAAGTTTCCATATCCCGTAAATCTATTGCTTCAATGATTGCACGCGTTTCTTGTTGTAAAATATCACGAACAGTTTTGCATAATTTATCAACCGACCGTTCACCTTCATGGTAAAGCTTTTCAGCTGCTTTCCCACTTTCAGGAATAATTTTGGCAGCTTTACGATCTTCTAATGTTAAAAACTGATTGCGTGAAGAACAAGCTACACCATCTGACTCCCGTAGAATAGGAACTCCAACAATTTCAATAGGAAAAGCCAAATCTTCAACCATACGCCGAATAATTAAAATTTGTTGAAAATCCTTTTCCCCAAAAAAAGCCTTATCTGGTTGGACAATGTTAAAAAGTTTAGCAACAACGCTTGTCACACCACAAAAGTGCCCTGGACGTAATTTTCCCATCAAAATACGTGATAATTTTTTCACTTGCACAATTGTATCATTTCCCAGTGGCCACATTTCATCTACAGAAGGGGCAAAAACACATTCAACACCTGCTTCTTCTAACAAAGCACAATCGCCCTTCAAATCTCTTGGATATTGAGCAAAATCTTCATGAGGTCCAAATTGCTTTGGATTGACAAAAATAGAAACCAATACGCGATCACACATTGCTCTTGCATACTGTACTAATGCAAGATGACCATCATGCAATGCCCCCATTGTTGGAACAAAACCAATCGAAAAACCTAAACGTCGTTCCTCTGAAGTATATTGTCGGACTTCAGCAATTGTCTTTAAAACTTTCATTTTCCCATTCAATTATCATCAGATTAATAAATTAATGCTTGTATATCAAATTGGCGCTCAAATAATTGTATCAAATTCATGCGCACTGACGGCTGCTTTATATCTCGTGGCTCCCAGACATGACGCATAAGAAAAAAACCCGTCAGTATAAAACCATTTATTATGTCACTAGAATCAGTAGGACGAGTCGTTCTTTGCACAAGAAATTGTGGTAGAATGAGAAGCTTTTTTTTCCAAGGTTCCCCTGCTTCTTCACAGACAGCCCGTCCAGATTTTGGTGATACGTAATGAAGCCTTTCCTGACGACCTGTTGCAGCACAACAAGATAAATCAAGACCAAAACCAAGTTCTTCAAGAAGCCGCATTTCAAAACGTACAAGCAATTCTGCATTTACAAATGGTTCATCAAAATTCTGCATAAAAAGGTGTAAAATATCATATAAAACGGGGTGCGGATCACGTTCGGGAAGAAGTCGCAAATGAAAAGCTATCAATTGCAAAGCATAAAGTGCTTCTGGTAGACAGATTAATCTTGCCGCATGTAAATCAAGAGCTTCAAGCCGAAAAAGTCCCAAATGTTCTTCTAAACGAGCCCACCATTCAGCCTCCACAAAATTTCCAGGTTGAAGAAGAGCTGCCATACGACGCGATCGCCCCCCTTTTACCACTCCCATATAACGACCATGTTCACGTGTCATAACCTCAAGAATAACACTTGTTTCACCATATTGGCGTGTACCAAGAATAACAGCTTGTTCTTTCCACTTCATTTTACTTTAATTATTTTTAAAAATCTTATTTTAAAAAATCCAATCCCATTTCGCGATAACGTTCTGGATCGGTATCCCAATTATCGCGCACTTTCACAAAGAGAAAAAGATGAACCTTTTGATCCATAATTTCCATGAGTTCTTTACGTGCTGCTTGACCAATCGCTTTAATTGTATCGCCTTTTGCTCCTAAGACAATTTTTTTCTGACTCTCACGCTCGACATAAATAACTTGATTAATTTTAACGGAACCATCTGAACGCTCTTCCCAGTTTTCTGTTTCAACCGTTGAGGAATAAGGAAGTTCATCATGAAGACGAAGAAAAAGTTTTTCACGCGTAATTTCAGCAGCAAGATGACGCATGGGCATATCGGAAATTTGATCTTCCGGATAATACCATGGTCCCTCCTGCATCATATTACTCAACGCATGAAGTAAATCCTTGCAACCAGAACCGTTTAGAGCAGAAATCATAAATGTTTGCGCAAACTTTACACGTTCATTTATTTTAGTGGTTAACGCTAGAAGAGATGATTTAACAACTGTATCAACCTTATTAAGAACAAGAACTTTTTCTTGTTTCATGTTGTTTACAATATCTAACATCATATCAACTTCATCCGAAAGACCACTTTGAGCGTCAATTAAAACGAGCAGAACATCCGCGCTCTTAGCCCCTCCCCAAGCAGCAGAGACCATGGCACGTTCTAAGCGCTTATGGGGACGAAAAACACCCGGTGTATCGACCAACACAATTTGCACATCATCATGAATGACAATACCGCGGATTAAAGTTCGTGTTGTTTGTACCTTATGTGTTACAATTGAAACCTTTGTTCCAACCAATTGATTAACCAATGTCGATTTACCGGCATTAGGCATCCCAATAAGCACAACAAACCCAGAACGCGTTTTCATAACGTCACTCATGATCATTTTTTCCCCCGGCATTAGGCATCCCAATAAGCACAACAAACCCAGAACGCGTTTTCATAACGTCACTCATGATCATTTTTTCCCACTGTTTTCCATACACCCTCTCGTCGCAAAATTTTTTCAGCTGCCATTCTTTCGGCATATCTTTTGGAGCTTCCCTGCCCAATCTCTGAAGCAAACCCAGAAATACTTACCTCTACCATAAAAACAGGATCGTGATCTGGACCTGAACGTTTTATAACCTGATAATGTGGTTGTGCATTGCCTTGGATATGCGCCCATTCCTGTAATTCGGTCTTGGCATCACGCCGACCAGCATCCATTTTCTTTGCCCGACTATGCCAATATTTTTGAATAAAAGGGCGAACGCTTTCCAATCCTCCATCGAGATATATCACGGCAATCAAAGCTTCCACGACATCTGCATGCATATTGATGAGTCGACGCCCCTCGAAATTTTTCATCTCAAAACCAACACGGATCATATCAGGCAGCCTCATTTCACGCGCAATATCAGCACATGTCTGGGCATTGACCAGATGATTCAAACGGACTGATAATTCACCTTCACTTGCCTGAGGAAAAAGTTGATACAGCATTTCTGCAATCAAAAGCCCTAAAACCCGATCCCCTAGAAACTCTAGTCGTTCATAATTCCCCTGTTCCGAATCTTGTACACTCGAGTGTGTTAATGCCTTCTTTAACCTCTCTTCATCTTTAAAACGATGCCCCGTCAGCTTGAAAAGCTGATCAATCATTAGACGTTTCATCGTTGTTTCCTTGCTTGATAAGCGGCAAATCATGAACCGTATTTATGAAAGAAAACAAACGCTTCCAACGCACATCAAATGGCCAGCGCCAAACCTGCCAAGCACTTGAACCGTTACTGATAGAAAAGAAAATCACGCTCGCGCGACCAATAAGATTTTCTTCTGGAACATAGCCTACATCTAAACGACTATCATCTGAATTGTCGCGGTTATCTCCCATCATAAAGTAATGTCCTTGAGGAACTTCAAAAACTTTTGTATCATCAACTTTCGGGATGAAAGCTAAATCAAGTGTATCATAACTAACACCGTTAGGCATTGTCTCGCGATAAACCTCAACAGGATAGTTAACCTCTGTTATATCAGAATTATCAATCTCCCCCATAAAGTGACGTGAAACAGCCTCATCATTAATATAAAGAACACTTTGACGGACTTGTATACGATCACCTGGTAGCCCAACAACGCGTTTTATATAATCAATCTTCGGATTACTTGGTAAGCGAAAAACGACCACATCTCCACGTTGAGGTTGAGATGCCCAAATCCGTCCAGAAAAAAGAGGAGGAGAAAAGGGAATGGAAAAACGAGAATACCCATATGCATACTTAGAAACAAACAGATAATCTCCCACCAACAAAGTAGGACGCATTGAACCGGACGGAATACTAAAAGGCTGGAAAAAAAGTGTCCGAATAACCGCTGCTAAAAGCAGAGCCTGTACTAAAACAGAAATAAATTCACGAACCCCGCCTTTTTTTTCTTTTTTATGCACTTTATCTTTTTGGATCATCACCAACTGCCTTCTCATCACAGATATAATTTTTTTCATCATAATATTCAAATAACAAAAGCACAATCTCTCACACCATCTATCCACGTGGAAGTGCTTCGATAATAATAAATGCCTGTGCCCAAGGAAAATCATCTGTTATGCTAAGATGAATAACTGCATCATGATGAGGAGGTAATAACTTTTGAAGTTGCACTTGCGCACGATTTGTTAATTGCATTATTGGTTTACCAGATGGCAAATTAACGACCCCCATGTCTTTCCAATTGATACCACAAGCGATTCCCGTTCCTAAGGCTTTAGCGCATGCTTCTTTAGCAGCAAATCTTTTTGCATAGGAAGAGGAGCTTTTTTTGAGATTTTCGGATCTATTCCTTTCAATATCCGTAAAAATACGTTGGGTAAAACGCTCACCATAGCGAACCAACATTTTCTCAATACGTCGTATATCAACCAGATCATTTCCAAGACCAACAATCATACGGTATTACCCGATCTTTCTTCCGATGAACGCTTCTTTAAACGCCTTTTTTTTATAATCTTTTGATATCGCTTTTGTTTAAAACGAACCGTTGCTCTGTAAACACCTATATAAGATAAACCACCAAAAACAATACCTAAAAGAGTTCCACCTAAAATCATAGGACTCATAATTGTGTCCCATGCGCCTTTAAAGAGGAGAGAGAGATTTGACAATGTCAAACCATTAAATAGAGCACGAATTTGCGAAAGAGAAATCTCTTTGACATCGCTAAAAAGTGATAAACAAAAATACCCTACTTTATAATCAGCCATGACAATTAATAAAAATGTGAGTGGATTAGAAAAAATCGTCCCAATGATTGCGGCAGCAAAGTTTGCACGCAAAAGCCAAGAAAAAAATATTGCCAAAATAATATGCAACCCAAAGAAAGGGGAACAAGCTAAAAAAATGCCAACAGCAACCCCTAATGCTACTTCATGCGGTGTTGCTGATATACGCAAAATACGTTTATGTATGTAGCAAAATGAGCGAGAAAATGAACGACGTGGCCATAACCAAAGTCGAATACGCGTTACAAAATCTATTGGTTCTCGACTACGAAAAAGCATATGACTCTCAATATACATCTTTTGATGATGAAATAATTTATATCATCCAAATTAATCTTTTTAAGCTTTTGCACAAAAAAAATAGAACGACAATTAAATATTTCGACTGCCTGGTTTAATCGCTGGAAGAACAGAAAGCTCTGCAGGAAGTGCATCACTAGTATAAGAGGTTATCTCATATTCAGCAAGCGCAATCAATGGAACTCCAACATTGACCTTACCACCAGAACGATCAAGGATACATGCACTGGCCAATACCTCTGCTCCTGCTGCAACAAGCGCCTCAATAGTCTCACGAATGGAAAGACCCGTTGTCACAATATCTTCGACAATAACAACCCGTGCACCCTTCTTGATTTCAAAACGACGCAATTCAAAGATGCCATTTACACGCTCTACCCAAAGAGAAGGAACACCAAGGTGACGTGAAGTTTCATAGGAAGGAATAAGGCCGCCAATTGCGGGACCAACAACATAATCAATTTTTCCCTCGATAGATTTTTTGATTTTTTCAGCCAATCCACGACATAACTTTTCCGTCAAGTCAGCATGCATGAATACTTTCGCTTTTTGCATATAAGTCGCACTATGGCGCCCCGATGTTAAAATAAAATGCCCTTCTAGAATAGCATCTGCTTGTTTAAAAATATCAATGACATCTTGTGTATTCATTGCAAAATCTTTCTTTTTATCCATGAACTCGCCGTACTGTACTTACTGAACCTGCCTCTTTTAACTGAGAAAAAATACGATTCAAATGTTTTAAATCCCACACTTCCAAATCAATCATAATTTCTGTAAAATCCGGTGCTGTACGGATAAAAGATAAATTTTGGATATTGGCATCGTTAGCAGAAATTATTTGTGTAATTTCAGCCAAAGAGCCAGGACTATTTACAACCAAAATATTTATCCGTGCAGGAAAACGTTCATTCATTTGGGCATCAATATCCCAGCGGACATCAATCCATCGTTCTGGCTGATCATCATATGCCATCAAAGCTGAAGACTGTATTGGATAAATAACGATCCCAGCTCCGGGCTGCATAATACCAACAATCCGATCTCCAGGTACTGCTCCTTCCGGTGAAAAACGTACGGGTATATCTCCACGGGTTCCTCTAATAGGCAATGCTTTAGATTGATGATTCTCGACCATTGCATTTTTTTCATTTTCTGGAACTTTAAAAATCATACCTTGAGCATTCTCAATATTAAACCAACCTTCTTCCCCAGGCTTAAAAGATGACTTTTGTACCACACGGTGATCTTGATAATCAGGATAAACCGCTTTAATCACATCAGCGGAAAACAGCTCTCCACGCCCAACAGCAGCCAATACATCCTCTACATCTTTACGTGCTAAACGTGGCAAAACTTTCTTCAAAACGTCTTTTGAAAATTGTTTTCCCATATATTCAAATGAACGCTCGAGAATACGATATCCTAAACCCGAATATTGTTTACGTACCGCGGCACGACTTGCTCGTCGAATAGCTGAACGTGCTTTACCTGTGACAACAAGAAATTCCCATGCAGCTGGCGGAATTTGAGCATGTGAACGAATAATATCAACTTCATCACCATTTTTTAATTTGGTCATTAAAGGCATAATACGACCATTGATTTTCACACCCACACAAGAATCACCGATGTCTGTATGGACGGCATAAGCAAAATCAATAGGCGTAGCTCCTTTAGGAAAAGCAATTAATCGACCTTTCGGCGTAAAACAAAAAACTTGATCTTGAAAAAGCTCAAGCTTTGTGTGTTCTAAAAATTCTTCCGGATTATCTCCATCTGACAAAGATTGAATCGTTTGACGCAACCATGCATACGCATTTGTTTCATTTGATAACCTCGAAGCCGAATAATTAGAACCTTGCTCTTTATAAATGGAATGTGCCGCAACGCCATATTCAGCAATTTCATCCATAGCAGCAGTTCTAATCTGCAATTCAACACGTTGTCGCGATGGTCCCACAATCGTTGTATGAATGGAACGATAATCATTCTGCTTTGGTATAGAAATATAATCTTTAAAACGACCAGGAACCATTGGCCACGTCGTATGAATGACACCAAGAGCGCGATAACAATCATGCACTGTTTCAACAATCACACGAAATCCAAAAATATCGGATAATTGTTCAAAAGAAAGCGCCTTGCTTTCCATTTTGCGAAAGACGGAATACGATTTTTTCTGACGGCTTTTAACATTCGCTTTAATGCCATGCTCGAAAAAAAGTTTTGTCAACTCGTTTTCAATTGTGGAAAGCAAATCACGATTGCGTTTTGATAACTCAGAAAGACGATTGGTAATCGTACGATAACCTTCTGGATTTAAATAAAAGAAAGAAAGATCCTCTAATTCCTCGCGCATATCTTGCATACCCATACGACCAGCAAGCGGCGCATAAATATCCATCGTCTCCTCAGCAATTCGCCGACGTTTATCATCACGCATAACACCAAGGGTGCGCATATTATGAAGACGATCAGCAAGTTTGACTAAAAGAACACGAACATCATCAGAGATGGCAATAAGAAGCTTACGAAGATTTTCTGCCTGTACGGCTTTCTTTGATACAAGATCAAGCTTATTAAGCTTTGTAAGTCCTTCAACCAACTTCCCAATTTCAGAACCAAAAAGCTGATCAATTTCTGCTCGTGTAGCGCTTGTATCTTCAATTGTATCATGCAAAAGAGCAACAGCAATCGTCGCCTCATCCAACCGCATATCTGTCAAAATAGCAGCAACTTCTAAAGGATGAGAAAAATAAAGATCACCTGAAGCACGCTTTTGATGTGCATGCTTTCTCATTGCATAATCATAGGCCCTGTTTAAAAGAGCCTCATCTACGTCAGACTTGTAACGTTGAACACGTCCAACAAGCTCACACTGACGCATCATACGAGCATATCCTTTATCTTTTCACACCCCTAATCCTTATTGAACACGTCTTATCAATAAAAGACAAGAAAAATAACGGCTCCTTACAGACAAGGTATCTTTACTCCTGTAATATAAAATGCCGCAATTAATAATCGTCACTTTTTTCTGGAACAACCAAACCTTCAATACCCGCTAAAAGCTCTTCCTCTGACATATGATCAAATGAAGTACCTTCTTCTTGCGACGACGTATTAAAAACACTTTCAGCTTCACCTGAATGGGTAATAAATTCACTTGCCATTTCTGGCTCATCTACTTCCACATGCTTTTGCAGCGAATGAATAAGGTCTTCCTTTAAATCAGCAGGCGACAATGTTTCTTCTGCTATTTCACGCAAAGCAACAACTGGATTTTTATCATTATCACGATCAACCGTAATCTGCGCTCCTTGTGAAATCTGACGCGCCCGATGACCTGCTAAAAGTACCAATTCAAAGCGGTTGTCAACTTTATCAATACAATCTTCTACCGTTACGCGGGCCATTTATGCCTCTTTCTCAAATAAAAAAATTTAATAGCGAATAGAGGAGTATATACAATAATCAAAATAAAACACAAGAAAAACAACACAAACTTTTATATTTTTTGATTAAAGAACTTATTTAAGAAAATTCTTGGAAAATTTATAAAAATGTATAACCTATCCATGCTCGTTATCAAAGCTGCTCTTAAAAGCATTCCAATAGATTGGCTTCAAACAAGGGGAGGTCTTTCTTGACAAAATACTTGTCTGGAGTCTTCATCCTTTTAAAAGGAACACCAGCTGTTTAAAATCCTTTGCAATAACGACAGCCTTATGCATACTTTTTATGATAATATCTTTATTTAAAGAGAGAACTTTTTTTCTTTGAACATCATGTGTATTGTACTCTTATTCATCAAATAAATTACTGAAAGATTACCTCTCTGTACATAATAATTAGCAATAAGTTTATATTAAACTTTATTTATATTCATTATAGATTGTTTATCAAAACATAACCCGTCATATACGCTATAAAAGACTCAAAAAAATAGAAAAAACGATTGATGCCTAACACCACGAATAGCCAATTAACATCGCTTTGCCCAGAACCACCCCAAAATTGCAATTTATGTCCTAGGCTCCATCAGTTTATCGCTGACTGGCGTATCAAAGAACCAAGTTGGTATAACGCACCGGTGCGCCCCTTCTTTCCTTATAAAGGAGCAGACACAACGCGCCTTCTTATTGTTGGGCTTGCTCCTGGATTACGCGGAGCAAATCGAACTGGACGTCCATTCACTGGTGATTATGCTGGGCACTTACTTTATTCAACTTTAAAAAAATTTGGTTTTGCCCAAGGAACCTTTGAAGAAAGAGCAGACGATACTCTTGAGCTGATTGATGCAGCAATCGTCAACTCTGTTCGTTGTGTTCCCCCAGAAAATAAACCCACCGGTGCAGAAATTAACACGTGCCGCTATTTCTTCTCACCTCTTTTAACAAATCTTCCCAAACTTAAAGCCGTTATTACCTTAGGCACCATTGCGCACCATTCAACGATACGTGCCCTTAATGCAAAAGTTTTAGCTCACCCTTTTGGACACGGCGAAATTCATAACATCGGCAGATTACGCATCTTTTCGAGCTATCACTGTTCTCGTTATAATACAAATACTGGACGCTTGACAGACGCCATGTTTCACCAAATTTTTCAAGCAGCAAAAACATACTTAGATCAATGCTAAAACTGTTTTAAACCAGCGCTATAAATAAAGGATATCTAAATCGCATCCGTCATCCATATCTTTTTAAAAGTCTTGCTTTTTCACGTCCCCAATCGCGTTTTTTTTCCGTTTCGCGCTTATCATGAAGCTTTTTTCCCCGCGCTAGAGCAATCTCCAACTTAACACGCCCTCGTTCATTAAAATAAAGTTTAAGAGGAACAAGTGTCATTCCTTCACGAGACGTTGCATTAAAAAAACGTGCCATCTCACGTTTTGAAAGTAATAACTTGCGCAAACGTCGCGGTTCATGATTAAAACGATTAGCCTGCGTATATTCAGGAATATAGCTGTTTACTAACCATAATTCCCCATTCTCAAAACTCGCATAGCTTTCAGCAATATTGGCATGATTAGAACGCAAGGACTTTACTTCCGCTCCCTGAAGGACAAGACCGGCCTCGAGATTATTAAGGATTTCAAAATTAAAACGTGCTTTACGATTGTCAGCAATTATTTTCCGTACGGGCGCGTTCTTTTTTTTATTCATGGCTTTGTCAATATCATTTTATGCTTTTAAAATACCAGCATGACTGAGGGCTACATCAATAATCTTCTTTGTTCTTTCTGTTAATGGAACAATCGGAGAACGCACAGTATCACCACAAAATCCTAATTTTGCAGCAGCATATTTAATACCCGCTGGACTAGGCTCAATAAATACAGCACGATTAAGAGGCATCAAGCGATCATTTAATTCTCGTGCTGTTTTATAATCACCACGAAAACAAGCAGCTTGAAGCTCTGCACACAGCTTTGGAGCAACATTGGAGGAAACTGAAATACACCCCATACCTCCATGTGCATTAAAACCTAACGCTGTACAATCATCACCGGAAAGCTGTACAAAATCCTTCCCACACTTTTCACGTTGTTCACTAACGCGTTCAATTCTGCTCGTTGCATCTTTTACACCAATGATATTTTTAAAATCTTGATAAAGGTCTTTCATCGTTTCCACAGCCATATCGATAACAGAACGACCAGGAATATTATAAATTATAATCGGAATAGAAACAGCTTTGGCAATGGAAGAAAAATGTTTGTATAAACCAGATTGATTTGGTCTATTATAATAGGGAGTGACAACCAAAACTGCATCTGCACCAGCTTTTTGCGCGTATTGTGCAAGCTCTACAGCCTCACTTGTGCTATTTGATCCCGCTCCAGCAACAACAGGAACACGCTTTGCGACCTGCTCAACACACAATTCTATAATCCGCTTATGTTCTTCATGACTTAACGTTGCTGATTCACCGGTTGTCCCAACTGGGCTTACACCATTAATCCCTTGTGTAATCTGCCATTCAATAAAATCACAAAACGCCTTCTCATCAATTGCGCCCTTATTATCAAACGGTGTAATAAGCGCAGTTATAGCTCCCTTGAGCATGATAAACTCCCTATAATATTCGCTTTTATTTTTTTAATAATCGCCTTTTATAAATTTTAAATAGAGCATAATCTTGCTCTATCATTGAAGCAAGATGAATTTCAAAAAAAGCCCTCATAAGATGAAAATGTCCCTCCTTAAATGTTGCACATTTATTTAAAATAAACCGTCTATATTAACGCGTTTTTCATGCTTGTGTTCTATAAATCCTTAAGTTTTTACAAAAAGCAAGGTCTCAAGGTCTTTTCTCTATGCGTGTATTTTCCACCTCTCTTTTCGTATCAACCTTTACTGCACTTATACTGGCAATAAGAATTTTATTTTCAAGTGCATCCGCGCAAACACCTCTTTTGCACGGGAAAGCGCCAATCCCTTTGGTGCGCCCTACTCCCTTTACCGAAAAAGGAGCTCAAGAGCCTCTTCAACAGATACACACGACATCACACAATACTGCTACACTTCAGCAACTGAAAGCTGGGCTAGATGCACTAGCAAACAACAATATTGCAAAAACAATAAATCTTCGTAATTCAATGGAAAAACATAGCCTTGATCGTCATATTTTGACATGGGCGCTGGGGATATCAAACAAAGCTAATATACCAAGTTCTGAAATATTTAATGCAATCAACATGCTAAAAGGATGGCCCGGTATAGAAACGATGCAACGCAATGCTGAACGTGCTTTTCTTAACGAAACCAACGTCTCACGCGCAATCATCCAAAAATTTTCTCATCACCCGCCCCAAACAGCGCAAGGAATGGCTCTCTTCGCTAAAGCACTTATCGCAACGGGACAAACCACTCGTGCTCAACACGTTATTGCACCGTGGTGGCATAAGACACAGCTTAATGCAAAAGAAGAAATATTTGTTCTTAAAAATGCAAGCGTTGCATTAAAACCTATTGATCATTTGAAACGCATGCAATTTATGCTGTATGCATATCGTTTTGATTCAGCAGCACGCGTTGCAAAATTAGCCCATGCTCAATCTCTTTTTGATGCTTTTGTGGCCGTTGAAAAAAATGACCCTAGAGCTACACAAAAATTAAAAGCTGTAGAGAGATCATGGCAAAAAGATCCTCTTTTTCAGTTTGCTCGAATACGCCATCTTCGACGAACAGAGCAATATAATGCAGCCGCAGCACTCATGATGAAAACATCAAAAGATGCATTCCGCCTTATGAACCCTCATTCATTGTGGAAAGAACAACGCGCCCTTTCTCGTGAAATGCTCGATTTAAATAAACCAAAAATTGCTTACCAACTCGTTGCAATGCACACTGGTATAACATCTGCATTAGCTATCGATGCTGAGTTTCATGCAGGATGGTACGCACTACGGTTTCTTCATAACCCTAAATTGGCAATGCAGCATTTTTCACGTATTCCTCAACTCTCTTCTTCACCTTTTTCTGCATCACGTGGATATTACTGGATGGGACGAACAGCAGAAACGCTAGAAGAACATAAAAATGCCCAGCATTACTTTTATCGCGCAGCTCATTTTGGTGCAACTTACTATGGTCAATTAGCCGCTGCACGACTCAACCAAAAAAAGCTTAAAGTTTTCTTTCCCAAACCAACAACCGCTGAGCGACAACATTTTAGTGCACGAAAAGCGATCAAAGCAATTCAACGTCTTGAAGCAGCCGGCTATGCTGATTTTGCTAAAATTTTTTATAGAGAGCTCGGAAAAAAAATAGAAAGCCCCGGCGAATTAGCACTTCTGGCTGTTATGGCAGAAAAAAATGGAGACTATTATACCAGCCTCAAAATTGGAAAAATGGCTGTTTTTCAGGGAAAAAATGTCGGTGCACTCTCTCATCCTCTGGGAGCTATACCAGCTTCTACTAATATTTCTGTAGAAGAAAAATCGCTTATCTATGCCATTGCACGCCAAGAAAGCGAATTTAATCCAACAGCCATATCAAAAGCAGGCGCACAAGGTATACTCCAATTGCTTCCTACAACAGCAAAAGCATTGGCAAAAAAATACTCAATCGCATGGTCTCCTAAAAAATTTAGCAGTGATGCTCATTATAATGCAACATTAGGTGCCCATTTTCTCAATGAACAATTGGAACGTTTTAATGGATCCTATATACTAACTCTTATTGGCTATAATGCGGGTCCCCGTCGAGTCAATGAATGGATAAAACGTTATGGCGATCCTCGAGGACAATCTCTCGATAACGTCATTGATTGGATTGAGCGTATTCCTTATACAGAAACACGTAATTACGTGATGCGTGTCATGGAAAATTATGGTGTCTACAAAGCAAGACTCACTGGGAAAATAGATATAAAAACCGACCTGCTTTCTGGTCGACGGAAATGATATGCCTTAACTTCCCAAATAGTATTTGAAAGTGTTCATAAGAAGTGTTTTTATTCCTTTTTAAATAATACCCACATACCAACCTGCTTATGATATATATAAGCAAGTAATTTTAATTGATTCAGTATCAATAAATTCGAAATGAGAAAACCCTACGCTATTCAGATCTTTTATTTCAAACACAAAATGATAAATTATCATTATAAATCAACATGTTGTACAAATAGTTCATTTCTTCTCAACATAAACGACAATATCATAGATGATTACAAATAGGTCATTTTTTTACTGTTGCTTATTAGTGTCAATATTCAAATCTTGTACAACAGCATATTTTAAGACTATTTTGTTCTGCTTATAACATTTCTATACCAAATAAGAGTACGTTATTATGTATATCGTTTGGATTATCTCTAATAACAGAAAGACAGACTCATTGAGTTAGAAAGCTTTAAAGACAAACAATTCTCTTCTACCCCTTCCCTTTTCATTCGGGTTTACGACTTTTAAATATGTCAATATCTTTTAATGATGAAGATAAAGCTTTGCTTTTTTCCCCCATTTTTACATATAAGCTCACATCCTTCACACAAAACAGAGCATCTCAAAATAGTATGTTTTTCTTATTTATATTCTTGTTTTATTTTAATGTTTCTAAGGCCATTTCACAACGGTGTATCTGAAAAGTATTTACGAAAATCCTCTCACGAATGGTATAAAAATCGATGAGACACGATTAACCTTTACTGAATAAAAGCTATAGCTCTATCATCCCTTAACTCCCAATGTTGTAACAGCCCTTTCATTTAGAGCATTCATAAGAAATATATTCACTGCTTTTTAGAAGTTTTATATCCATGTTCCCCCTCAACTTGTGTCATAAGTAAGCGGATGATTTTGATTGACACAACGTCAAAAAAATCGAACGAACTATATTTTAACTTTTGTTCAAATTATAAATAATTATTATAAATCAATATATTATAAGAATAAGCGCCCTATATAAAAAATCAGCTAAATATCAGGGATACTCTGATTATTTTATTCACTTTTGATAGTGGTGGTGGTGGAAAAGAACCAACGCGTTGAAGTGCCGCCATCGCTAATCGATCAAGTTCCGGATTACCAGCAGAGACTGCCACACGACTAGAAAAAATACTCCCCTGCTCATGCACCATAAATTCTAACTTCACCGTTCCTTTTGCACGACTGGTACGCTGTCCCACAATATAATTTTTTTGCCTTTCTAATTGTGACTGTACCTTTGCTAACCACTCCATTAACAACATATCTTCAAGCCCTGCTGTACCGACGCCCTTGTTGGTGGAAGAAGAACGTACCGCCTTTGCATTAGAGCGCTTTACTACAGCCTTTGTCATCGGTATTGTTTTTTTGATAAACGCTTTATGCTCCACTTTTTGAGGAAGCGGTTCTTCCAAAGACTTTAAGTCATCTTGTTCTATCATATGCTGAGGTTCTTCCGATTGAACTTCATCCACGGATTCCAATTCCTCTGACTCCTTCTCTAAAAGATCAGACTGTAATACTTTTGGCTCTGTATTAATATCCGACTCTGTATGAATATCTGACAAGTCTGTATCAACATCCGGATAGATAGTTTCTTGCACAAAAGTCAGCATAATCTCCGAAGAGAGCAAGCCATTACTTACACCCGTACTTTGAAAATAAAACTGCGCTCCCAATAATACATGCAAAAAGAAAGCTCCAATAAATGCACCAATCCAAAGAGTTAATAATTGCTTCGTATTTGCAAAATTCATCGTTTCTTCTGCCACTATTTTAAGCTTAGTATTGGTGTCCAATCTCATTAAAACAGGCTATTTTGAAATTGCAACTTTTTTCTTGACTGATTTTGTCATGTTTAATATGGTTTTCTAGTGGTTTTGTGTTGTTGTCAAAATCATTTCTACTTGGCTGGCAAGTTTTAATCAGCGGGTCCAGCTTTTTTTGTATGTAAATAAAATTTCAAAACAGAGAGGGGACGTTTAAAAGGGTTGTGATGTGTTATGCAAATAAGACGAAAAAATATCTATAGAAGCTGTGTGATTTTAAGTGCATTATCGGTCTGTATGCCTTCATTTGTTTTGGCACAAAATAAAGATGGAGGTTCTATCACTGAACTCAAGCCAATTGTTATTAAAGAGAAAAAAATAGGAACGGCCTTGGATTCGGTCACTATTTTGACAGATCGGAAAACCGCGAAGGATATTCGTGAGAAACAAATAACTGATGCCTATGATATTAGTCGTCTTTATCCAACCGTGGGGTATAACCCAAGCAATAACAGTTTTGTCATGCGTGGTTTAGAAGCAAACCGTGTTCTCACAACAATGGATGGTATTGTTCTTCCATGGTTCAATGATATATTGCGTGAGAACAGTGGTAACACAATGTTTGACTTTAGTGCGCTTTCCACACTTGATGTTATTCAGGGATCGGATTCTAGTCTTTATGGCTCTGGTGCACTAGGAGGAGTTGTTGCGTTGCGTACCCTTGATCCTGAAGATCTTATCACAGAAGGAAAAAATTGGGGTGGTCTTATAAGAGGTGGTTATCATTCTGTTGATAATAGTTGGCACGTAGATCAAGCTGTTGCAATGCGTGCTCAACAAACGTTTTTGCTTTTCCAAGGTTCTTATGCGGAAGGTCATGAGCGCAAAAATATGGGAACTCTAGAAGGCTATGAAGAGCGCACACGTAAAAACCCTGCTCATTTTGACCAAAATAATTTGCTCTTTAAAATTCACCAATACCTTGATGACAATCACCGGCTTGGTTTTACAGCAGAGCGTTTTGGTCACAATATTGATACACATTTATTGAATGCTTCTGAAAGATCTTATGCCCGTGGTTCCGTTTATGATAAGAGCGACAAACTCCGTGAACGCCTTTCTCTTTCTTATGACTATAACGGCAATGAAGATGCTATTTTTGATGCGTTTCGTGGACAGATTTATTGGCAAAGACAGTCAAGTCATGATATTACGACTTCATTTCGTGTTCGGGCGCCCAAAGGGGATTTTTTGAGAGATAATTTTTTGCGTAATACCAATTATGGTTTCAATGCTGATGCTCTCAAGAAAATTCATATTGGCACTGTAGATCATACGTTAAAGATTACCGCTAACGTCTTGTCATCTAAGTTTCATCATTATTTGTTCGGGAAAGATAATTGTCACTTGCCGGAAAATGCACGGGGGTGCCTCTTTGTACCCGCTAATCGGTCAGATTCACCAGATACAAATGGCTATAATTTGGGTTTTGTTTTTGAAGATGAAATTGGCTTTGCTGATAACCATTTCCGTATAACACCTGGAATTCGGTATGATTGGTATAAGTATATCCCTCAGAAAACGTCTTCTTATGAGAAAGCTCTGCTTTCTGACAAATTTCCTCCAGAAAGAAATGGTTCACGTTTTTCTCCCAAATTACGTATGGAGTGGGATGTTCGTGATCAAGTAACACTTTATGCTCAATGGGCACAGGCTTTTCGTGCACCACGTGTTGCAGAACTTTACGTCTCTTATATGAAACCCCCTGCTTATTACTCGAAGGGCAACCCTGATTTAAAAGCAGAAACGAGCAATGGGTATGATGTTGGCATAAGGTATGGAAATGGAAATTTCGGTGGTTCACTCAGTGCCTTTTTCAATCAATACAAGGACTTCATAGATACTGTGGATATAGGGCCATCAGAGGAATACCGATTGGGACGTCGCCATTATACAAATCGTGCGAATGTGCGTATTTATGGTGCTGAAGCAAAAATACATTTGGCTCTTAATGATGGATTCCATAGCAATTTTTCTCTTACCTATTCGCAAGGAAAGGATCTTGATAAAGATGAATATCTTAACTCAATTCCAGCTTTAAAAGTGATTGCTGGGATCGGATATGCAAAAGAAATCTGGGGAGCAGACGTCGTGCTTACCTCATCTGCCAAACGTGATAAAGTTGCTAAGGAATCGGACTATCAAAAAATTCCAGGTTATAATATTATTGATGTGTCAGGTTGGTTGAAGCCCTTTGGTGAAAAGGGTCCTGTTATAAGGGCTGGTGTTTATAATCTGTTCAATCAAAAATATTGGAATGTATCAGATCTTCCTTCCGGTGAAAGCTCAACGCCGAAGGATTATTATAGTCAGCCTGGTCGCAACTTTAAAGTTTCGTTCGTGCAAAAATTTTAGTCACTTTTGTTAACCATTAGATCAATGAAAAAGGTTATATCGATAAAGAATAAATTGTTGCGTTTCTATTCTTATTGTTCTTTGAACAACAAATTTTGAGGTTTGCGCTTTAACTCTTTGTAATTTATTGTTTTTTATTGTTCTATTGTTGATAAAATAAGGGCTTGTTTGGTGGTGAGTTGAACCATTAGTTGATAGTGGTTCAACTCACTTTCTTTGATTTGAAAAATTAAACAATTAACCTTTAAACAGGTAACATAAGGATAAGCCTATGTCATACACAGCCGAAATGATTATTCGCTTGCGTGAAGAAAAAAAAGAGATGCGTAGCCGCGATTTTGCGGACTCTATTGGTATATCCGAAGCAGAACTCATTGCGGCTTATTGTACAATTGGAAAAGCAAAAAAACTACGCGCTGATGTCGCTACTCTCTTGGAAAATGCTCCTAAACTTGGAATAGTCATGGCATTAACACGGAATGAAAATGCTGTCCATGAAATAACAGGATGTTTTGAGAAGATTGTTCAAAGTCAGCATATTCCGATAACACTCGGTGAAATTGACTTGCGTATTTTTTCAAAACAGTGGAAGTTTGGTTTCGAGCATGACGTGACTATTCTCGGAACACCTATGAAAAGTCTGCAATTTTTTGATCAATATGGCATTGCTATTTTCAAACTCTATTCTCAAGACGCAACAAATATGGAAGAATGGGCTGCACTTGTTGAAAAGTTGCTTCATGACGATCAATCATCCGCACTTGATATTTCTCCCGCTCCTACTCCAGTACAATGTGATACGGCAAAGTTAGATGTTGAAAAGTTCCGAGATCGTTGGCGACAGATGACTGATGTGCATCAACTTCATGGAATTATTTCTGAACTGAAAATTAATCGACATAATGCTGTAAAACATGCCGGAAATGAATTTGCCGATGAGTTAAAAATAGAAGCTGTTGAGATGATGCTCAAACAAGTTGTACGAGAAGAGTTACCAATTATGTGTTTTGTTGGAAATAAAGGATGTATCCAAATTTTCACTGGACAAGTAAAGAACATTAAGCAAATGGGACCTTGGCTTAATGTTCTCGATCAGAAATTTCACCTCCATTTACTCGTTTCTGGAATCAAGAAGGTATGGCGTGTTCGCAAACCTACAATTGATGGGTATGTCAACTCACTTGAAGTTTTCGATAAAGATGATGAGATGATTATTCAATTCTTTGGCGTACGCAAGGAGGGCCAAAAAGAACGTGACGATTGGCGCTCTTTATTGAATGGTTTACCATCGTGTCAAGAAAACAGCAGTAACTAAGATAAGGTAAGGTCAGACATGTTCATATCTCTTTTGCATAGGTTATCAAACCTTTTCCTTATATGTTTACTGCTCTCTCTTACCTGTTTTTCTAAACAAGTGATTGCTGAACCTACAACCCGTTTTCCTGAAAATGCTCGAATTGTTTCTATCGGCGGAGCACTTACAGAAATTGTCTATGCATTGGGAGCCCAAGATCAACTTGTCGCCCGTGATAGTACAAGCGTCTACCCACAAGAAGCGCTCAAGCTTCCTGTGCTTGGATATATGCGTGCTCTTTCACCGGAGGGTGTTTTATCACTTGCCCCAGAGGGCATATTACTTGTTGAAGGAAGCGGTCCCGCTTCAACAATTGATATTCTCAAAAAAACATCAATACCTCTGGTGATCATACCAGAAGACTACTCCCGTGAAAATGTGATCGAAAAGATTCGCCTCGTTGGCCAAGCTATTCATCGAGAAGTGCAAGCGGCTGCGTTAATTGAAAAATTGAAGCGTAATTTTTTAGAAAACGATGCGCTTTTGGCGAAAGTAACAACACCAAAGCGTGTTCTTTTTGTTTTCTCTGTGCAAAATGGACGCGTCATGGCATCTGGAACAGGTACTGCAGCTGATAGTATGATAAAACTTTCAGGTGCTATCAATGCTATCACCGATTATAAAGGATATAAACTTCTCAATGGCGAAGCGTTATTGAAATCAGATCCTGATGTTATCTTACTTGTAAAACATGGTGCAAGATCAACCAGCATTGATAAGATTTTAGCCATACCGGCAGTTCAAGCAACAACAGCAGCAAAAAATCATGCCATAAAACAGATGGATGCTATGTATTTTTTAGGATTTGGTCCACGCACTGCAGACGCATCAAGAGAGCTTATTGAGATACTTTATGGTGCAAATCAAAACGGTAAGAGCTGATAAAAATGGTAGACGGTACATCCATGATGCATTTACCTGAAGCAAAAGAAGGTAAAAAAATAAACCGTTCAAAGCAGGGGAAGATTTTATTATTAAGCTTAATAATATTCCTTATCTTCAGTATTTTTGGTGGGCTCTTGAATGGTGCCGCAAAGGTTTCTTTCGTTGATCTCCTCCATGTAATGCTTACACAAGATTTTTCAGTAAGTAGTAAAACGCGTGATTACCTCGTGCTTATCGACATAAGGCTTCCCCGTGTTATCTTTGGATTGTTGATTGGAGCAGCTTTAGCTGTCTCCGGTGTTCTTATGCAAGGGCTTTTCCGTAATCCTCTTGCAGATCCTGGAATTATAGGTGTATCAGCAGGTGCTGGACTTGGAGCAGTCTTAGCAATTGTTGTCGGTATTGCTTTTCCTATTTCATTTGCACCTTTTCTAGAGCCTTACAAAGTTATCATAGGTGCTTTTTTTGGTGGACTTTTATCAACGATTATTCTCTACATAATAGCAACGCATAATAGTTTTACCTCTATTGCAACCATGCTGCTTGCTGGTATTGCTCTTGGTGCATTAAGCAGTGCAGTTGTTGGAACATTGATTTTTATCGCAAATGACCAACAACTCCGTGATATCACTTTTTGGAGTCTTGGCTCTCTTGCGGGCGCTACGTGGTTGAAAGTATGGCTCGTTCTCCCTTTCATCGTTATTGGTCTTCTTTTCTCTCCCTTTTTATCACGAGCACTTAATGCCCTTGCTCTTGGAGAAGCTGTTGCTGGCCATATTGGTTTCCATATTCAACGCGTTAAAAATATTGCTATTCCCCTTGTTGCTCTTATGTGTGGTAGTGCTGTTGCTGTCAGTGGTGGTATTGGTTTTATTGGTATTATTGTTCCTCATATTTTACGTCAACTCATTGGTCCTGATCATCGCTATCTCATTCCTTGCTCTGCTCTCTTGGGAGCAGCATTACTTATTTTTGCTGATACGTTTGCACGCTTAATTGTTGCCCCCGCAGAATTGCCAATTGGAATTGTAACAGCACTTTTTGGTGCACCTTTCTTTCTATGGATCCTTATATGCAAACGAGGAACAGACTTTTCATGATTGAAGCGACAAATATTTGTGTTCAGCGCGGAAAGAAGCAGATTCTTAAACACATTAATCTTCAAGCTAAAAGTGGTGCTTTTACCATTATTATTGGTCCTAATGGATCAGGAAAAAGTACTTTTATCAAAGCTCTGAGTGGTGAAATTCCTTACAGTGGAAAAATAACCTTAAATGGTTATAATGTATGCCAAACAAAAACTCATGAAATGGCCAAAATGCGCGCTATACTACCACAATCAACAACGCTCGTATTTCCATTCTTAGTCCATGAAGTTGTAGGGCTTGGCCTTTCTGTAAACCAATTTACCATTACCAAAGCCGAAGTGCAAAATCTTATCCAAAAAGCTTTAGAGTGCGTTGACCTTGCTGATTATGGCAACCTATATTATCACCAATTATCAGGCGGAGAACAAGCTAGAGTACAACTTGCCCGTGTACTTTGCCAAATCTGGAAACCTGTTCATAATGGAATTCCTCGCTGGATGATATTAGATGAACCTATTGCTAGCCTCGATATTCAACATCAAATCATCGTTATGGATATTGCCAAAAATTTCGCCCATTCTGGTGGCGGCGTTCTTGCTGTTCTTCATGACCTCAATCTCGCAGCACATTATGCAGATAACATGATTTTGCTCAAGGAAGGAGAGGTTTATTGCGAAGGAAATGCAACTAACGTTTTAACAACACAAAATCTCCGCGATGTTTATCATTGTTCTTTAAACGTTTCTGAATTACCTAAAGAAGATATCCCTTTTATACTCCCTCAAACGGCATCCTCCTATGAAATTAAATCTCTAAGCTATCGGTTTCAATCTAAAAACTAAAGTCCATAGAAAAATAAAACATGCAAATATTCAAGAATTTTTTTATTTTTATATGAGTTTTTTTTGTCATCTGTCATTTTAAAAAATTGTTTTTTTCGACTCTCTCAAGTATCATATTAACAGTATAGATTTCCTCTTCATACGCTAGAAAATAACGCGGAATTGCTCTGCGTTAACAAAATTATCAGGGTGGATGAATTATTATTACTCAAACATACTCATGATTTTATAGCATAGACAACGGTTGCATTAACAGGGCGCGTTTCTGCCTCACCCGTATGGGAAAGAGTTACCTTGTGTGTATGTGCACCAGCAGAACCTGTTCTCCCTTTCAGGGTCGCATTATAAGTATAATGATTCGGTAGTCTCCCAATATCACCAACTGGCCATCCTACCCCTTGATACTCAAAATTATGCGCATGCTCGCCTGCATTTTCAATACTCCCAATATGCGTATGCGATTTTATGCTATCTTGTTGTTCATCTGCAAATTTTCTACCACCATCTAAACCCCGACCATTATCAAAGCCGCGTAAAAACATGCCTCTAAAATCAGGAACTTTAAAAGTTTTATTGCTGTCTTTTCCCCATTTATCACCTATTGCGTTGAATAACTGCGGATAATCTTCACGCTTATAGGCCTTACCATCACACAAAAGCCAACCATTTGGCACATTTTGCATAGCAAATGTTGCAATGAATCCAGAGGGAAAACTTTCTATCTTTGGTGGTGTAGGATTTAATAAGTACCACCCCTCATGCTCTTTTATTAAAACACCATTATTGTATACCATTTCATAAATGCCATCTGTTTGAAGTTCTCCACCTTCTAATGGTATAACCCCCACATCAGTTGCTTTATAGATAAGCTTTTCTCCTATATTATTAACAGTTATTTTTGTCGCGCCAATATTTACACCACAAGCTTTAAAACGTATGACGATATCATTGTTGTATTTCTTTATAGGCGAAACTGTCTTTAAGGTAATTAATGTTGTTTTATCTTCCACATTTACTATAAAGCTTGAATTAATAGATCCACCATTATCTGCAAGATATTCACGCACGCGCTGCATCATCGCCCGTGCACTATCATTAACAGAACTAGGCGGCTGACCTTCTGCCCAATTAATGATACTATCTGAATAAGCATTTTCATCAGCCTTTAGAGACCAATCGTAAATATTAGACATTATAAATCCCCCATTATTTTCATAGTTTTTTTAACAAATTCTCGTTCTGTGCACTAAAATGTGCTGCCGCTGTTGATTGGTACATCATAATCACTGCACCATCCGTATTTACGCATTTTACCTCTCTTCACTCCTTACAATTTAATAACCTAAATTCACCAGATGCTTTTCATAACATTAGTATTAATGTTTTCTCTTCTAATGTGTAATGTAACACCTCATCTGATGTTACTTAATATCTTGTT
This sequence comes from Bartonella sp. CR127HXZ, assembly GCF_042194555.1. Taxonomy (NCBI): domain Bacteria; kingdom Pseudomonadati; phylum Pseudomonadota; class Alphaproteobacteria; order Hyphomicrobiales; family Bartonellaceae; genus Bartonella; species Bartonella sp. CR127HXZ. The sequence goes on along the minus strand of NZ_JBHIMZ010000001.1, from coordinate 235,178 downwards.
TTGTTGCTTTGCTGTTGTTATATAATTATTTTTTAAATCTTGCATCTTGTTGCAAAATTTATAAATACTGTTCAAAATTTTCCTTATTATGGATTTCATACAACCATTATCGAATGTAATAACTTATCATCCACATAGAAAGTTTCTGATTTAAACATTATCTTTTTTTATTTTTTTCAATAGTTTAAATCTATCGCGTCGATATTTTAAAACAAAAAAACTCTATCTTTTGGCTATCACTTGTATTAAAATTTTAAAAGTTAGCTTCAACTTCGTTGCATGCTTCATTATGTTTTTATTCACATGCAGATGCTTTGTTATATTTTATTCAATTTATTCCTGAAATTGTATTACAAGGTCAGCACCAATGTTTTTTTGAACAAGCTTTTGTCTAATCTAAATGCACCATAGAAAATATATTCAATATGGACATTTCTTCACACTTTCATTGAACTGGAAATGAAATACTTTGAAATACTAAAGAAACACCACACACCCTCACCAAATCTGAAGGTTGTATCCAATCCGGAAAATATTAAAAAACATAACCTAGCACCCTCCCCCAATTTTTATGAACAATACCCTTGTTTTTTAAACGCCCCGTAATCAAATTCTCCCCTCCCGCACTTAGCATATCTCTATATATATTATTATATGTATATTTTTTTTGCAAGAATAATAAATCATTCTCAACAACATCTTGCAATTATTGGTGCTCTTCTCTATTCTTTCCGGCGTTTACCTCATTATTTAGTATAAGTGCACTACTTAAAAATGATTTTTTTACAAGATCTAAAAGATAAACTGTTTTTTATATCTTTCATAATGTTCATAACCAGTTTTATGGTATTAGTGGGACAATGCAAAGCGATTATAGAATGCTATAATAGTGTAGATAAAGAACTTACTAACGAATTTACCTATGAGTCTCTTGTTAACACATTTGTCTATCTCTGGAGTATACCAATCATCTTTTCCTGTATAGCTGCAGCTTTTATATGGCTACCAATTGTAACATTGCTAATAATAGCAATATTAGTGGGAATTTGGTTACTCCTCCTCATAATTCCCTACTTATTCCAAAATTAGTTTTTGGCTTTGTTAATCATTATCATAATAATTCTTTGTTTGCGTTTGTTTTATTTATTACCTATTTTAGTGTTTAAAAATTTTTTTGATGAAAATTTACTCAATTTTTCTCTTGTTCTATTATAATAATAAGAGCACTTCGTTATAATTAGAAAGCTTTTTGTATATAATTAATGATTTTTTATCTGTAATATTGTTGCATGATATCACATGACTATTGAATAACTTTACCTTGAAAACAAAGAGCTTTATGTCTCAGAAAATGAATTTTTGCCTCGTCTTAAGCTAAAACACAGCGCTTTGTGCGCATTTCTATTGCAAACTAATTAATGAATTTACGTAGTACTTTATGCTGAGATACATCCTTTTTCTTTCCTCTCTCTTCCAACTCTTTAAAAGTGTTGATGAAATTTCAAGATGAAAAGCCTTTGTTCATTTTCATCATCATTTTTTAATTCCGCTTTACGATTTTTAAAACATTCAAGGCAATATTATTTTTAATAATAAAGATTAGGTATTGTTTCACGCTTTTGTTTATCGCACTCTTAATGGGAACATCCCCTCATGAAAAATAGAATGCCCCACACAAAATATAATGATATTGCATATCACGCACTTTATTAAAGAAATATTGCTTAAAATATACTCCGTTCATTTTACGACAGCGCACGTCAATGATACAATGATAAGCTATTACAGATCATCATCTTTAAGCTTTTGAAGATACAAGCTGGAACCCATCATACATTTTGTTGGCCCCCACATTGCGATAGTCCTCGCATCTGAGAATGTTCATGAATGACTTTTGGCTTCCTTTCTTCAAGTATTTTGCCCCATATGCTCCCACTTATGACGTGCAAGGAAGTGATTTTATATGAAAAGATGTATGATGAGAGAATCTTATAGTATTCTGAGTTATTATTTTAATATGAAAAAATCTCAATCAGAGCTATAAACTATCTACTTTTTCCTTGATAATCCGTTTTTAACTTTATTCTTGTTTATAAAAGCTTCAATATCACAGTTTATCACTTCATAATATCTATTTTCACTCTTAAAAAACACACCAAAATCGTTTAAATATATTTTTATGATTGACAATATAGATATTTAAGCCAACCATATTCGTATTAGCAAAAATACTTTAAGTGGGAGGAGGCATGCAAATATGAGAATAGATATTGTATCAATTTTTCAAAATAAATTTTCTTGATCTTTATTGGGTTTGCTTTGCTATAAAGCAATACTATTCCTATTCATCCGAATACTCGTGATTGATAATTTGAATACATCCCCATTAACATCGTAACCTATTTTTGAACTCTGTGTCTATAAGGAAAAAGTTTGTGCAGAAAAATACTCCATCAATTAGTTGTAGCCCCTTTCCCGCTTCACGCAAAATTTATCAACAAAGTCCTATCTTTTCTGATGTGCGCGTACCATTGCGTGAAATTTCACTGACTGATGGCAGTGGTGAGAAACCTTTAAACGTTTACGATACTTCTGGCCCCTACACAGATAAAGATATGATCATTGATATTACAAAAGGCTTGCCAGCAATTAGCTTGCCTTGGCTCTCTAAGCGGGATGATACTGAAACTTATCCTGCACGATTAGTAAAACCTGAAGATAATGGATTGGCTTCTGATAAAAACCTTACACCAACATTTAAACAAAAACGTCCCATTTTACGAGCAAAAAATGGCAAAGCAATTACACAAATGGCTTATGCGCGCGCAGGCATTATTACAGCGGAAATGGAATATGTGGCTATACGAGAAAATGAAGGATTAGCAGTAAAAGAACGGCAGAATGTACCATCAAATGAAACATTTTCTGGATCAATACCAGAAATTTATACTGCCGAATTTGTTCGCAATGAAATTGCTTGTGGACGCGCCATTATTCCACAAAACATTAATCATCCAGAGTGCGAACCCATGATTATTGGGCGTAATTTTCGTGTTAAAATTAATGCCAATATTGGCAATTCAGCAGTGACTTCATCTATGGAAGAAGAAGTTGATAAAATGGTTTGGGCCATTCGCTGGGGAGCAGATACAGTTATGGATCTCTCAACAGGTCGAAATATTCATAATATTCGTGAGTGGATTATTCGAAATGCCCCTGTTCCCATTGGGACTGTTCCACTTTATCAAGCACTCGAAAAAGTACAGGGTATTGCCGAAAACTTAACATGGGATATTTTCCGTGATACCCTTATTGAACAAGCAGAGCAAGGTGTTGATTATTTTACCATTCATGCGGGATTAAGATTACCTTTTATCCCTTTAACCGTTGATCGGGTAACAGGTATTGTTTCACGAGGTGGTTCTATTATGGCAAAATGGTGCTTGCATCATCACAAAGAAAGTTTTCTTTATGAACATTTTGATGAAATTTGTGATATTGCACGCACGTATGACATCTCTCTTTCCTTGGGGGATGGATTGCGCCCTGGCTCTATTGCCGATGCCAATGATGAAGCCCAATTTGCAGAGCTTAAAACTTTGGGAGAATTGACAAAAATTGCTTGGGAAAAAGATGTACAGGTTATGATTGAAGGTCCTGGGCATGTCCCAATGCACAAAATTAAAGAAAATATGGAGCAACAATTAGATCTCTGTCACGAGGCGCCTTTTTATACTTTGGGACCTCTTACAACCGACATTGCTCCTGGTTATGATCATATTACATCAGCAATTGGTGCCGCTATGATTGGATGGTTTGGAACAGCTATGTTGTGTTATGTAACACCTAAAGAACACCTAGGACTCCCCGATAGGAATGACGTAAAAACTGGTGTGATCACTTATAAAATTGCTGCTCATGCCGCTGACCTTGCCAAAGGTTTGCCTAGAGCACAATTGCGCGATAATGCTCTTTCGCGTGCACGATTTGATTTTAGATGGCATGATCAATTCAACCTTTCTCTTGATCCGGAAACAGCCAGTGCCTTTCATGATGAGACAATGCCTAAAGAAGCCCATAAATTGGTACATTTTTGTTCCATGTGTGGACCAAAATTCTGTTCTATGCGTATTTCTCATGATATTCGTGAGGCAGCAGCAATAAGAAAAACAAAAGGGGAAGGTATGATCGCCATGGCCGAGAAATATCAGAAAAATGGTGACCTTTATATGGAAATTGTTCCTCCTCAAAAAGAGAAAGTAAACAGTTGAAGAACATTCTTATCAAAGGTGCAGGTGTAGGCGGCTTAACGGTTGCCTTTATGTTACAGCAAAAAGGTGTTTCTGTTACTATATCAGCTCCCCCTCATTCTCCTATAGGAAGTGCTAGTTGGTATGCAGGAGGAATGCTCGCACCTTACTGTGAGAAAGAAAATGCGGAACAGATTGTTGAAGATCTTGGTATACAAGCTATACAGTGGTGGCGTAAAACGCTTCCCAACCTTGTCATACAAAAAGGCACTTTAGTGGTTGCACCTACACGAGATAGAGGAGAGCTTGAACGGTTTTCTGGACGCACGCATAATCACAAAACCATAGATAATATAGAAATAGCTCATCTTGAACCAGATCTTGCGGAACGTTTTAACTGTGCGCTCTTTTATGAAAATGAAGCCCATATTGATCCTCGCAAAGCACTTATGGCTTTAAAAGAAAAGCTTCTCAACAATGGAGCGTGTTTTGTTGATGTAGAGACGGCTGAAACAAATTTTGATATTGTTATTGATGCAACAGGAATAGCACGTTTAGGAAAAGATAAAAATATACGGGGCGTGCGCGGCGAAATGCTTCTCGTGCGCTGCACCGATATTAAAATTTTGCGTCCAATTCGTCTTCTTCATCCACGGTTTCCTCTCTATATTGTACCTCGACAAGATAATATTTTTATGATTGGTGCAACAATGATTGAAAGTGACTTTGATGGTGCAATCTCAGTGAGATCAATGATGGAACTGCTCAACGCGGCTTATACTTTACATCCTGCTTTTGCTGAAGCAGAAATTATTGAATCTGGCGTTGGTGTTCGTCCATGTTATCCTGATAACTTCCCTTCTGTGCATAAAGATGGTAATTGTATTTCTATTAATGGATTTTATAGACATGGTTTTCTTTTGTCTCCAGAAATGGCAAAACGAGCAATGAAATTGGCATTGGAATAAAGCATGCAAATATTTGTTAATGGTGAAACAGTCCAAACAGAAGTTATGACTCTCGGTCTCTTACTTGAAGAATTGGGGTATGAAGGAAATTGGCTTGCAACCGCTGTTAACGCTGAAGTTGTTTCCATAGATGCACGAAGCCAATTTGTCTTGCATGAAGGAGATAAAATTGAAATTTTAAGCCCAATGCAAGGAGGCTAAAATTATGCTGAATCTTTATGGACGACAATTCTCTTCCCGTCTTCTATTAGGTACAGCGCAATATCCTTCACCAGCAATTCTTCGTGATGCTATTCATAAATCGAATACGGAAATTGTGACTGTTTCCTTGCGTCGTGAAACGGCAGGTGGAAAACAAGGTGGACAATTTTGGCAATTTCTTCAAGAACTTGGGGTAACAGTGCTTCCTAATACTGCTGGTTGTTATACTGTTAAAGAGGCCGTAACCACAGCGCAATTAGCAAGAGATCTCTTTAAAACAGCTTGGATTAAACTCGAAGTGATAGGAAACCCAGACACCTTACAGCCAAATATTTTTTCCTTAATCGAAGCAGCGCAAATTTTAAACAATGAAGGTTTCAAAATTTTTGCTTACACAACGGATGATCTCATTGTTGCTGAAAAACTTTTCGACATTGGTTGCCGTGTTATTATGCCTTGGTGTGCTCCTATTGGTTCTGCCAAAGGACCTCATAATACTGATGGATTGCGTTCTATCCGTGCTTACCTTCCTGACGCTACTCTTGTTATTGATGCCGGCATTGGACGCCCATCACATGCCGCCATTGCGATGGAACTCGGTTATGATGCAGTACTGCTTAATACCGCAGTTGCTAAAGCAGGTGATCCTGTCTTAATGGCTGAAGCATTTTCTAAAGCTGTTCAAGCAGGACGTATGGGATATAAAGCTGGCATGATCGAAGCACGCAATGTAGCAGTCCCTTCAACGCCAGTCATTGGAAAAGCAGTATTTTCATGAAACTGGATCCATTTTACCTCATCGTTGATAACGCTGATTGGATTGAACGTTTGCTCCCTCTTGGCATCAAGCTCGTACAATTGCGTATGAAACATGAAAATCAACAAATAATCCGTCAACATATCAAGCGCGCAAAAAACATATGCAATAAATTGGGAGCACAATTAATTATTAATGATCATTGGGAAATAGCAATTGATGAAAAGTGCAATTTTATTCATCTGGGACAAGAAGACCTAAGCAATGCTGATCTTCACGCAATTCGTAAAAGTGGTATAAAAGTTGGTCTTAGTACACATGATGAACATGAATTGGATATCGCACTCTCTGTTAATCCTGAGTATATTGCACTTGGTCCTATTTATCCGACAATCTTAAAAAAAATGAAATGGATGCCGCAAGGACTAGAAAAAATCAAACAATGGAGAAAGCGGATTGGTGCTTTACCTTTGGTGGGTATTGGTGGTTTAACACCAGAACGCGCAGTTGGTGTTTTAAAAGCGGGAGCAAATAGTGCTGCTGTTGTGACTGATATTATCCTCCATAAAAAACCTGAAGAACGTGTCCAACAGTGGATAAAAGTGACACAAACATGGCGTTGATACCTTCCATTCTTATTGTTGCAGGCACGGATCCAACAGGAGGTGCCGGTATTGTTCGTGATATAGAAACCGCTGCACATTTTCAAATAAAAGCAAATTTGGCAATCACTTGTGTTAACGTACAAGATGATAATCGCGTTGCCGAAATCATTCCAATGCGTGAAGACCTCGTCGCTGCGCAAATGCGTGCTGCCCTAGAAGCAAATCCAATAAGCGCAATAAAAATCGGTATGATGGGTACAAAAGCAATTATAACAGCAATCTGTAACGTACTCAAAGACTATCCCCATGTTCCAGTTATTTTGGACCCCGTACTTGTCGCTTCATCAGGAGGAAAACTAACAACGGAAGCAATCATCGACACGATGATCGATAAACTGCTTTCTCATGTTACTCTTTTAACACCGAATAGAGAAGAACTTGCTCTTCTTAGCCAAAGTCCATTGGCATCTCATGATGAGCAAGCAATACAACAAGCAAAAAAACTTTTGTCATTGGGAGCTCGATCTATTTTAGTAAAAGGGGGACATGCAGAGGGTCCTCTTGCAATTGATAGCTTCATTGACAAAACTGAAGTCATAAATATTTCTACGCCACGTTTAAAAGGAACAATGCGAGGAACAGGTTGCATTCTCTCAAGCGCTATTGCTGCGCATTTAGCATTAAATGAACCTCTCATTTCAGCTGTAAAAAAAGCAAAAGCATATATCTACACATTGCTTTTAACCCATTGCAAAAACAGTTTGTAAAGTCTTAGTATTTTCTCATATATCTAATATTTTCTCATATAAAAGTAATATTTATATATCTCATTAATATATTTAATATTTTTAATAAAAATTATTAAAAAAAAAGATAAAAATATAATAATAAAAAATTTATACTTAATTATTACAAATAAAATACTACAAAAATCACTTTCATTAATTATTAAATATAGAATATAATGATCAAAAATGTTATCATACCACTTGCATTCAGTAGAGAATTCTTTTATTATAAAGAGCTTAGTCTGTTTAAAAATTTAAAATAGCGTAATTTAAACAAATTGTACATTTAAAGATGTATATAATCGCGAACACTCGCATTTTACGATTTGCCTTTTTTGTGAAAAGAGAGAATCCTATCAGCGTTCTTGTACATTAATGGCTAGCGAATACATTTATAAAACTTGAAGGATAATTTTGTTTGATCTATAGTTGCTAGATCATTAGAAAAAATAAAATGTTAAATCAAACGCCGTGCTCAATTTCCTATGAAGAACTCTTAAACTTTTATAAAGAAAGTGGTGCGGATGCTGTTCTGACAAATTTCCCTATTAATCGTTTTAAGCAGTCTGCTTGTTCAGAGAGCAAATTAATATCTGTCGTGAACATTTCTCATAATCAACAAACATCTCCCACCGTAAAATCAGATCATCGTCCGCTGCATAACTCTAGGGGGGCTATACAAAATGAACCCACAGCTATAGAGAGTGCAAACAATGCAAAAACACTTGATGAATTAAAATCTGCGCTCCTCGCATTTAATGGCTGTTCACTAAAATTGACAGCAAAAAATACCTGCTTTTCAGATGGAACAGCAGGAAGCCCCCTGATGCTTATAGGCGAAGCACCAGGACGAGAAGAGGATATACAAGGAATTCCTTTTGTGGGAAAAGCAGGGATGTTGCTTAATAAAATCCTCGCATCAATTGGCTTAACAAGAAATAATGTTTACATTGCCAACACTATTCCTTGGCGTCCACCAGGAAATCGTACACCAACACCAAGAGAAGTTGCCTTGTGCCGCCCTTTTATTGAACGGCACATTTATTTAGCGCGTCCTCGTGTACTTATAGCACTGGGAGGCATTGCTGCACAGTTTCTTACGGGATCTCAAAATGGGATTATCCGAACACGAGGGAAATGGCATATTTATGAAAGTGAGGATAATATAAAAATACCTGTTATGCCAACTTTCCACCCTGCCTACCTTCTCCGAACCCCTAGTCAAAAAAAACTTACATGGACAGACTTCTTAGAAGTAAAAAATCGCCTCGATAGCCTTTTGTAATTCTGTAATCTTCTTTGACTCTAAAATTAAACACCTTCTTTAACTCTTAAAATACGAATGGGAAAAACTATGGAACAGCCAACAACATCTATTTATCGTTTGGAAGACTACCAGCCAACCCCTTACGCTATCCCTAAAACACAACTTTCCTTCCAATTGGCACCAACAAAAACCTATGTTACAGCCATATTGTCTATTGAACCCCGTCACAATACAAAAGAATTAACACCTCTTGTTCTTTCTGGTGATGATCTTACTTTAATTTCCGTTTCTATCAATGGTGAGACGTTAGCTCCAAACACTTATAAAGTGACGCCTTCACGTTTAGAAATTACAAACCCACCAGCGGCTCCTTTTACATTGAAATTGGTTACGGAACTGAATCCTGAAAGCAACCGCCAACTTATGGGCCTTTATCTTTCAAATGGTGTTTATTGCACACAATGCGAATCGGAAGGCTTTCGTCGTATTACTTATTTTTACGACCGCCCAGATGTTCTTTCTATCTATAGAGTGAAAATTGAAGCAGATTCCCAAACAATCCCAATCTTGCTTTCAAATGGTAATCTAGTGGAAACAGGAACTTTAGAGAATAATCGCCATTTTGCCATTTGGGAAGATCCTTATCCCAAACCATCTTATCTCTTTGCTTTAGTAGGTGGAGATCTTGATAAGTTAGAAGATCATTTTACAACTGTATCTGGACGACGTATCGAGCTTGGTATCTATGTGGAAAAAGGAAAAACCAAACGCGCAACCTATGCAATGGATGCTCTTAAACGTTCCATGCGTTGGGATGAACAATGTTTTGGGCGCGAATATGATCTTGATGTTTTCAATATTGTTGCTGTGTCCGACTTTAACATGGGAGCAATGGAAAACAAGGGACTTAACGTTTTTAATGATAAATATGTTCTGGCAGATCCTGAAACAGCAACCGATCAAGATTATAGAAATGTTGAACGTGTCATTGCACATGAATATTTCCATAATTGGAGCGGTAATCGTATTACCTGTCGCGATTGGTTTCAACTCTGTTTAAAAGAAGGATTCACTGTTTATCGTGATCAGGAATTTTCATCAGATCAAAATGTACGCAGCCTACAGCGAATTGAAAATATAAAAACATTAAAAGCTACTCAATTTGCCGAAGACGCTGGTCCCCTCGCTCATCCTGTACGTCCTCGTCAATATAGCCAAATTAACAATTTTTACACCACAACTGTTTATGAAAAAGGTGCTGAAGTTGTTCGCATGATACGGACTATTTTAGGACCCTCTCTGTTTCGTAAAGGTACTGATCTTTATTTTCAACGTCATGATGGACAAGCTTGTACAATTGAAGATTTTATCACCTGTTTTGCTGAAGTATCTGGTCAAGACTTTTCCCAATTCATGTTGTGGTATGAACAAGCTGGAACACCAAATGTAGAAATCGATAGTCATTATAGCGATGGTGTTTTAACAATTCATGCAAAGCAACATATTCCGGCAACCCCACAACAAAATACAAAAAAGCCCATGCTTATCCCTATATTATTTGGCTTGTTAGGACCTAATGGAGAAAACCTCACCTATGAAGCGGATACAGATATTCAATCAAACGTTATGCTTTTATCCAAGGAAAACCAAACGTTTACATTAAAGGGTCTGCGTGAAAAACCTGTTTTATCACTGCTTAGAGACTTCTCTGCGCCAATCAATCTACAAACTCCATTCAATGAAAGCGAACTTATTTTTCTTGCACAACATGATGACAATCACATCAATCGCTGGCAATCTCTTAATCATTTAATGACGCAAGCTTTGATTCAAAGCATTCAAGATGAAACAAAAGCAAAAGAGGGGATGCCCTCTGCTTTGATAAAATTGATTGAAGCTATCATTACAGATGAAAGTCTTGAACCTGAGTTTCGTGCATTTTGTTTAAGTTTACCGAGCGAAGTTGAACTTGCCCATACACTTGGTAAAAATGTTGACCCAGAGCGTATTCATCATGTGCGCAATCAGTTTTTAGCTTCGCTCGCACATACACATCAAGGGCTCTTCACAAAATTTTATGGGCAAATGCAAACCAAAGAGCCCTATTCATCAAACACTGTACAAGCTGGAAAGCGAGCATTAAAGAATATAATACTGGATTATCTTTCCATTACTGAGGCCAATCCAAATCGTGCTGCCGCACAATATGCAACAGCTGATAATATGACTGACCGTATGGCTAGTATCGCTGTTCTCGTGAAGCGTTTTAATGAAAGTGAGCAGGCGCAAAATGCCTTAAATGATTTTGAAAACCGCTATCACCATGATCCTTTGGTCATGGATAAATGGTTCTCCATTCAAGCAATGGTTGCAGGGGCATCAACGCTCGAGAATGTTCAAAAGCTCATGCAACACCCGCTATTTTCAAAAGACAATCCCAATCGTGTGCGTTCCCTAATCGGTGTCTTTTCCTCTAACAATCTCACGGGCTTTAACAGGATGGATGGAGCATCTTATCATTTTCTTTGCCAAATCATTTTGGAAATTGACAAAAAAAATCCACAGCTCGCTTCACGATTATTAACGACGATGCGCTCTTGGCGACAATTAGAACCCATTCGACAACAAAAACTTGAAACTGAATTAAAAACAATTGCTGCTGCGCCAAAATTATCAAGCGATGTCGCTGATATTATCAACCGTCTGCTCACTTGAAACGAAAAATTATTTTAAATCAATATTCTATAATATTTTTTAAATAAATTCTACAGACTATTCGATCATCATTAAATCTATAAACAGGCAATCTAAGCCTGTTTATAGATCATGTTTAAAGTGCCTTTTCCTTTTCATATTCCAAGTTCATAGAAGTAAAATTATTTTTTTTAAAAAAAAGACTGGACAGAAGACTCCTGTTTTGATTCATTGCACTCGATGGGGTTACTATGAATATCGAAGCAGTTTTTAAATCACATTATTCCATAATTAAAGGAACTGGAAATGGCTAAATTGGACGCATATCATGCGCCAACGGAGGTGTATACTGATTCAAAATCGAGCGCTCCAAGTCATAAAGCGCAGAAAAAACGTATTCATCTGCTTTCTGGCTCCGCCTATCAAAAGCTTCTCTTTATTGAACCTTGGTTGCGTCGCTCGCTTCCGTTTGTTATTTTAGCATTTCTTATTGTACTTGCATCAATTCGTTTTATATCACTCTATGATTGGCGTAACACGATTGATAAGAACACGCGTTCTACCATCACTTTCTTAGCTTCTCATATTACCAATACAATTAATCATGACTTACTGGCTGTTTCTCAGAAAGGAAAAGTCTCTGCCCTTTCTCATAGTCATTTCCAAAATATCCTCACCACTTTTCGTAATCAAGATCTTATTAATCCTAGCACTCTGATCGCCATTATTGATCAAAAAGGAAATGTCTTAGCTTCATCCAGTTCAGAGATTTCTTTAGGAAAACCTTTGCAAGATTTTATCTCTGACAGCATTGCTTTACAATCTCTTGGACAGCACGTTGGAATTATGAAAATCACAATAGGAAAAGATGCCCCTGCTCTTGCTTCATTTCAGCAAACAGAAAATGGGCAATATGGCGTATTCATTAGCGAAAAAATGCAAGATAGCGCCATGGAATGGCGGAAAATTCTCTCGTTAAATATAACCCTGTTCATTGGAACTAGTGGCGTTATCCTCGCTCTTCTTTATGCTTATTACAACCAAATTGTACGAGCACGCAAAACGGATCTTGTCTCAGAAAAAATTCAAAACCGTATTGATATGGCAATGATGCGTGGACGCTGTGGACTATGGGATTGGAATATGGCAAGTGGACGCGTCTACTGGTCACGAGCAATGTATGAAATGCTGGGCTATGTCCCTCAAGATGCATTGCTCTCAATTTCCCAAATTAGCGCCATTATCAATCCAAATGATGCGAATTTTTTTGATCTTGCTCAGGAATTAATGAGCGGTAAAAAAAAGCATATCGATATTAACGTTCCCATGCGTCATGCCGATGGCCATTATGTCTGGATGCGCATTCGTGCTGAAGTTACTGAAGAAGAAGAACCCCATTTGGTTGGTATTTCCTTCGATATTAGTGAACAGCAACAATTGGCTGAACAAACAGCGCAAGCCGACCTTCGTATCCGTGATGCAATTGAAAACATTTCAGAATCTTTCGTCTTGTGGGATTCAGAAGGACGTTTAGTCATGTCCAACAGCAAATTTTGCGAATATGCTGCTATTCCTAAACAAATTCTACAATCCGGTATCCAACGTGCAACCGTCGAAGCCATGGCACGCCCTGCTATCAGTGAATATCCCCTTAAAGATGATGGTACTGGTAACTTAACCAGTATTCGCCAAACGGCAGATGGTTGTTGGCTCAAAATTAACGAACGGCGGACCCAAGACGGAGGATTGGTTTGTATTGGTACTGACATTTCTGAGCTTAAACAACAACAGGAAAAATTTGAAGACAGTGAAAGGCGTCTTTTTTCTTTTATTCAAGAACTCAAACGTGCTCGAGGAAGTGCTCAACAACGTGCCTCAGAAGTTGAAAAACTTAATAAAAGTCTCAAGGCAGAAAAAGAGCGTGCTGAAAGTGCTAACAAAGCTAAATCAGAGTTTTTGGCTAATATGTCCCATGAATTGCGCACTCCTCTTAACGCTATTCTCGGCTTTTCAGATATCATGTTACAATCGACTTTTGGACCTCTTGGCTCACAACGCTATAAGGAATATATGCATGATATTTACAATTCGGGAACCCATCTTCTAACCCTTATCAATGACATCCTTGATATGTCAAAAATTGAAGCTGGAAGATTTTCGCTTGATTGTAAAAATACCGATCTTGAGCCCATCATTAGTGAAGCAGTACGAACACTAACGCCTCAAGCTCAAGAAAAAAATATTGTTGTTACAACAAACATTACGCCAGAACTTCATGCTGAAGTTGATGGTCGTGCTATGAAACAGATTTTCCTTAATCTCATCTCTAATGCCGTTAAATTTACGCCTTCTGGCGGAAATATTGATGTTTGCGCTTTCAAGAAAAAAAACAACCTTATTTTTAAAATTACAGATACAGGTGTTGGTATTCCCCAATCAGCAATTAAAAAACTTGGGCAACCTTTTGAACAAGTTGAAAATCAGCTTACTAAATCTCACACGGGCTCAGGTCTTGGCTTAGCCATTTCACGCTCCTTGCTAGAACTCCACAAAGGAAAACTTGAAATTACCTCAAAAGAAATGAAAGGGACAACTGTAACGATTATAATGCCCATCACACAAAATTAAATTCCTCCATTTTGTTCTCGTTGTAGCAAAATCTGTTTCCGTTTGGATCCCCAACGATACCCTGAAATAAAACCATTTTTACGCACAACACGATGACACGGAATGATAACAGCCAATTCGTTACGTGCACACGCATTAGCAACGGCACGAAAAGCGTTCGGTATACCAATACGGCATGCTAAGACTTCATATGAAATTGTTTCACCACATGGTATATCACATAATACTGCCCATACTTGTCGTTGAAAAACTGTACCATTTATATCTAAGGGAAAATTATATTTTTTGACCAACTTAGGTGTTTCTATCATAGCTATAATATGAGCAACTTCTCTCTTAAATGTATTGTCACCTACAACTTGTTGTGCATTGCCAAATCGTATCGTAAACTCCTGTAATAATTGTTCTATAGTATCTCCTAACGCTATATAACAAATCCCTTTTTGAGACCTAGCCACCAAAAGCTTTCCTATTGATACATCTTTCAGACAGAATATTCTCGTTTGGGAAATGTTCAGCATTTTAGCCTTCTTTATATTTTTAAATATTTTTGAACATCATCCATAAAGTAAAGAGAGAGTATTCACTATCTTTTAACAGCAAACAAAATCATTCTGAAATTATCTCCTTAGCCATTGTATTAAAATACACTCTCACCCTTTTATGAAATGGAAATATACATCAATTGACTTTCTTCCTACCCTAAAACGGAAAATTCGACCAGAACAGATCTATCAACAATCTTGCTTTTTATATAACAGATTCCAACTAAGACCATTTCATATGGTTTATTTCACAAGCTCTCTAAAAACAAATCCCGCCCTGAATTCTATCATATACTCTAACAAAAAACACCTTAATGTGGTAAATTTTCATACCTTATATCACAGCTCTAAACGGCAGTATTTTACGGAACAACAAGATAAACTTCCCATTTTATTTTACGAAATCCCATCGAACCATCAATAGTGGCTTATGTTTTACAAGCAACAAAAAAAGTGCGCGCCCTCTCTTTAGGAAAACAACGTCATAAAACACAAAATGTGCCGGCAATGGACTGAAAAGATGTTCCGGCTTTTATTCTCCACAGTATGCTTAAATATTCTAATTTGTTGGAGTACTACTATTATTTTTTTATCAAAGATCATACTTTTGATATACTTACGAGATGACTCAGCTCAAAAAAGAAATTTATCTTCAATTTTATGAAAAAAAGCATGGAAAAGGTATTTTAGTGCTTACTTTCTTTGTCACTTAACTTATAAAATGACTGTAGCCTCAGAACTGAAATATTTTACCCGCAACAATCGCGCACAGATATTTGTCATAGGAAAAAGCCATGCCCAAACGCACAGATATAAAATCTATTCTTATCATCGGAGCAGGACCTATTATCATTGGTCAGGCATGTGAATTTGATTATTCAGGCACACAAGCCTGTAAAGCATTAAAAGAAGAAGGTTATCGAATTATTTTGGTAAATTCTAATCCTGCCACGATTATGACAGATCCAGATCTAGCTGATGCAACTTATATAGAGCCCATTACTCCTGAAATAGTTGCCAAAATTATTGCCCACGAACGTCCCGATGCCCTTTTGCCCACTATGGGAGGACAAACAGCCCTCAACACTGCTTTATCATTAAAGCGTATGGGTATTTTAGACCGCTATCATGTTGAAATGATAGGGGCCAATGCTGATGCTATTGATAAAGCTGAAGATCGTGCTTTATTCCGCCAAGCGATGGCAAAAATCGGTTTGGAAACGCCACGCTCTATGTTAGCCAATGCAACAGAACTAAAAGAAGAAAATCGCCGACAGCACGCAAAAACGCGTGCTGAACTTAAAGCAAAACTTTCTGGTGCTGCACTTGACAAAGCACTCGAAGAACTTGAGCGCAACTGGCGACATACCGAAACTGATCGCAAACAACATTATATCGCCCATGCAACAGCAAAAGCAGTTCAAGCTCTTGATGTTGTTGGACTTCCAGCTATTATTCGTCCTTCATTTACCCTTGGTGGAACCGGTGGTGGAATCGCTTACAATCGTTCTGAATTTTATGAAATTATCGAACGCGGTCTTGAAGCTTCGCCTACAACTGAAGTTTTAATTGAAGAAAGTGTTTTAGGGTGGAAAGAATATGAGATGGAAGTTGTTCGTGATAAGAACGACAACTGTATCATTGTTTGTTCTATTGAAAACATTGATCCAATGGGGATTCATACCGGTGATTCGATCACTGTAGCGCCTGCTCTCACCTTAACAGATAAAGAATATCAATGTATGCGTAATGCTTCGATTGCTGTTTTGCGTGAAATTGGTGTTGAAACGGGGGGATCCAATGTACAGTTTGCTGTCAATCCTGAAAATGGGCGCCTCATTGTTATTGAAATGAATCCACGTGTTTCTCGCTCTTCAGCGCTTGCCTCAAAAGCAACGGGGTTTCCCATTGCCAAAGTAGCCGCTAAACTGGCTGTTGGTTATACTCTTGATGAATTAAAAAATGATATAACGGGTGGTGCAACACCAGCATCATTTGAACCTTCTATTGACTATATTGTGACAAAAATTCCTCGTTTTGCTTTCGAAAAATTTCCCGGTTCATCACCTGTCCTCACAACTGCGATGAAATCTGTAGGAGAAGTCATGGCAATTGGACGCACTTTTCAAGAATCGTTACAAAAAGCACTCCGTGGACTTGAAACAGGACTTACGGGTCTTGATGAAATTGTTATTCCAGAGCATGCTGAAGGTGATGAAAAAAGTTCTATACGCTCCGCCATTGCAATACCAAGCCCTGATCGTCTACGCTATATTGCTCAAGCCATGCGCACAGGCTTACCCTTAGATGAGATTCACCAAATTAGCAAAATTGATCCGTGGTTTTTAGAACAAATAGCCTCCATCATTGAAATGGAGCAGCGTATCCGCGTTCATGGATTACCCCAAGACGCAGATAACTTACGTATGTTAAAAGCTATGGGATTTTCAGATGCGCGATTAGCCTCCCTTACTGGAAAAGAACCCGATGATATCGCAGCTTTACGCAAATCACTGAATGTTAAACACGTCTTCAAACGGATTGACACTTGTGCCGCTGAATTTTCTTCTCCTACAGCCTATATGTATTCAACATATGAAGTTCCCTTTGCAGGTATAGAGCACTCGGAAGCACACATTTCTGAACGCAAAAAAATTGCTATTTTAGGCGGTGGACCAAACCGCATTGGGCAAGGTATTGAATTTGATTACTGTTGCTGCCACGCTGCTTTTGCACTGCGTGATGCAGGCTTTGAAGCGATTATGATTAACTGTAATCCTGAAACAGTTTCAACCGACTATGATACCTCTGATCGCCTTTACTTTGAATCTTTAACAACAGAAGATGTTATCGCTATTTTAGAAGCAGAACAGGAAAAAGGAGATTTGGTTGGAGTCATCGTCCAATTTGGCGGACAAACACCCTTGAAATTGGCAAGCGCTCTAGAAAAACACAACATTCCCATCTTGGGTACTTCACCTGACGCTATCGACTTAGCAGAAGATAGAGATCGCTTTCAAAAACTGTTATTTAAACTTAACTTAACACAACCTCAAAATGGTATTGCTCACTCCATCGAACAAGCACGCCTCATTGCCCACGAACTAGGCTTCCCATTGGTTGTACGTCCCTCTTATGTTTTAGGAGGACGTGCTATGCAAATTATCCGTGATGAACGTAGCTTACAAAATTATTTACTTGAAAGTGTCCCAGAATTAATTTCAGAAGATATCAAAGTCCGTTATCCTAACGACACAACAGGACAAATCAATATATTGCTTGGTAAAAATCCGCTTCTCTTTGATACCTATTTAACAGAAGCAATTGAAGTAGACGTTGATTGTCTATGTGATGGCAACGAAACACTGATTGTTGGTATTATGGAACACATTGAAGAAGCTGGTATCCACTCTGGTGATTCAGCATGTTCTTTACCAGTCCGTACGCTCTCAAATAAAATAGTTACTGAATTAGAGCGCCAAACCAAAGCATTAGCACAAGCACTTCATGTTCGCGGCTTAATGAATGTACAATATGCTATAAAAGATGACACCATTTATGTCTTAGAAGTCAATCCCCGTGCTTCACGTACTGTCCCATTTGTTGCAAAAACGATTGGTCGCCCTATTGCTAAAATGGCTGCACGTATTATGGCAGGAGAAACACTTCATGATGCTCTTCAAGCTTATGGTGGATTACCTTCCTTGCAGAAAAAACAACATATTGCCGTCAAGGAAGCAGTGTTTCCTTTTGCTCGTTTTTCAGGTGTTGATACACTTCTTGGTCCAGAAATGCGCTCAACCGGTGAAGTTATGGGACTTGACTATGAATTTTCGCTTGCTTTTGCTAAAGCACAACTTGGAGCTGGTGTAAAACTCCCTAAAGAGGGAACTTTGTTCGTTTCTGTAAGAGATGAAGATAAAAAACGCATCTTAAATCCTGTAAAACGTTTAACTGAGCTTGGCTTTTCTGTTGTTGCCACAAGTGGAACACATAAATTTCTTACCGAACACCACGTTGAAGCAACAAAAATCAACAAAGTCCTAGAAGGGCATCCTCATATTGAAGATTCCATTCGTAATCGCCAAATTCAATTGATTTTTAATACAACTAGCACTGCCAGTGCCATCTCAGACTCAAAATCATTACGTTATGCAGCACTCATGCAAAATGTTCCCTATTATACAACAATAGCTGGAGCCGAAGCCGTCGTAGAAGCGATCAAAGCACTCAAAAAAAGGCGCCTTGAAGTACGTTCACTACAAAGTTATTTCAGTTGAATTTTTTCTACTCAGCAAAAGGTACACTGCTTTCTTATTTTTTTTATATAAAAATTGATTAAGACTTGCTTTTTGTTCTAAAGACTTTTATAGAGGTTTCATCGAATTTTCGGTTACGTGACTTTCTTTCCTGTGCGATCTGCACTTTTGACGAAACTTCTCCCACCTAATTTCGATCTACAACCGTATTGAAGGAATGAAAGCTTCAATACTCAATATAATTATATATTCTAAGGAGTTTCCTATGTCTACAGGAACAGTTAAGTGGTTTAATACAACGAAAGGTTTCGGATTCATTCAGCCTAGTGATGGTAGTGCAGATGTATTTGTACACATTTCTGCCGTTGAGCGTTCTGGTCTAAACAGTCTTAATGAAGGGCAAAAAATTTCTTATGATGTTCTTCAAGATCGTCGTTCAGGAAAATTTGCCGCTGGCAACCTTGCTGCCCTTTAAAGTTTAAATTCTGCAGTATTTTATTTAAAAATCTTCGTCTGTAACGACGAAGATTTTTTATTTTGTATAAAGCATCATTTTACCTTGTTAAAATAAAAGACTGCTTACCTCCTTTGCACAATTTATCAAACCTCCCTTATACTTCCTCTAAAACTTTCATAAAATCTAAGAAGAAATTATCTTGTAAAAATCTCAAAAAAGAAGAATGTAAAGCCCGTGTAAGAGTATTTTGGAAGTTTTTTATTGCATACAATATAATCTCTTATAGAATATCCTTAAAGCAATAACTATTTGTTGATATAATATAAGGATTTAAAATTATGGCTTTTATTGCCGACAAACTGTCTCGTATCAAACCTTCTGCAACAATTGCTGCTTCCCAAAAAGCCCGTCATTTAAAAACATTAGGGCGCAACGTTATTGCTTTAAGCGCTGGAGAGCCAGACTTTGATACCCCAGACAACATCAAAAACGCGGCCATTGAAGCTATTCGAAGAGGAGAAACAAAATACCCTCCCATATCTGGAATTCCAGAATTGCGCCAAGCAATTTCTGCAAAGTTTAAAAGGGAAAATAATCTCAATTATGAACCAGAGCAAATTATTGTTGGTACCGGTGGAAAACAAATTCTCTTTAATGCATTGATGGCAACTTTGAATAAAGGGGATGAAGTCATCATTCCATCTCCTTATTGGGTAAGTTATCCAGAAATGGTTGCACTCAACGGTGGTACGCCTGTCTTTTTAGAAACAAAAGCCGAATTTTCTTATAAACTCCAACCACAAGAGCTAGAAGCTGCCATTACCCCCAAAACCAAATGGTTCATCTTTAACTCTCCTTCAAATCCATCAGGTGCCGCTTATACACATAATGAATTGAAAAAACTCACAGATGTTTTAGTAAAATATCCTCATGTTTATATTCTTTCCGATGATATATATGAACATCTCACATATGAGGGTTTTACCTTTGTTACTCCAGCTCAAGTAGAACCAGCGCTTTATGAGCGTACACTCACAATGAATGGTGTTTCCAAAGCCTATGCGATGACGGGATGGAGAATCGGCTATGCAGGGGGACCACAAGAATTAATTAAAGCTATGGATACCATTCAAGGTCAGCAAACATCTGGAACAAGTGTCATTTCACAATGGGCTGCTGTTGAAGCACTCAATGGGCCACAAAGCTTTATCGCTAAAAATAAAAGTATTTTTCAAGCACGCCGTGATTTCGTTGTTTCCATGCTAAACCAAGCTCCTGGCATTCACTGTCCAACGCCCGAAGGTGCTTTTTATGTTTATCCCTCTTGCACAGGACTTATTGGAAAGAAAACACCCAACGGTCAATGTATTACGAATGATGAAGACTTTGCCATAGCGCTTCTAGAAACAGAAGCTGTTGCTGTCGTCCAAGGATCTGCTTTTGGACTTGGATCAGCTTTTCGTATTTCTTATGCAACATCAGAAGAATTACTTGAAGAAGCTTGTATACGTATACAGCGCTTTTGCAACAGTTTAATTTAAAATTTTTAATATCATCTCTTGTGATCGTTTTTTTTTGCCGAATGTCAGTATATCCGAGAAAATATCGGAAATTGTATCATGGTCTGAATCAATCGATTCAGTAAAAATATCCATGAATAAACACAACAATAGAGGCTGTAGATAAAGAGCAAAAAAATCTAGCGATCAAATAAATGAATCGGTTTATTATCATGAGAGATGAAAAAACTATTCTGCTTTCTCTATTCAATTTATAACTCTAAAAAAGATCGAGCACTTTTAAACACAATTGCCCTTATAATCAAATCTTTTCTATTTCTCGGCTTCTTCTTCGTCCTAAAATGAAGAAGAAGCCTCCTCCCGTCGTTATGTAAACAATCCAGTTTCCTTTAAGTTCTATCTAATAACGACTTGATTTACTTCATAGGCTTTATGAACAAGACCTGCCTTAAATATTCACCTCTCACTCTAATAAAAAGCACCTCAATGTATAAAGTTTTAAATATTTTATATCACGCCCCTAAAAGACAGACTTTTATGCTACAACAGAATAAATCTCTCTCAAACTCCTTATTGAATTTTAGTATTCTTAAAAAATTGTTGGATATCCACAAGTTTCGAAATTTTTTCCTTATCATCCTCCCATATATTGCAATTTCTAGGAGCTCTTTCAAAAATAAAAAAAAGCCGGACATACGTCCGGCAAATTTGGAAAATCCTCAGAGATAAAATCAATCTGATAGATCTTCGTAAGGGAACACTCAAGAAAATGCACTGGGAGGCAACATAATCAAGAGATAGCATTCTATGTCATTTTATAAGAAAAAGTACAATAAAGACTTAAGCGTATCTGCTATGCAATAAACACATAGCTTTAAATTTGTCTCCATCATGTACCACTCTTTATTAATTAAATATAAAAATGTAAGCTACACCATCACACGATTGTCCAGTTTTCAATATATAATAACTCTCACATTTGCTAGCATTCATAAAAAACATTTATCCCTTTTTTCAAAAGTATTTTTCCACACGGACTCCATCCACTTTTAATGTGCAACGAATAGTTTTAATTGATTCAATATGGGCAAATTTAAAACGAAAGAATATTAGGGGAGTCTCAAATTGTAAAAAAGTTAATTATTCCTTATAAATTAAGGCATTAACATTAAAAAGACCACTGACGGGCTTTTAAAAAAATATAATCTCGAAAAGCATTTAACCTTGCCAAATTCTTTAAATTATAAGGATAACAAAAAAAAGTATCAAAAGAAGGAATATCAACCATATCAGGAAAAAGACGCACCAAATGCTCATCATTATTGACGATATAATCAGGCAGCACAGCAATCCCAAGATCACGCATAAGCGCATTCTTTATTGAGATGATATTGTTGATTTGTAGAACTGAAACGCGCAATGATCCATCACTTCTACCAGCCTTTTCCAACCAATTTAAACCAGACAAATAAGGTGGGACAGGTTCACCGAACGAAATAATACGATGCTCATCGAGATCAGACAATTTTTCCGGCTTTCCATAATTTGCAATATACTTTTCCGAAGCATAAACATGCATATGAATTGTAAAGAGTTTTCTTTGTATAAGATCAGGTTGTTGGGGTTGATGTAAGCGAACAGCACAATCCGCATGACACATTGTCAAATCAAGCTCTTCATCGGAAAGCAAAAGCTGAACCTGCATATCAGGATAAAGACTAAGAAATTCTGGCATACGCTCTGCAATCCACCCTGCCCCCATTCCAAAGGTCGAGGTCACACGCAAGTGCCCCGTTGGTTTTGCATAGCTTTCACTTAGTTGCAAACGTACACTTTCAAGCTTCATCAAAACATCATGAGCTGTACGATAAAGAGTTTCTCCCTGTTCTGTAAGAATCAAACCACGCGCATGACGTTGAAATAAGGATACCCCAACCTCTTGTTCTAAAGCCGAAACCTGTCGTGAAACTGCTGACTGAGATAAATGAAGCTTTTGAGCAGCATGCGTAAAAGATCCCGCTTCTGCTGCAGCGTGAAAAACCCTTAACTTATCCCAATCCAACGGTGGCGCCACAATTAATTCTACCTCTAGATTCTTTATGTTCTCAATGAGTTACTAACGCTTAGATATATCTAAAAACCGTTCTGCCTCCAACGCTGCCATACATCCTCTTCCCGCAGCTGTTACAGCTTGGCGGAATATTTCATCTGTTACATCCCCAGCAGCAAAAACACCAGCAATGCTTGTTGCTGTTGAGTCCGGTGCTGTCCATAAATAGCCGCCTCGTTTTTGTTTCAGCTGTCCTTCAAACAGAGAAACAGCAGGATCATGCCCTATAGCAATAAATATTCCCTCTGCATTCACGGTCATCTCGTGACCTGTCTTAACATTTTTCAGACGTGCCCCTGTTACAACAGCGCCCACTGGCCCCTGTGCTGGCAGCCCCACAATTTCTTCCACCACATGATCCCAAATGATACGTACGTTCTTGCAAGCAAGCAACCTATCTTGCAAAATTTTTTCTGCCCGAAAATGATCTCGGCGATGAACCACGCTTACACTTTTAGCCAAATGCGATAAATAAAGTGCTTCTTCAACAGCGGTATTTCCTCCTCCCACGACAATAACGTCCTTATCACGGTAAAAAAAGCCATCACATGTAGCACAAGCGGACACACCACCGCCCATAAAGGTTTGTTCACTTTCTAAACCAAGCCAGCGCGCTTGAGCTCCTGTTGCAATAATCAGTGCATCACAAGAATATTGTGTTCCTGAATCCCCATATAAGACAAAAGGATACTTCAACAAATCAGCCTTTATAATTGTATCATAGACAATTTTTGTCCCCATATTCTCAGCTTGTTTCGCCATTTGTTCCATCAACCACGGTCCTTGAATGGGATCTGCAAAACCTGGATAATTCTCAACATCAGTTGTAATTGTCAATTGTCCACCCTGCTGCAAGCCCGTCACCAAAACCGGCTTAAGCATTGCTCTTGCTGCATAGATCGCCGCTGTATAACCAGCCGGACCTGAGCCAATAATCAGCAGACGAATATGCGATTGTATCATTAAATCCCCTTCACTTTATTATAACTTAATTATTCTATAAATGATAACGGAATGCAGCCTTTTAAAAAAATATTTTTCAAGAGCCTCGATTATGTTATATGTACTTCATTTTCAAGTTTTATGAAAAGGTCTGATTACCAATTCATCAAGGCATGCTAATGTTAAGGATTAATCTTTATCCTATAAAGAGAAAAACGTAAATTCTTATGAGCACAAAACCATAATAAAAAGAGATACAAAGATAGGGAACGGTCATTTTTCAGTTTATTATCAATGTCTGTGCACGTTTTGCGTTAATCATGGCAGGAGCAATGCTTTTGCCAATTTTTGTGGATCTGCACGACAACAATCGTAATTGGATAACCTTTCTCTATTCTTGTGCCATAACCACCATGTTAGCAACGCTGATTCTTTTAGCAACTAAGGGAGCTACTTGTCGTTTTTCAGCACGGCTTGGCTTTATGCTCACTGTTTGTCTTTGGCTAACAGGAAGCATCGTAGGTGCCTTACCTCTTTATCTTTCTCCTCTTCCCATTTCTCTAGCAGGAGCCATTTTTGAATCTGTTTCTGGAATTACAACAACAGGCTCCACAGTCCTTTCTGATCTTGATAATTTATCGCGAAGTATTTTGTTATGGCGTTCTCTTATATGCTGGATTGGGGGCATTGGTTTTATCGGTTTAGCCCTCTTACTTTTGCCTTCACTGCGTGTGGGTGGCGTACGACTTTTTCATATGGAATCATCTGATAAATCTGAAAAAATATTGCCTCGCATCAACCAAATTGCTAACGGAATTATCATCGCTTATGTTGGTCTCACATTGGCTTGTATGCTTTCTTATTTTGCTGCAGGCATGAATTTATTTGATGCCATTAACCATGCAATGAGTACAGTCGCAACAGCTGGTTTTTCAACGCATGATGCTTCTTTTGGTTATTTTTCAGATAAACCAGCCATCTTAATTATTTCAACAATCTTCATGTTGCTTTCTGCTTTGCCCTTCGTACTTTATGTTAAATTAGTCCTTCCTGGACACTCCAAACGCTTCCTTGACCCACAAGTGATTGTTTTTCTCCATATCGTTCTCCTTTTCAGCTTTGCTTTAGCGGCATGGCTACGGTTTTATGATCATCGCGCGTTCCACTTGATTTTCCTTGATGTCATTTTTCACCTTTCATCCATTATTAGCACCACAGGTTACAGCGCTGAAGATTATCAACTTTGGGGACCGTTTGCGCTTGGAATTTTCTTCATTGTTTCTTTTACAGGCGGATGTGCTGGTTCTACTTCTGGTGGCATGAAAATCAATCGCCTCATTATTCTTTGGCGTATTACACAAACAAATATAGAAAAACTTCTTTCTCCTAATGTCATTGTAAAGGCGCGCTACGATCACTCAAATATATCAAACGATGTTGCACAAGCCGTTTTGTTTTTTGTCTGTCTTTATATGTTTTGCCTTATTATCGGCACTGCACTTTTGCTTACAACCGGTCTTGACTTTACTTCTGCCTTTACAGGGGTCTTAACCGCACTTTCAAATGTTGGTCCAGGCTTTGGAGATATTATTGGCCCCGCTGGTAATTTCTCTACAATCAACGATAATGCTTTATGGATTTTAAGTTTTCTAATGTTAGCTGGACGCCTTGAAATCATAACAATATTCGTCCTTTTTATTCCCGCTTTCTGGCGTGAACAATTCTAATGCATAGAGCATTTTATTCTACCATGATAAAAAATTTACAAGATAAAAAAGCGTGAACAGTATGAGTCATAATATTCACCCCTCACTCAATCCACTGAAGATTTCCTAAAATTTCATACAAATCATCATATCAATGATATAAATGTTGATATAAAAATAATTCGACAAGAGCAATCAAATACCAAGAGCCTTCAAATCCAGAACATATAAAACTTCACTTTATTGATCTTCTTTATCAAATAAAGTGGGCACATAGAACATCCTTTTTTTACGAATAATCTCTCATGCAAAAAATATGAATATTTGCTGATAAAAGTGCGTTTTCTCTTTAATAGAGTTACATCCTTATAGAAAATAAAATGCTATTATATTACGAATTCACAAGCTTGTTTGTAAAAAACATCTCACAATACTCATCACCCCCATTTCACGACAGCTCTCATGAAAGATATAAAATGGGCACCATCATTTTTACTTAAATAATAATAAGGTGCAAGGCGGTACCACAAAATAAGATATAAATTAGTACCACCATACTATTTTCTTTCTGTTAATGTCGTAACAGCCTGCATTTCAGACAATTTATAAGAAATTTCTTTATACCCTGTCTTCAATAGTTTTTATCCACCACATGCTTTCTTCCAATTGTGATGTGCAAGAGGATAGCTCTTATTCAAATTAAAAAGGTAAATTATCTATAGAAATCATATATATATTGATCTTAGATCCATCTTATTATGAATTTATTGAAAATATGTACGACTATTTTACCCATGGAGACACCATAAATATCTTTTTAAAGACAAGAAAACGTTTTTTCTATCTATTTAAGTCTTCCAAAACGAACAATATCAGTACGACACCGTATATCTAAACTTGAGTTAAAGCATTATTTTCTTATTCTAAAATATCACTGAATAAAAATAATTTTCCTCTCTCCTAGTATGCTTCATCATAAAGCACATATTGCTCTCAAGCGTATACATTTTTAATCTTTTATCCAAAATTTTGAGAACTTCTTATAGCGTTCTACTAAAGACAATATAAATTTTGTAAAATAACATTTATATCATTGAGCTGTTTTCTTGATGACTATGAAAAACCTTTAAGGAAGACACTTTTTATCACTCCTCAAAAAGATTTTTGATATAATAATCAAAGTGTTTTTTCCGCAAACAGTTCTTTGTAAACACGCTCAATCTCGGTTGTCTCCTTTTCCAAAGGAAAGTGTGTACGAACATGGGTTAAAGCTTTCTTTCCGGCTACCAATGTTTTTTCTACATCAGCAAAATAAGGTTCAATTGCTGCTGTTAAAGCCGCTCCATCTCCTGCTTTTACAACTGTTCCTGTTCCCTCGACCACCAATTCTTTATAAGCTCCTGCATCACTCGTTACAACCGCAACCTGTGATGCCATTGCTTCTAATGGTGTTAAACCGAAACCTTCTGTACGAGAAGGTGCAACATAAAGCGATAAACGACGATACCACAAAGGGATATCCAGAATCTCACCAAGAAAAATAATGCGATCATCCAGACCAGCCTTAGCAATCTTTTGGTGTAATTCTTTTTCAAAATGATAATATTGCTCTGTCGTACGACCAGCGATAAGTGCTGTCCATTCAGGATAGTCAGGCAATAACGCTATCATGGCATCAACAAATAAATCTGTTCCCTTTGAGTAACGCAGACGCCCAAAACACCCTACCGCGTATTTTCCTGGAAATCCTGTCGAAAAAAAGCAATCATCAAGAGTCTGTGGTGGAGTAAAACGCTTCACATCCACCCCATGCATAATAACCTTATGAGGCACTTCTAGATAAGCGCCCGTATGTGTACTGGTAGCGATAACCCTATCCATACAGCGAATCAACCATTTGGTAAAAGGCTTATGATGGCGTTGTGAAGCCGATGTAAAGATAAGTTTCAGCTTCATTTTCAAGATATCGCGCAAAAAGATCCCAAAAAGCATCTCAATATTGCGTCGTGCATGCCAAATACGAAATGGCTTCCCTTTCGGACTTTTCCAAAGTCCGAAAAGGTCCTTAAAAGCAAGAGCCGGCAAAGTTTGTGGTAAACCAAACCCCAAAGTGGATATACGCACACCCTGTTCGCGTTGCAGTGGAATAAGCTGAATAATCGTAGATGTTACTCCCGATAAACGCCTTTTAAAGTGAGGCGCAATAATCTCAGTTTCATCCAAAGATACACGCATAATAATCCATATGTTATTTAGATGTACTGAACCTTAATGATCTCGTAATTATGCGCACCACCGGGTGCATTCACCTCAATCACATCACCTTCTTGCTTGCCAATGAGTGCACGTGCAATAGGCGAAGAAATAGAGATTTTACCAACCTTTACATCAGCTTCTTGATCTCCTACGATCTGATACACTTTTTTTTCTTCAGTATCCTCATCCAAGAGTTTAATGGTTGCTCCAAATTTTATTTTGTCGCCTGAAAGACGCGTGACATCTATAACTTCTGCTCGTGCGATATAATCTTCAAGCTCATTTATACGCCCCTCATTATGGCTTTGCGCTTCTTTAGCTGCATGATACTCAGCATTTTCTGATAAATCACCATGTGCACGCGCCTCAGAAATTGCTTCAATAATTCGCGGACGCTCCTGTTGTTGACGCCAACGCAACTCTTCTTTAAGACTCTCAAAACCAGCTGTAGTCATCGGAACTTTTTCCATAATCCGTCCCTTTCTATTACACGGAAGGTTTAATAAAAATACAAAAAACGGCTTCCAAAATTACTTTTGGAATCCGAAAACTACGATCTTTTTTATTATATAGTACAGTATCGCTATTTTCCATACAAAAATAAATAAAGGAAACAAAACATGCACAAATAGTGATTAAAACATCTCATTTTGGTGTTTAAACCGTTAAACTTCACTCTTCTCTTTAAAGTCTCCTAAAGAAGAAAGAATTGTATTTTTTTCTGTTTTATCATAATCTAGGAAAAGAAATCATATGGGATACAAAGAGAGAAGGATAGAAAATCTCTAAAGAAATTCTTTACAGAAGAATGAAAAAAATCGTCATTTTTTTTATGTTTGGCTTTTTCTTTTTCGCCACAACAGTATCTGAAGCTGCGGATGCTTTTGTTACGAGGAATCTTAATTTTAGAACAGGTCCCAGCACTCAGTATGCACTTTGCGGCTTAATCTCTGCTGGAGAATTGGTTTTTGTTAAAAACTGTGAAGGAAATTGGTGCCATATCCGATATAACACTCAAATCGGTTGGGTGTCATCTCGTTATCTTTCATTTAAAGATGGAAATGATCTTTATCACACATACACGATGTCTTTAGTACCCAAACGTACCGATTATTCTCCATAACAGCCATAATAACTTATGCCATCTTAAATATCATCATGGCAAAAATGCAATAGTGTCCACGAACAACCACAAATATGCTCCTCCAAAGAAACACTTCGAAGAATTCGTCTCATAGAAAAAACTTGATCAATATCCTAATGAAAGCTCCAATAAACCAAAATAAATCTGTTCAATAACGTTTTGCTGTTGTCGTGATGAAATTGTAAAAATTAGTATTTTCTTTAAAATCACCAGCACTTTTCTATCAAAGGATACAACAATGAAAAATGGTGTTACAGCAACAGTTGAGGCTCTTTCTGCTCTGATTGCTTCAGGTAATCCTCTTTTTAAGAATGGTGCATTATGGACACCTCACCGCCCTATTCGTCCTGAAAAGTCTGAAGGTGGTATTCCATTTCAACTCGAAACCCACTTTGAACCTGCGGGAGATCAACCTCAAGCCATTAAAACTCTGGTTGATGGAATTCAAAAAGATGAACGTACACAAGTGCTTTTGGGTGTTACCGGCTCAGGAAAAACCTATACAATGGCCAAAATCATTGAAGAAACACAGCGTCCAGCTTTAATCTTAGCACCAAATAAAACTCTAGCAGCACAGCTTTACGGAGAGTTTAAAAGTTTTTTTCCCCACAATGCCGTCGAATATTTTGTTTCCTATTATGACTATTATCAGCCAGAAGCCTACGTTGCACGCTCTGATACCTATATTGAAAAAGAATCCTCAATTAATGAACAAATCGACCGTATGCGCCATGCTGCAACACGTGCTGTTCTTGAACGTGATGACGTCATTATTGTCGCATCTGTATCCTGTATCTACGGGATTGGTTCAGTAGAAACTTATACTGCTATGACCTTCAAAATAGAAAAAGGTGATAAACTCAATCAACGGCAATTACTGGCCGATTTAGTTGCCCAACACTATCATCGACAAGATATTAATTTCATTCGTGGTTCCTTTCGTGTTCGAGGGGATACAATTGAAATTTTCCCTGCCCACCTCGAAGATCGTGCTTGGCGTATTTCGCTCTTTGGCGATGAAGTGGAAACAATTACGGAATTTGATCCTCTCACAGGACAAAAAACAGGCGACCTTCAATCGATTAAAATTTATGCCAACTCACACTACGTAACACCACGCCCAACACTTAACCAAGCGATGAAATCGATTAAAATGGAACTCGTTCAACGCCTCGATGAGTTGAACGCAGCTGGACGTCTTTTAGAAGCACAACGTTTAGAACAACGTACAATTTTTGATTTGGAAATGTTGGAAACCACCGGCTCATGCTCTGGAATCGAAAATTATTCACGCTATTTAACAGGACGAAAACCCGGAGAACCACCACCAACCTTGTTCGAATACATTCCAAACAATGCTCTTGTTTTTATCGATGAAAGCCACGTAACCATTCCCCAAATTGGAGGCATGTACCGAGGTGACTTTCGAAGAAAAGCAACCCTAGCAGAATATGGGTTTCGCCTACCTTCCTGTATGGACAATCGCCCTTTACGCTTTGAAGAATGGGATGCCATGCGCCCACAAACTATTGCCGTCTCTGCAACACCAGGAAGCTGGGAAATAGAACAATCTCATGGCACTTTTGCAGAACAAATTATTCGTCCAACAGGGCTCATTGATCCACCAACAGAGGTTCGTCCAGCCAGCAATCAAGTCGATGATGTTGTGAATGAAATTCGTAAAACAATTCAAAAAGGCTACCGTACATTGGTGACAGTTCTCACAAAGCGTATGGCCGAGGACTTAACTGAATATCTCCACGAACAAGATATTCGCGTACGCTATATGCATTCTGACATTGATACATTAGAACGCATTGAAATTCTACGCGATCTGCGGCTTGGCACCTTTGATGTCCTCATCGGTATCAACTTGCTCCGAGAAGGCTTAGATATTCCAGAATGTGGTTTTGTTGCCATTCTAGATGCCGATAAAGAGGGCTTTTTGCGCTCTGAAACTTCCCTCATACAAACAATCGGACGTGCTGCACGTAATGTAGATGGCCACGTTATCCTCTATGGAGATACAATCACAGGCTCCATAGAACGAGCCTTACAGGAAACACAAAGACGTCGACAAAAACAAATAGCCTATAATGAAGAACACCATATCACACCCAAAAGTATCAAAAAAAATATCGGAGATATTCTCAATTCAGGCTATGAAAACAACCATATTCGCACAATTACCCCTGATGTCATCGAGAAAAAAAATATGGTTGGCAACAATTTAGCATCTCATATTAAACACCTCGAAAAATTAATGCATGAAGCTGCTGCTGATCTTAATTTTGAAGAAGCAGCACAACTTCGCGATGAAATCAAACAATTACAAAAGATAGAATTAGAAATCGCTGAGAACCCCTTAACACATCATAACGAACAATCCACCCATGAGCCCGTGTTACAACCAAATCTTTTCTCCAAACCAGACCTTGCACACATGGGACCAACCATGGACACTGGTATTTTGGAAAATCGAAAAGGAAAATCTGGTAAAAACACCCCTAATCAAGCAACAATAAAACGAAAAAAAACACAATCAACAAAGGAGCAAGAAATTTCAAACCGCCTAAAATAATCTTCAGCTCTTCTAAAAAAACGACTAAAGCTCAAAAGCAAACAGCATTATCCGCAAAATAGATAACCTCAAACATCAAGGGTGCTCCAATTTATCTAAAACACCATGAGAGAGAACATTTTTTCTTGTTAAACCGCGTTATAAAAAATCCCTAAAAATGTAAAAAACTTCTAAACTTTAAAAAAGAAGACAAATTTAAAGAAAATATTTTATATATATATCAAAAAAATCATAAAATGTATTATCTTTATAAAGTTATACTATGATATAGAACTCAAATATTATTTAGCCTTACAAGAGAATATTCAAACAGGATACTGTTCTATAACACAAATAAAGTAAAACAAGAATTTATCATAGCACCATAAGCTTATGATAAAAAATGATATAACTTTTATTCATACACCTATTATTCAATTTATATTGTATCAAGTGATACAAAAAGTATCCCTAAATAAAGAGTTTATATTCCATAGTAAAAAATCGTGGACTCTTAATACAAACTTATTAATTAACCTCAAGCAGAGTACATTAATTGAAATCAAAATTCTGTCATGATTTTATTTTACTGTATCTTCGATAGGTTTAACTAAATGAATTTTCATTTGTTTTGCCACAATAAAGTCCAAAATTATTCAGGCTCTATTCAGTTTGAAACGTGTAGGATGTGAAAAATACGAATTTACACAAGGAGCATCATTATGAAAAAGGTGATCAGGTTAGCGGTATTATCAGCAATGTCAACTGCAACCGTTTTCATGCCGCTAAATGCAACGCTTGCGGATATGGCATGGTATCAAATGAGTGAAATGAAGAGGGAGGCTGGTTTACCGTCTCGCAATTTTAGCTCCCATTCTTTTCATAGTAAACATCACTCTTTTGATGATCCCCACAAGCGTCATTATTTCAGCCAGACATGGAGAGAACAACATCAGCATCACGTTGAAAGCAAGACATATCATTATGTCGAACGCAAAAAGACAAAACACAGTAATATTCAAGGAAATGCTTTAGCATTGGGCATTCTTGCTCTTGCAGCAGGTGCAGTTCTTAGTAAAGTTTTTAAAAAACCAGAACAGCCACAAATTGTCTATCAAGACGCACCACAAAATCAGGTGATTTATCAAGTGCAGCAAACGATGGAATATGAGCCAGTACAACAATCATCAGAATCTGATTGGCTTCAATATTGCAAGAAAAAATACCGTTCCTTCAATCCTAAAACAGGGACTTTTCGAGGCAGTGATGGCTTAAATCATGTCTGCTATGCTCCAGTAAATTGAATTAACATTGAGAAAAGCCCGCTCTAAAGCGGGTTTTTGATGCCCTCCCCCCTTAAATCTCTTGAAGAAAGAGATTCCATTGGCGTTCATAGCCTATGCTACTTTTGGGACCATACCCACAGATAAAATAAACGTCGTCGCCTAAGGGAAAAACCTTTTCTCGAAGGGATTGCATCAATTTTTCATCGAAATAGAATGGGATGCCATGCGCCCACAAACTATTGCCGTCTCTGCAACACCAGGAAGCTGGGAAATAGAACAATCTCATGGCACTTTTGCAGAACAAATTATTCGTCCAACAGGGCTCATTGATCCACCAACAGAGGTTCGTCCAGCCAGCAATCAAGTCGATGATGTTGTGAATGAAATTCGTAAAACAATTCAAAAAGGCTACCGTACATTGGTGACAGTTCTCACAAAGCGTATGGCCGAGGACTTAACTGAATATCTCCACGAACAAGATATTCGCGTACGCTATATGCATTCTGACATTGATACATTAGAACGCATTGAAATTCTACGCGATCTGCGGCTTGGCACCTTTGATGTCCTCATCGGTATCAACTTGCTCCGAGAAGGCTTAGATATTCCAGAATGTGGTTTTGTTGCCATTCTAGATGCCGATAAAGAGGGCTTTTTGCGCTCTGAAACTTCCCTCATACAAACAATCGGACGTGCTGCACGTAATGTAGATGGCCACGTTATCCTCTATGGAGATACAATCACAGGCTCCATAGAACGAGCCTTACAGGAAACACAAAGACGTCGACAAAAACAAATAGCCTATAATGAAGAACACCATATCACACCCAAAAGTATCAAAAAAAATATCGGAGATATTCTCAATTCAGGCTATGAAAACAACCATATTCGCACAATTACCCCTGATGTCATCGAGAAAAAAAATATGGTTGGCAACAATTTAGCATCTCATATTAAACACCTCGAAAAATTAATGCATGAAGCTGCTGCTGATCTTAATTTTGAAGAAGCAGCACAACTTCGCGATGAAATCAAACAATTACAAAAGATAGAATTAGAAATCGCTGAGAACCCCTTAACACATCATAACGAACAATCCACCCATGAGCCCGTGTTACAACCAAATCTTTTCTCCAAACCAGACCTTGCACACATGGGACCAACCATGGACACTGGTATTTTGGAAAATCGAAAAGGAAAATCTGGTAAAAACACCCCTAATCAAGCAACAATAAAACGAAAAAAAACACAATCAACAAAGGAGCAAGAAATTTCAAACCGCCTAAAATAATCTTCAGCTCTTCTAAAAAAACGACTAAAGCTCAAAAGCAAACAGCATTATCCGCAAAATAGATAACCTCAAACATCAAGGGTGCTCCAATTTATCTAAAACACCATGAGAGAGAACATTTTTTCTTGTTAAACCGCGTTATAAAAAATCCCTAAAAATGTAAAAAACTTCTAAACTTTAAAAAAGAAGACAAATTTAAAGAAAATATTTTATATATATATCAAAAAAATCATAAAATGTATTATCTTTATAAAGTTATACTATGATATAGAACTCAAATATTATTTAGCCTTACAAGAGAATATTCAAACAGGATACTGTTCTATAACACAAATAAAGTAAAACAAGAATTTATCATAGCACCATAAGCTTATGATAAAAAATGATATAACTTTTATTCATACACCTATTATTCAATTTATATTGTATCAAGTGATACAAAAAGTATCCCTAAATAAAGAGTTTATATTCCATAGTAAAAAATCGTGGACTCTTAATACAAACTTATTAATTAACCTCAAGCAGAGTACATTAATTGAAATCAAAATTCTGTCATGATTTTATTTTACTGTATCTTCGATAGGTTTAACTAAATGAATTTTCATTTGTTTTGCCACAATAAAGTCCAAAATTATTCAGGCTCTATTCAGTTTGAAACGTGTAGGATGTGAAAAATACGAATTTACACAAGGAGCATCATTATGAAAAAGGTGATCAGGTTAGCGGTATTATCAGCAATGTCAACTGCAACCGTTTTCATGCCGCTAAATGCAACGCTTGCGGATATGGCATGGGACTTTACTCACCCTCTCACGAGAGAAATAGATGATATGAAGAGGAAGATGCGTAAAGAAAGAGATGATGCGACAAGGGAAATTGATAAGAAAATTGATGATATCTGGCGTTCCCGTTTTTCTAGCTCCCATTGTTCTGATAGCAAAAATGTCTGTCATTCTGATGATTTCCAAAAGTTTGTTGATGATTTCCGCAAGCTTTCTGAAGAAAACTCTAGAAGATTTAAAGCCAAACATAATAGGACGGAACAACAACATCAACATCATCATCAACATCATCATCAACATCATCATCATCATCATCATCAACATCATCATTATTATCATCATGTTGAAAACAAAACATATCATCACATTGAGCGTAAAAAGACAAAACACAGTAATATTCATATAGACAACTCAGGAGATGCTTTAGCGGTGGGTATTCTTGGTACAATTTTAAAAAAACCAGAACAGCCACAAGTGGTTTATCAAATAGTACCACAAAATCAGGTAATTTATCAAAAAGTTCCGCAAAATCAAAGAGTTTATCAGGTGCAGCAAACGGTGGAATATGAGCCACTCCAGCAATCATTAGAATCTGATTGGCTTAACTATTGCAAGAAAAAATACCGTTCCTTCAACCCTAAAACAGGGACTTTTCGAGACCGTAATGGTTTGGAACACATTTGTTATGCCCCAATAAATTAACTTCTGTTCTACTAAAAAAGTCTTAAATGGCACAAAAAAACGCTTCAAAGCGTTTTTTTGTTTGCTCATATATTAAAATCTTGAAGAAAAGAATTATTTTGGCGCTCATAGCCTATGCTACTTTTAGGACCATGCCCACAGATAAAACAAACATCATCGCCTAAGGGTAAAACTTTTTCTCGAAGAGAGTGCATCAATTTTTCATGAGAACAGAAGGGGAAATCAGTGCGTCCAATAGAACCACGAAAGAGCACATCACCCAAGAGAGCTAAGCGTTCTTTTTCATTGAAATAAATAACATGACCTGGAGAATGTCCTGGGGTGTGAAAAACCTTAAACACATGTCCAGCAAAATGAACGCACTCACCATCTTCTAACCATTGGTCAGGAATACAGATGCACGCATCAGTGATGCCGTAATTTCTTGCGCTTTCGCTCACGGCATCCATCACAGGCTTATCATCGCGATGTGAACCGATAATTTTTACATTAAGCGCCTCTTTCGCTTGCATTGCTGCTCCCACATGATCAAAATGACCATGTGTTATCCAAATAGCCTCAACGATAACGCCATTCTTTTCGATTACGTCTTGAATCCGCGGCCAATCACCACCGGGATCAACGAGAACCCCCGTTTTACATTCACTATCAAAAAGCAAAGTGCAATTTTGTTGGAATGTCGTAACTGGAATAATATGTGCACTAAGATTCCCCATGACGTCCTTTTCAAAAGTAAAATTTTACTAAGTTTATAAGGAGCATTCCTCTCCCTCTACAAAAAATAGTCTGCTCGACAGCTTTATACAACTTATGTAAACTTGCATCTTGTGTAAACTAAATTTTTATCAAGGTTTTTAAGAATGACCAATCACGTTCAAGTTTTGTGTGACGATGCCCCTCACCTTCTTGTGATTGATGATGATACTCGCATTCGCAATCTTTTATTTCAATTTCTCATTAAAAATGGATTTCGTGTTTCAGTTTCAGCCAATGCTAATGAAGCAAGACGACTGTTGGCAAGTTTAGATTTTGATCTTCTTATTGTTGATGTCATGATGCCTGGTGAAAACGGTATTGATCTTACTCATTCACTCCGCCAAACAAAAGATGTTCCCATTCTCATGCTAACAGCTTTATCAGAAATAGACAATCGTATCCATGGCTTAGAAGCGGGTGCAGATGATTATCTTGCTAAGCCGTTTGATCCTCGTGAACTTCTCCTTCGTATCAATGCCATTTTACGGCGTGGCTTTCCCCTTAGCCAACCAAAAATTGAGCAGATCGTTTTTGGACCTTATATATTTTCAATTTCACGACGCGAACTCAAAAAAGGAGGAGAAATTATTAAATTAACAGATAAAGAACAAGAAATGATGGTCATTTTTGCCGAAAATGCAGGCGATACAATTCCGCGCCATAAATTCGCGGCCGATGACAGCAATATAAGTGAACGTGCCATTGATGTACAGATCAACCGCCTTCGTCGTAAAATCGAAAAAAACCCAGCACTGCCTATATGGCTCCAAACCGTGCGAGGAATAGGGTACAAACTCTCTATTGAATAGGCACAAGAATGATCAAACCTTTAAGATTTTTTCTTCGATGGTTAACGAAAAAAATGCCTAAACGGCTTTATGCTCGCTCTTTGATCATTATTATCGCTCCAATGGTACTGCTGCAAACAGTCATTGCTTATGTCTTTATGGAACGCCATTGGCAAATGGTAACCGAGCGTCTTTCAATGGCTGTCGTGCATGACATTTCAGCCATTATTGATATTCTTGAAACATATCCACAACAAGATAACTATGGAGATATCAAGCGTATTGCACAACAACGCATGGGATTAAACATTTCTATTCTATCTCCTACCTCCTTACCCCCTCCAGGACCTAAGCCATTTTTTGCAATTCTTGACTATTTTTTAAGTGAAGAAATCACCCGCCAAATTAACCGTCCCTTCTGGATCGATACCGTAGGAGATTCTGATCTTGTTGAAATCCGTATCCACCTTGGTCACAATATCTTACGCGTCTTTGCTCCACGCAGCCAAGCCTACGCTTCCAATACTGCTATTTTTTTAAGCTGGATGGTAGGAACAGCTCTTGTTTTATTACTGATAGCAATTTACTTTTTGCGCAATCAAATTAAACCTATTCAACAATTGGCTGAAGCAGCAGAAAGCTTTGGACGCGGTCGTCCTTTACCAAAAGGATTTCAACCACAAGGAGCTGATGAAGTCCGTCGTGCTGGCATTGCTTTTTTACGTATGCGAGAACGTATTGAACGCCAAATCGAACAACGCACCATGATGCTCTCAGGAGTAAGCCATGATTTAAGAACCATTCTTACACGCTTTAAACTTCAGCTAGCATTAGTAAATACTGACTTTGATACTAAACCGCTTGAGCAAGATGTAAGTGACATGCAAAATATATTAGAAGATTATCTTGCTTTTGCTCGTGGTGAAGGAAGTGAAAGTGTCAAGACTTTTGATTTAAATGCTCTTATGCAAAAATTCTCCGCCGATGCTCATCTTCACAAACGTCAATTTTCTTACACCATTGAAGGTCCTACAGAAATACAAGTACGTCCCCGTGCTTTCACACGCTTGGTCAGCAATCTTGTATCAAATGCATTTTGTTACGGCACAACCGTTAAACTAACAGCTAACTCTCAACAAGAATCTTTTATATTGATAATCGATGATAATGGACCTGGAATTCATGAAAATATGCGTACAGAAGTTTTTAAGCCATTCTTTCGACTTGATAAAGCACGAAATCAAGATGCAAGTGGAACAGGACTTGGTCTTTCTATTGCTCAAGACATAGCACGCAGCCATGGTGGCAATATACAATTAGATGAAAGCCCACTTGGGGGATTACGCGCTATTCTTGATATCCCCCTATGAGCAATATTTCAGCAAACCATCTGTAAAAATAACAGACTGTGTATTTTAGGCATTCCCTACAGTTTCAAACAAAGTGTACTGCAGTGCCTTGTAAGCACTTTCTCCCGACAAAGCAACCATCTGAAATGCAACATAATGGCTTTCACAGACTTTAAGTGCATGTATCAACAATGTTTCAACCTGTATATGAGATGGATGCATCCCACCAGCCAAAAGAAGACCTTGCCGATAAATAACTGAATTATTCCTTTGCCAGTAATCAAAATGTCCCAACAACAACTTTTCATTAATTGCTAGCAATAAGCGCTGTATTTCAGCTGTTCGAGCATTTTTAATAGAGAGATCAAACGAACAAGCCAAATGAAGTGCTTCATGCTCTTCCATCCATGAAAAAGCAAGACGATAATTTGCGCGCTTTCCTTCCACACAAACGCTAATTTCATCTTGCGCATCCCGCTCAAACGACCAATCATATTCACAGGCAATCTGTTCGATAAAGTCAACAGGGTGCTCTTTTCTCTCTATGGCGCAAAATGCAAGCCTCATCACAATCCTCAATCATCTTAAAAACATTGTCAACAGAATATAAACCGCCTAAACTGTAACAATATTTTGCTACAATCAGAACCTTTACACCAAACAAATACACATAAAAACATCGACAGTACACAAACACCCAGAACACAATCGCGCTGTTTAGGGCAACCTGATAGTCATAAAACGAATCATCAAGTCTTTTCAGTGTATTGATACAATTTCATAGCGCCAGCCCCCCTGATTCAAAAAAATGTATTTTACCCAAAAAAAAATCAAAAATAAACAAATGCTCCACTCTAACAGACTCAAGATTAAGCATTTTTTAGTTTCACGCATCATATTGAAAAATTGGGGATATTTTTTTGAAGATTCTTTTTTTTAAGAAACTATCTTACTTTTTTGTGTCTGCGTTTTTTAAATCATCTTTTTTTAAATCATCAAGGCGCCTTTTCAAATCAGCATTATCAGCATGGATTTTCAGCACCATCTCCTTAAAAGTCTCAAACTCTTCGCGAGAAACAAGATCAAGTTTGTTTGCTATCTTTTCAGCCTGCACACGAAAAGCTGTTCCAGCTTCACGTCGTATACCTTGCGCGACGTCAGCAGCATCTGTTGCTAATTTTGCTAATTCATCAAGAATACGATTTGATCCATTACGCATAACATTTTTCCTTAAATTTTAATTATTGACGCACGCATTATAGCGTATTCTCATAACATTTAGATACTGTAATTTGTTCCTTTTACCCTATATTTTACATACTGTGCAGATTTTTCGTGACGATCTTTTTAAGATTTTTTAATATTTCTTTTATCACCATTTTTTTTACCGCGATAAACCAGTGGAAATCTATCCCCCTTTCTGACTAGCCTCCCTACTGACTTGACCATTGCGCATTCATCTGTCATTTCTGACCATTAGAGTCACTTCATATTCATCTCGTATAATGTAAGATGCTTAATTCATGAATAATCTGTCTTGTCCAGCCATTGCTTTTCCGTCTTTTCTTGATCCTGTCATTATCCAGCTAGGTCCCATAGCACTTCATTGGTATGGACTTGGTTACGTGGTGGGTATTCTTTTTGCTTGGTGGTATGCGCAAAAATTATTAAAAAAAACATCTCTATGGTATAGAGACCACCCTCCTATGGATAAAGAAAAGATCGGAGATTTTGTTGTCTGGTCTGCCATAAGTGTTGTTGTCGGAGGGCGTTTAGGACAAGTTCTTGTATGGGATCCCATTTACTATTTTAACCATCCAAGTGCTATCATTGCCGTATGGGATGGGGGAATGTCCTTTCATGGCGGACTTATTGGTATTATCATTGCTATGATCTGGTTTGCCCGTAAAAATCATATTAACATACGAGCCATGTTTGATATCATTGCTGCAGGTGCTCCTATCGGTATCGGCATTGTACGAATTTGCAACTTCATTAACCAAGAGTTATGGGGCAATATTACTACACGTCCTTGGGCTGTTTGTTTTCCTCTCGATCCTCACTATCTACCGCGCCATCCAAGCCAACTTTACGAAGCTTTCATGGAAGGATTTCTTCTCTTCATCATCTTATGCCTTATCATTTTTGCCTTTAAAGCATTAAAGCGCCCTGGAGCTGTTGCAGGAACATTTATTATAGGCTACGCAGTAGCGCGCAGCATTTCTGAAGTTTACCGTGCGCCTCAAGAAGATCCAGAATGGTTTTCAACTCTTTTCCATTCTACTGGTTTTACCTATGGCATGGCTTTATCTCTTCCCATGCTTCTTTTAGGGTTTTATCTTCTTCTCCATGCCTTTAAATGTAAATCGACAGAAAATGGCCAATCTAAAAGAAAAAATTAAAGAAATTATTGCCCTTAATGGACCAATCACTGTTAGCCAATATATGACGTTGGCACTTACCGATCCTCAATTTGGTTATTATCAAACACAAACACCTTTTGGACGTACCGGTGATTTCATTACAGCACCTGAAATAAGCCAATTATTTGGAGAAATGATTGGGATTTGGGTTCTCGCAAGCTGGAACGCTCATGGTTTTCCTCGCCCTTTTATCCTCGCTGAAATAGGTCCAGGACGTGGAACTCTCATGGATGATGTTTTGCGTACCATTCAAAAATTATCCACGACAGCATTTGAATCTTCTGAAGTTTTTCTCCTTGAAATAAGTAAAAAGCTTGCAAAAGAACAAAAAAAGCGCCTTTGCTCTTATCAAAAACAAATCCATAGCATTGAAAATTTTAATCAAATTCCTTCAAAACCTCTCTTCCTCATAGCTAATGAATTTCTCGATACACTCCCTATCAACCAATATATTAAAGTCAATGGAGAATGGAAAGAGCGCTGCATTACAGTCAATCAAGATGGAG
Source organism: Bartonella sp. CR127HXZ (assembly GCF_042194555.1). Lineage (NCBI taxonomy): Bacteria > Pseudomonadati > Pseudomonadota > Alphaproteobacteria > Hyphomicrobiales > Bartonellaceae > Bartonella > Bartonella sp. CR127HXZ. The sequence continues at coordinate 193,638 of NZ_JBHIMZ010000001.1, read as the reverse complement.
ATCTCATCTTTATTGCTGCCCCGCATAAACTTCCCTCTTCTTATCTACAAACCTATTGTTCTAAAGTGCCTGACGGAACAATTTTTGAATATGCCCCCTTACGGCATCAATTCATGCAACAAATCAGCCACCATTTAGTGCAAGTGACAGGTTCTGCTTTGCTCATTGATTATGGTGCTGCTGATCTTGCATTTGGCGATACCTTGCAAGCACTGTCAAAACATAGATTTCGTGATATTTTTGATGCCCCTGGTGAACATGATTTAACATCCCATGTTGGTTTTTCTTTTTTAAAAAACATAGCCCTTGAACAAGGTTGTTTTGCTGAAATCTTCGAGCAAGGAGATTTTCTTTTAAAAATGGGGCTACTGGAGCGCGCAAAACAGCTTGGAGTTGGCAAAAGTGCTCCTTTGCAAGACAAAATCCGCCAAGACATCGAACGGCTCGCTGGTCAAGATCAAATGGGAAAATTATTTAAAGTTTTACATTTCAGTGATAAAAACATCTCCATACCTCCCCAATTTTGATGATCGGCGCTTTTGTCAATAAGCACATCATTATCTGAAATATTCATTGATAAATATGAACATCTCCACCCTCACTTCAAATAATCTCCATAAGGAACTTTTATGAAATCTATCCCTCATCCCATTCTTGCAAAAAATCTTTCTACTTTACACACCCATGGGATAGAACATGGTTTTTTTACTCGTCAAGGTGGTGTTTCAAAAAGCCTTTACCAAAGCCTTAATGTTGGACAAAGCTCAAATGATCACCCTGAACATATTACACAAAACCGCACTTTGGTCGCTCATTATTTTGATGTTGAGATACAAAATTTAGTCACTGTCAATCAAATACACTCTTGTGAAGTCATTGTCGTTGATAAAGCTTTTATCGGCTCCCCTCCTAGAGCCGATGCTCTCGTTACCACCACACAAGAACTCGTAATCGGCATTCTTACAGCAGATTGTGGACCCATTCTGTTTGCTGATCCACAAGCAGGTGTCATCGCTGCAACTCATGCTGGCTGGCGCGGAAGCTTAAATGGAATTATCGAGAAAACAATTGCTGTTATGGAAAAACAAGGTGCCAAAAGACAATCAATAACAGCAGTCCTTGGACCTTGTATTGGTCCTTGTCACTACGAAGTAACAAGTGAATTTTACGACCAATTTATTGATTGCCACTGCAAATACCAAAAATATTTTATAAAAACAGACAAAATAAATCACTTTTACTTTAATCTGTGGGCATTCATTATGAATCAACTCATCAAAGCAGGCGTTAATGCTTCTTGTGTGGAGCTTTGTACCTACAAAGATGAAAAGCGTTTTTTCTCCTATCGCCGTGCAATCCACCGCAGCGAACCTGATTACGGACGGCAAATTTCTGCTATTATGCTAAAAAATAAAAAATGATCCTCTTTTATGCTTTAAAACAATACCAAAACTGCAAAACTAAACTTTTTACTCAAATGTAAAAATAAATCCCATTGTATTTTGCTTTGCTTTTTTTACAAAATTATTTACCAGCCCATAAAATATGATAGCTTTTGCTCTGAATCATTTTCAATGTTTGGTTATAATGATTGAAGGCAAGATGATACTCCTCTTTTTTACTCCTCTTCATTCATCTTAAATATGAAACATTCCCCATATTGAAAGCATTTTTTTATAAAGTAATAACCAAAAAGCTTAATCAATACGTATTTCTTTGTCACATGGAGAAAAAACTTTGCTCTAAAAGAAACAAACTTTTGGAAAAAGAGAAAACATACCGCATAGCTCTTTAACAATAATCGATAAAATTGTAAGGCTTTTGTAATTGTTCTCTTGCAATTTAATAAAAAGAAATTAAAAACCGTGTTGCATTCCCACCATGATAATTCAGAGGTTCTACTATGAAACTTTTCTGCGGAAATTCTAATCCACGCCTAGCTGAAGATGTTGCAAATTATTTGAACATCCCCTTAGGAAAAGCCACCGTAAAACGTTTCGCTGATCAAGAGATTTTCGTAGAATTGCATGAAAATGTGCGTGGACAGGACGTGTTTGTTTTGCAATCTACATCCTATCCAGCCAATGATCACTTGATGGAATTACTCATCATGATTGATGCGCTTCGTCGTTCTTCGGCACGTCGCATCACAGCTGTTATCCCTTATTTTGGCTATGCCCGCCAAGACCGTAAACCTGGTCCGCGTACTCCCATTTCCGCAAAACTTGTTGCCAACCTGATTACTGAAGCAGGGGCCCATCGTGTTTTAACATTGGACCTTCATGCAGGACAAATTCAAGGTTTTTTTGATATCCCTACGGATAATCTCTATGCTGTTCCTGTTATTTCTCGCGATGTCAAAGTACATTATTCTCTTGAAAATGTTATTGTTGTTTCACCTGATGTGGGTGGTGTTGTACGCGCACGCTCGCTCGCCAAGCGTTTGAATAGTTTGCTTGCTATTGTAGATAAACGTCGTGAACGTCCCGGTGAATCAGAGGTTATGAATATCATTGGAGATGTATCGGGAAAAGATTGCCTTTTGCTTGATGATATTGTTGATTCAGGTGGAACTTTATGCAATGCAGCAAGTGCTCTGCTTAAACATGGTGCCAATAGTGTCACGGCTTATATCACGCACGGTGTTCTTTCTGGTAATGCAATCGAACGAATTACCAATTCAGAGATGAAAGAATTGGTTATTACAGATTCAATTATGCCAACACAAACTATTGAGAAAGCCCATAATATTCGTGTTTTGCCCATTGCCGACCTTATTGGGGAAGCAATTGCAAGGACAGCAGCAGAACAATCGGTTTCCAGCTTATTTGGTTAAAGGGGTTCCTTGGGGTCTCCTGGTGCTGTTTCAACACCAAGATCAGGAAATGCAACAATACGTTGGCCACTAAAATGCGTATGAATAACAATAAGACCACGCTCTTCAAAGTAGGTTAAAAGTCGGCGTGCACGGCTTAAAGAATGAGTCCCATAAAGACGTGCTAAAAATGCATCGGATGGACATGGCTTTCCCCCTAATGCAGCCTGTGCTACATTCAAGAAGACTCCTTGGACATCTTCTTCTAAACTTTCTGATATCTGCAAAATATGTTTCCAATGTTCACTGACAGCCGTTTGTTCATCAACAAAAGCCTGAGCAATAGCCAATTTACGCCGAAATTGTGAAAGATTAAAAGGAACCTTTGACATACCATGGATACGACAACGAACTGAAAAATCTTGATAAAGCACCGCTGTTGAACGATAAAAAGCCTCAGAATCCTCAAGAATTTCCCGAATAATATGTTCTGCTTGGCCGTCATGCTCAACATCAGAAAGTTCAGGAAATAAACTCGGGGTTTCTTCCAACAACTCTTGTTTTTTATGCACTACCTCCTCTAACATCTCGTGCATTGATTTTTCCCTCATCGGCTCTCGTGTTTGTTTAAATGGCTTTAAAATTTCCTCTGGTGAAGCAGTAAAAACGAGCTCTTGCACATCATCCCGCTCTGTTGGAAGTGGCATTAATTTAGGGCTAGAAGAGCGTGCCAAAGTTTCAACAGAACCGATAATGATTGGTAAGGGACGTCGTGATAAAGCGGGGCCTAAAGCTATAAAATTCCCCCGCTCAAGATCTCTAAACATTTCCGCTTGGCGGCGCTCCATTCCCAAAAGATCAGCAGCGCGCACCATATCAATATCTAAAAAAGTCCGCCCTATTAAAAAGTTTGAAGCTTCAGCAGCAACATTTTTGGCCAACTTAGCCAAACGTTGTGTCGCAATAACACCAGCAAGACCACGTTTACGCCCTCGACACATAAGATTGGTCATAGCACTAAGAGAAATCTTACGTGCTTCATCAGAAACTTCTCCTGCCGCAGTTGGAGCAAACAATTGTGCTTCATCGACAACGACAAGCATAGGATACCAATAATCACGTTCCACATCAAACAGTGCCCCAAGGAAAGCCCCTACAGCACGCATCTGTTGTTCAGTATCCAAACCTTCAAGATTAAATACCACTGAAACCCGATGTTGTCGAATGCGATGGGCAATACGAGTCAATTCTAATTCACTACGTTGAGCCTCTACAATAACATGACCAAATTTATCTGCCAAAGTTACAAAATCGCCTTCTGGATCAATTACACAATGCTGAACCCACTTAGCACTTTGCTCCAAAAGACGGCGTAAAAGATGTGATTTCCCTGAACCGGAATTACCTTGTACAAGAAGACGTGTCGCCAATAACTCTTCCAGATCAAGAAGTGCTGGCATCGATTTATGCAAAGCACGACTCTCTGACATCTCACCCAAGGCAATCTCAATCTTCATAACATCTCCAGTGTTTGATTTTGAACATATCAGTGCCAGCGCATATTGGCTGATTCTCCATCCACACCGTAATTTGTAACATTTCCTCCTTTTTAACGGTAGAAATCATCGATTTTTCCCACAACTCTTGCATCTATGAATAGTTTGAATTATAGAACAAACTTCTGTGTAGACACCCTTGGAGGCAACGCAGAATGGAGCGATCGCTGTTGGTTAGCGCATATCTTCATATCCATGCAAAAACTATTACTGTTTTTGAAGGATCTCCAATCATGTAAAAAGGACTTAAATTATGAGCAAAAGCTACACTCTTAAGGCCGAAAAACGCGAGCGGGTTGGTAAGGGGTCCTCCCGTGAACTTCGCCGCAACGGTCTTATTCCTGCTGTCATTTATGGTGAAAAACAACCTCCTTTGGCAATAACAGTTCCCTATAAAGAAATTTTCTACAAAATTCATGCCGGTGGCTTTCGTACCACCATTGCAACGATTATTCTTGACAAGCAAAAAATTATGGTTTTGCCAAAAGATTATCAATTAGATCCCGTGCGTGACTTTCCCCTCCATGTAGATTTCTTACGCATTTCAGCAAAATCCGTTGTAGAAGTGAATATTCCTGTCCACTTCCTCAATGAAGATACAGCACCTGGACTTAAAAAGGGTGGTGTCCTCAATATTGTTCGGCACGAAATTGAATGTACGGCTCCAGCAAGTGCTATTCCTGAAGCTATTGAAATTGATCTCTCCAGCTACTCTATTGGTGACTCTATTCACATTTCAGCAGTGCAACTGCCAAAAGATGTGACTCCCATCATCCAAGATCGAGATTTTACCATTGCAACCATTGCAGCGCCTGCTGGCATGGATGTCAGTGATGAAACTTCTGAACAAGAAGATGATGAAGAAGACACGCAAACTTCATAAAACTTAAAAGGCGGAAATTTTTTCCGCCTTAATTTATGAGACATTACCCTTACTCATACTTTGACTGAAGATACACATGTGGCTTATCGCTGGTCTTGGCAATCCTGGTTTACAATATCAAAATAACCGCCATAATATCGGTTTTATGACTGTTGATGCCATTTATCAGTCCTTCTCTTTTTCTCCATGGTCGAAGAAGTTTCAAGCAGAAATCTCTAATGGTTTCATAAATAATGAGAAAATTTTTCTTATCAAACCCCAAACTTTCATGAATCTCTCTGGTCAAGCTATCGGTGAAGCTTTGCGATTTTATAAAGTAGATCTGAAGAATTTGATCATCATTTATGATGAGTTAGACCTGTCACCGGGAAAAGTTCGTATAAAAATTGGTGGAGGAAATAATGGGCATAATGGTATTAAGTCTATTGATGCCCATTGTGGCACTGACTATTGTCGTATACGCATAGGAATTGGTCATCCTGGAAGCAGAGAACTTGTTCATCAGCATGTTCTGGGAAATTTTACCAAATCTGATCAAGAGTGGTTATCCCCTCTCTTAGAGACAATTGCAAAAAATATCGCTCTCCTTATAAAAGATGACAAATCCCTCTTTATGAATGAAATTTCACAAACGATAAAAAACAATCAAAACCATTGACTTGCGTGTCACAGTCGCGTGAAGCATATGGATAAGAACTCTTGAAAAAAATGTCTCTTATACACTTTCTCAAAGGCAAAATCTGTTGGCAACCTGAGAAGCTAGAAAATAAAATAAGAATACAAGCTTATACACACTTTTGAAAAAGAAAGGCTTATATTCTCTCTTGAGAGAAAGAGAAGATTGAACAGCAAACCAAAATACTCAAACAGTTCTCTTCAATTTTCTCCCCTAAATTAAAAAAATTCATTTGGCTGAATGGTCGACTGTAGCGGATCATAGCCATTTGATTGTTGACTATAAACTGTAGGAATATTCCTATTGTTTTGTAATACCACAACACGCGAACCAACGGGAACACGATCATAAAGATCAATAATATCTTGATTAAGCAAACGAATACACCCACTTGAAATAGCACGCCCAATTGACCACGATTCGTGTGAGCCATGAATACGGAAAAGTGTATCTTTCCCATTTTTGAACAAATAAAGTGCCCGCGCACCTAATGGATTATCGGGTCCTGGTGGCATTCCTTTCCCAAGATGACCATAACGTTCTGGTTCTCGAGCCATCATAGCTGCAGTAGGAGCCCAATTTGGCCAACGACGCTTGCGCTGTACAACCCCTTCACCTTCAAATGCTAAACCTTCCTTACCGACCCCAATCCCATAACGTAAAGCCTTTCCATTTTCACCAATAAGGTAAAGAAAACACTCTTGCGTATCTACAACCAATGTTCCAGGTGGATAAGATGTATAATAAATCACTTCTTGTCGCCAAAACTTTGGATCAATTGTCGCAAGATCAACAGCAGGTAACAAATAGGTCTCATTCGTTACAGGACCGTACAAAGCCTGTATTTCTGGTGGAATGTATCGAACTTGTTGAAAAGAAACTGATGACATATCTGACTGATGTGTAGCACATCCAGCTAAAGCCAAAAGTGCTGCAATTAAAAAGACACAACGAGATAACACTCTTCTATTTTCTCCGATTAATTATTTATGCAGATTTGCATACCATGAAAAACTTAGCACATTATTAACATTAATTCGAAGTTTTCTTATCCTTGAGACTAAGGAGAGCATTAAGATAAGAAGAACTAAGGTAAAAAAAGCAAATTATCTGTTACTTTAGACTTTTTTCTCACTTATCGCAACACAAAGACTATAACTCTTCTAAAAATATGCTATAAATAAAGAAGCTTTATCTTGACTATAAAATCAAAAGAAAAGAAAGACTCTCATGGGCTTTAAATGCGGTATTGTCGGATTACCTAATGTTGGGAAATCAACTCTTTTTAATGCATTAACAAAAACAGCCACTGCACAGGCTGCCAATTATCCTTTTTGTACCATTGAACCCAATACCGGTGAAGTTGCTGTTCCAGATTTACGAATGGAAAAAATTGCATCAATCGCTGGTTCAAAAGAAATAATTCCTACACGCATTAACTTCGTCGATATTGCGGGGCTTGTACGAGGAGCTTCAAAAGGCGAAGGTTTAGGAAACAAATTTTTAGCCAATATTCGCGAAGTCGATGCCATTGTCCACGTTTTACGCTGTTTTCAAAATGAAGATATTACCCATGTAGAAGGACGTATTGATCCTGTTTCTGATGCCACAACCGTTGAAACCGAACTCATGCTTGCCGATCTTGAGAGCCTTGAGCGACGAATCGTACAAATCCGTAAACGTGCGACCGGAAAAGACAAAGAAGCTCTCACAATTTTACCCATTATGGAAAAAGCATTAAACATACTGCAACAGGGAAACCCTGTCCGGTTATTACTCAAAGATATCTCTTCCGATGAACACCACATTCTTAGGAGTTTGAATCTTTTAACCTCCAAGCCTGTACTTTATGTTTGTAACGTAAGCGAAAATGACGCCGCTCATGGAAATAGCTTTACCCAAACAGTTGAAAAAATGGCAACAGAGCAAAATGCGCAAAGCATTATCATTTCTGCTTCTATCGAAGCGGAAATCACACAACTGAGTGATGCTGAAGCATCAGAATATCTCAATGCTCTAGGACTCTTTGAACCAAGTTTAAATCGCCTTATTCGCGCTGGTTACCATTTACTTGATCTCATTACTTACTTCACCTGTGGGCCTAAGGAAACACGAGCATGGACAATTACGCGTGGTACAAAAGCTCCCCAAGCAGCTGGCGTTATTCACTCAGATTTTGAGCGCGGTTTCATTCGTGCCCAAACCATCAGCTACAATGACTATATTGCTCTGGGTGGAGAAAGCGGTGCAAAAGAAGCAGGAAAAGCCCGCGATGAAGGAAAAGAATACATTGTGCAAGATGGCGATGTCATGTTATTTAAACATAATACTTAAATCTTCACTCTGTCTTAATAGTTTATCTTGAAAACTTTGTAATAGGTCCTTGGAATCTTGTCGCAAAAGCTCCCAAGAATTTTTTGAACAAAAAAAACGTTGCTAGCATATTATTATGATAGCAACAGTTTTATCCATTAAAGAATGGGAATATAAAATTAGCGCGTCCAACGCCCTTCGTATTTAAATGTTGGAGCGTCCTTTAAAGAATCCTTTGTCGCATTTGTAATGAGTTTCCATTTACCATAATCATTTGTCATCTGGATTGTTTCTGGAGAAACGACCACATAACTCTCGCCTATGCCAAGAAAACCACCAACAGCAACAACAAACCCTGCAATATTATTTTCACGTAAAATAATATCTTTTACTTCACCAATATTTTCATCTTCTATATTATATACATTGGCGCCTATAAGGCTGGAAGCAACAAAATCCGTTGCTAAAGGTGTCACATAACGCACAGACTTATCTACCCCCACCTGTACAATACCCGTCGAAGAGATCATTTCAGGTTTTGAAGGCACTTCAAAAGACTGAGCGTAAGTACTAGAAACCATCAAAATTGACATAAGAGTAGTACATGCAATTTTTTTCATTTTAACATCTCCGTTTTTACTTTGCTTTTACTTTATAAAACCTCAATGCATCATAAACAGATTTGTTCCTTATGCTCTTTATACTCTATACTCTTTCAAGCCTTGTCGCTTTATCATTTTCTCTTTATTTCGTCTTTTGTTTCTTTCTCTAACTCTTCTTCTAAACCACACCAAATACGATTTTTTAAAATATAAACAAGCCCTGCAAAAATGATTAAAAATAAAATAACACGAAAACCGGTTTTTTTACGAATTTCCATATGAGGATCGGCAGCCCACATCAAAAAAGCAGAAACATCGCGCGCGTAATGTTCAATGATTTCTGGGGTTCCATCTTCATAAGCAACCATACCATCACTCAAAGGAGGAGCCATAGTTAAAGAATTACCGGCAATAAAATAAGGATTATACCAATAACCATCCGCAATTTTTATCTCCTTCGGTGCCTTCTGATATCCTGTTAAAAGAGCTGTAATATAATCTGGACCAGCTGTATCATAATGAGCCAATGCATCAGTAATTAAAGCAGGAAACGGCAAAGATACACCACGTGCACGTGCCATCAATGACAAATCTGGAGGATAAGCACTATTTAAAATAAATCTTGCTTCTTCTTCATGTGCAAAGGGAGAAGGAAAATAATCCGTTGCAACCCCAGCACGTTTAAAAAATTTTCCTTCTCGATTAGGACCATCGCGCACTTCATATTGCCGCGCCAAAGCTTTAATCTGTTCTTGATCATACCCAAGAGCTTTTAAATTGCGAAAAGCCACATATTTTAGCCCATGGCAGCTGGAACAAACTTGTTTATAAACCTTTAATCCACGCCTCAATTGCGCCTTATCATAAAGCCCAAATGGACCTGAAAAACTCCATTCTTGTTTTTTAGGAATCCTTAAAGGAAAAGAAATAAATTCCTCCTCCTGATCAGAGGCATCCCCCGCTAAACTCTGAGCAGAAAAGCTCATAGCAACGATAACAATCAGTCCGACAAAAACATTTACCATAGTCTCTTTTTTTTCTGTTTTAAATCTTGCATAATTGAAGAAGGAAGAGAACAATTTTTTTCAAACGCTGGCAAAGTCGGCAAAATAACCAAAAAAAATATAAAATAATAAACCGTAGCTAATTGCGTCCATAAAAGGATTTTGTCATTTATTTCTCTTGACCCCAACCAACCAAGGAAAACGACATCAATAACCAACGCCCAAAAGAAAATTTTATAAACAGGTCGATATCTTGCTGAACATATTTTAGAGCGGTCTAACCATGGCACAAAAATTAAAATGCAAATCGAACTGACAAATAAAACAAAGCCCACAAAAGTTGAAGGGAAAATACCAATATCAAAAGTTATAGCACGAAGTATCGCATAAAAAGGCAAAAAATACCATTCTGGAACCACACGAAGAGGTGCCTTTAAAGGATCTGCCACACTATAATTTTCAGCCTGCCCCATATAATCAGGCATATAAAACAAAAACCAGGCAAAGAAGATCAAAAAAACAGTAATAGCAAAAATATCTTTGATAAGCGCATAAGGTGAAAATGGAACCGTTTCCTTATCTGATTGTATAGCAAGACCCGTTGGATTGCCTTGCCCAACACAATGGATTGCCCAAATATGCAGCCCCACAAAAAGAAGCAAAACAAATGATAAAACATAATGGAAAACATAAAAACGATTCAACGTTGGTTGTCCTACGCCATAACCACCCAGAAGTGTCTCATGCAACCATGTCCCCACAAAAGGTATCGTTTTTAAAAGCCCTGCAATCACTGAAGCCGCTGAAATAGACATCATCCCCCAAACAAGCACATAACCAAAAAATGCTATTGCCATCATGATGATATAAATAAAAATACCTGTAACCCACACCATTTCTCGCATATTTTTATAAGAACCATAATAAAGTCCACGTGCCAAATGGATATAAACAGCAATAAAAAAAAACGAAGAGCCTACAGAATGCCATGGACGAAAAAGCCAACCAAACTGCCCTTCACGCCGAAATCGTTCACTGGTTTCAAAAGCCAAATGAATATCTGGAACATAATGCATAGCCAAGACAATACCAGTCAAGAGCTGTGATAAAAGCATAATGGTCAAAATACCGCCAAATGTGTAAAAGTAATTAAGATTACGCGGAACAGGAAAAATCACAAATGTATTATAAAAAAAACGAGGAAGAGGAAAACGCTTATCAAACCAACGAGCAAGAGCATTTTTAGGACAATAAGGAGGAAACCTTGTCATAACCTTATCCTATTTTGAGCAAAGTATCAGAAAGAAATTGGTAAGGTGGAATAGCCAAATTATAGTTAGCTGGACCTGACCGCACTCTTCCAGCGGTATCGTAAACAGATCCATGACAGGGACACAACCATCCTCCAAATTTACCCGATTGCCCAAGTGTTACACAGCCTAGATGCGTACAAAGATTAATAACAATAAGCCAATTTTCACGTCCTTTACCTGCTGAACGCGCAAAATCTGTTGCTTCTTTTTCACCTTCAAGATTAGGATTGCGCGCTTGACGATCTTTTAGAAGACTCAATTCAGTAGCGCGCGCATCAGCAATTTCTTTTGTTGTACGGTTTCGAATAACAACAGGCTGTCCTCGCCACTTTACCGTCACCGACATCCCCTCTTCAATACCAGAAAGATCAACCTCAACAGAGGAAGATGCCAAAACAGCTTCATCTGGACGCAACTGACGGATAAAAGGCCACGCAACCGCTCCCATTCCAACTGCTCCTGCAACAGCTGTTACCAAAAACAGAAAATCCCGCCTCGTTTGCTCACCCATGGACTTAACTTAAAGAGACTATTTGCTAAAACATTCTTCTACCATACCCTCTCCCATTGTACAATGCTTGATCACTCAGTTGCATCAACCATAAAAACATCCCCGTAAAAAACTTCTGCCATTTGTATGGTCTATACAAAAAACTGTTTTATAATGATAATTCATCGTTTTACAGAGTGAATGAAATCCTGAAACACCGTAAGTTTCTTTCATTTCAAACCTATTCATATTAATCAATCAAAATTACTCCCCCGCCTGTGAAAAACGGAGATAGCGTGTAAATAAACACTCCTAAAGAAAGAAACATAGTCTTATTATGACCAGATCTCAGTAAATAAGTTGAGCTTATCGGTTATTTCTTTAACACATTTACAGCATCTCTCCCTCCCTCAATTCCAACTGGTTGAATGAGTATTTTTTCCGCTTCTGCTTTTGCATAAAAAGCATATTTTGTTGATTTTCATTAAAATGGATGATCTAACCTCATTAAATATCCCACTTTTCAACATAATGAGCCAATCCATTTCATGTATCGCTCAATAAAAGGAAGTCCCTAATAGGGAGATTCTCTCTTATCCCAAACAAACCTGTGTACATAACTTTTTCCCTGAAATTTAAAGTGAATAAAAATAAAACATAAAAAAACATGTATTTCTCAAAGCATATTTTTCGAATAAATTGTAACGCTTCTTTACAAAGTTGAAAGAAAAATCATATTACAGAGAACATGACACTTCATATAGCTCTTTTCCAACCTGATATCGCTGGTAATACTGGAACGATTTTACGTCTTAGCGCTTGTTTTGGTTTACATGTGCACATTATTGAACCCGCAGGCTTTAATCTGTCGGATCGTAATCTCAAACGCGCAGGATTGGATTATCTCGAATATGCTTCCTTAGAACGACACATTGATTGGCAACATTTTATAAGCTCCATGAAACACTTTAACCGCCGTCTGTTGCTTTTAAGTACAAAAGCAAAAACATGCTATACGCAGATATGCTATCAAAAAAATGATGTTTTACTTTTTGGTCGTGAAACAGCTGGCGTTCCCGATTATGTTCATGAAACGGCCGATTCCACATTGAAAATTCCCATGCAACCACAGGCACGCTCTCTAAATCTCGCCATGTGCGTAGCCATAACAACGGGAGAAGCATTACGCCAAATTGGTTATCATGAAAGAAACTGTAATCTATAAAAACACAACAATTCCATTAAAATCTTTAATAGAACAATAAAAATACATGAAATATGGTTTTAAATAATTAAAAAAATATTTTTTATAGAATATAATGAGTAATTAAAAGCGCATAAAGTTCAATAATACTTTTGGAATAACTTACAGAATGCCTATAAAAACTCATAAATTATCACGAAAAACAATATACAACATATAAAGAACAGTTAGAGCGTATAACACTTATCATTTTCCAACAATCAGGTGCTGATAAAATAACATTTCTTAGTGCCCATCACATCCATTTCATATCACCACCTATGAATGATTAAATACTCCTCATAGTAAAAATCCATTGGACATCCCCCTCTTTATGCTCATACAAAATGCAAACCGCTATCATTATTCTCTTTATCCGTTTTCACTTTCGAGAATCCTTATCTTTGAGATGGTTCATAAAAGACATTTTTTCTCTCTGTAATCATTTTTCCTCACACGGCTTCCCACTTGTAACGTGTAAGGCTATAATTTTGATTGATGTAATATGAACAGGTTTGAAATAACCTTACAATATTCGGAGCTCTTGTTTCACATGACGAATAATGAATTATTATTATAAATCAATTTTTTCTAATAATGCATGACGATCCATTAAAAATCCGCTTTCGACCCATATCATTTCTAACTCTTTAAGCTTTTTTCCTAAAAGCACACCTTTAGCAAAACCTTTCTTTATTAAATCGTTACCATTAATGGGAAAAGTTGGAATCTGCCATTTTTTGGCAAGCTGATGAAGCTTGACATAATCCTCTGCTCTTTGCAAAGCATCACTTTTTTCCAGATTATCGAGATGTGATGCAGCGACAGACAACGATAATTGATCTAAAACTGGCTGTCGTCCATGAAAATAAATCAGTTTTTGCACAAAATGATCAGAACAGTTTTGGTTTATTATTTCTAACTCTGCCCATTCTTTTAATCGTGTTGTTTCTTTATGGGAAAAATGCAAGCGCTGTGCCATTTCATGAAGACGTATGGGGTCAGGAGGAAGAAGGCTTTCTAGCCGTAACAATGGATCAACTTTCCAACCAAAAGCGTATTCTGTCTTCACCAATGCGTGAATTGCATCAATACCCCATCGTTCTGTTTCAGGAAAAATAAGTGCCAAAATTCTGCTTTGTCGCATCCATAAAAGAGCACGCGTTGGATCAAACGCCGCAAGAAGCTTTTTCATTTCTGCCCAAATACGTTCAGAAGAAAGTTTTTTTAAACCGTGTTTTAAACTAACACATGCCTTCAATCCTTGTACATCAGGTCGCCCTGCTCCATACCATGCAAAAAAGCGAAAAAAACGTAAAATACGCAAATAATCTTCGCAAATACGATCTTCTGCAATCCCAATAAAACGAACTGTTCGGCTAGCAATATCACTCAAACCTCCCACATCATCATAAAGATTGCCAGCAGCATCACAATAAAGCGCATTTATCGTAAAATCCCGCCGTTCAGCATCTTTTTTCCAATCACGACCAAATGCCACTTTTGCATGACGACCATCTGTTTCAATATCGCAGCGAAGCGTTGTAACCTCATAAGAACATGAATGAGCAACTACTGTTATTGTACCAAAAGCAATCCCTGTAGGAATAGCTTTAAATCCTGCTTCTTCTACACGTGTAATAACCTGTTGCGGCAAACAAGTTGTTGCAATATCAATATCACTAATAGGCTGCCCTAGCAGTTGATTGCGCACTGCTCCCCCTACAATACGCGCCTCTTCTCCCTCCAAAGACAAAACACGAAGAAGTGTTTGGATATCCTTTTGTTGTAACCACGCAACCTGTTTGAAGTCCTGTCTTATATTCACCCTTTAACCTTTCAAAAAAGTTGTCTTCATTGCTTTAAAGAACTCTCTTCATAAAACAAAATTTTTAAGACATCCCTTATAAAACACGTCTATTCCTTCCAAAAAAAACTTTTCTCTTCTTGTATACGAATATGAAAAAAATGGCATATGATACTTCATTTCTTCTCATTTTCTGTTACAAACAATAAAATATCCATTATCATGCAGAGAAAATTACCATTTTTGCGACAAACGCCTTAAGGAAGAAATATGAGTCAACATGATCTATCATCCAATTCTGTAAAAAAGGTCAATATCAATCATGAGGCTCAAGTCATTATTGATGATATTGATATGGCACACAAAGAATTGGATATTTTACAACAAGAAATTGACAAAGTTATTTTTGGGCAAAGTCAGGTAATCGAATATGCTTTAATCTCTATTTTTGCTGGTGGTCACGCCCTTCTTGTCGGTGCTCCAGGACTTGCAAAAACACGTCTTGTTGAAACATTGGGAACAGTCTTAGGGCTTGATGAAAAACGCATCCAATTTACTCCTGACTTAATGCCATCGGATATTATTGGTTCTGAAATTATGGATTCCGATAAAGACGGTAAACGTTCTTTTCGGTACATTCAAGGTCCTATTTTCACGCAACTTCTCATGGCCGATGAAATCAATCGTGCTTCTCCACGGACACAGTCAGCCCTTTTACAAGCTATGCAAGAATATCATGTTACTGTTGCAGGTATCCGTTATGATTTGCCACAACCTTTTCATGTTCTTGCAACGCAAAATCCTCTCGAACAAGAAGGGACCTATCCACTTCCTGAAGCACAACTGGATCGCTTTTTGATGCAAATCGATATTGACTATCCTGACCTCACAACAGAGCGACGGATCATTTTAGAAACAACAAAAGAAAAGAAATCAAATGCAAAACCAATTTTATCCGCCAAAAAATTGCAAAAAATTCAAAATATCGTTCGCAAAATGCCTCTTTCAGAAAATGTGATCGAAGCTATTTTAAAAATTGTCCGCTCAACTCGCCCTCATAAAGACAATAGCCTTGCTAATACTTATGTTTCTTGGGGACCTGGTCCACGGGCATCACAAGCCCTTTCACTTTGTGTTCGCGCCCGTGCTCTTTATTATGGACGCTTAGCCCCCTCACTTGATGATGTTGAAGCATTGGCCTATCCCGTATTACAACACCGCATGGCTCTTAATTTTTCTGCCCGTGCTGAAGATGTAACTGTAAAAGATATTATCAATAACCTTGTGAAAGATGTTCTTTGAATGGCTATTGGCAAAAAAGTTTTACAAAAGCCTCCATTGTCGCTGGCAAATGAACTGCATAAGGATACTGGCAAAATGCCATATTTCCTTTTACAAGCACGTCATATCGCTAATACACTGATAACCGGATGGCATGGACAACGCAAACGCGGTAATGGGGAAAACTTTTGGCAATTTCGTCCCTATGTTGAAGGAGAATCTATTACCCGCATTGATTGGCGTCGCTCAGCGCGTGATGAAAATACATATCTCCGCGAACACGAATGGCAAATGACACAAACCGTTTGGCTCTGTCCTGATCAGAGCGCATCAATGCATTACTGTTCGCGCTTTTCTAAAATCTCTAAAGGTAATCATGCCATTATTCTTACCCTTACCCTAGCATCACTTCTTGCTCGCAGTGGCGAACATATTGCTATTCCAAACTTAATGTCCCCCACAATGACATCCAATGTCGTAGAGCGAATAGCCTTTGCTTTAGAAAATCATTCAGATGAAAATTCATTTCCGGATTTTTCAACGATTACACGCTTTTCACATGTCGTTATAATGAGTGATTTTCTCGACTATCCTGAAAAAATCATCCAACATTTAACCGTTTTAACTACAAAACAGGTGACAGCTCATTTAATTGAAATTTCTGATCCCGCAGAAGAAAGCTTTCCCTACGCAGGTCACACAGAATTTTTTGATCCTGAAACGAAAGAGAAACATGTTTCCACAAAAGCAGAAGATCTTCGTAAGAGCTATTGTAAACTATATCACGCAAGGCGACAAGAGTTGGCAAATTTTTGCGCACGTCAAGGATGGTCTTATCACGTTAGTAAAACGGATCAACCTTTAACAGAGACCATTTTTCATCTTGCAAATACAATGGGCGACTCTCCATTGCAAAAAAGGAGGGCCCTTTGAGTTTTGCTGCTCCCTTTCTGTTACTAGGGCTTTTGTTCCTACCGGTCATTTGGTGGCTGTTGCGGATAACTCCTCCATCTCCGCGTAAAGAGCTTTTTCCTCCGTTACGCTTCTTACCCAAACCAACTCATCAGCAGGAAACAGCAAAACATACACCTTGGTGGTTGCTCTTGTTGCGTTTAACCATAGCGGCACTTGTTATCATAGCGTTAGCACGCCCCACGTGGGATCAAAAACCAATCAGCTTTTCCGGATCTCAACCCCTTGCACTCATTATTGATAATGGTTGGGCTTCTGTAAAAGAATGGAAAAAGCGCATCTCTATCGCTGAAATGCTCCTTGCTCAGGTAGAAAAACAGCAAAAAAATATTTATCTTATTGCAACGGCTGAAAATGATATATCCAATATAGAGCCGCAACCCGCCAAGATTATAAAACAGCATTTAATGCATTTGCAACCGCGTCCTTGGCCTGTCAACCGTGTGCACGCACTGAAAAAACTCAGAAAAATAACCAAAGGAAAACCTCTTGATGTTGCTTATTTAAGTGATGGATTACAAACAAATGAAGATGAGCAAGCTTTTGCTTTGCTTGAAGAATTAAAACCTGAAAAATTCTTATGGTATTTGGCTGATATTTCCGATTTAATCGGCATAACATCCGTAGAAAATAACGATGGAAGCATGGTCGCGCGTATTATCCGCTCAACAACACACGGCAAAACTTCCGCTACACTCAACCTCTACGATTCAAACAATCAACTTCTCGGTCAATTTACGAAAAATTTCTCTGAAGGAGAAACAACAGCTCTTGTTCCTTTTGATATACCACTTGAACTACGCAATGATATCGCTTGGATAAAAATGAATAATCAAAACCATGCTGCTGCAACTTTCTTGGTAGACAGCCATAACAAGATAAGCCGTGTTGCTCTTCTATCACCCGATACCAATGAAATGGCACAGCCTTTACTTTCTCCATTTTATTACATTATCAAAGCATTACAGAAATATACACAGCTTATAACCGCCGGTGGAAGAGAGCTTTCAACGGATATTGATTATTTGCTTAAACAAAATCCATCTGTTTTCATTATGAGCGACATGGTTAACATGCCTGAAAAAGCAGAAAAAAAACTTTCTGATTTTGTGAATAAAGGGGGAACACTCATCCGCTTTGCAGGAGAAAAACTCAGTAGTGCAGAACATTATGATAGTCTCCTTCCGATACCGCTACGTCAGGGGCAACGTTTCCTTGGAAGTATTATGTCTTGGACGAAACCACAAAAGCTTGCCCCTTTTGCAAAAAATAGCTTTTTCTTTGATCTTCCTTTTCCAGAAGATGTCACTGTCTCGCGCCAAATCCTCGCAGAACCAACCCCAGATCTTTTTGAAAAAACGTGGCTTAGCCTTTCGGATGGAACCCCTCTTATTACCGCAGTAAAACGTGGTAAAGGAACCCTCATTCTCATTCATGTTGCTCCTGACCCCACATGGTCTAATCTTCCTCTTTCTGGCTTTTTTGCACAAATGTTGCAAAAACTAATCACATTAGGGTCTAACGAAAACACAAACTTCACACACAGAGAAAAAAGAACAATGGTACAAAACCCGTGGCGAACCATAACCGCTGACGGACAATTACAAGTACCACCCTCTCATGTTGTTCCACTGGTCTTTGACTCTCAAAATCCACCCCATCCTTCCTATAATACTCCCCCAGGACTTTATGGTGTCAAAAGCGATTTTTATGCACTCAATCTCTTAACTCATTCGTCGCACTTGATGAAACAATCATCATTGCCAACTTCTCTTAATAAAAGCCCTTTATCTTACGATACAAAA
The DNA here is from genome assembly GCF_042194555.1 of Bartonella sp. CR127HXZ. NCBI lineage: Bacteria > Pseudomonadati > Pseudomonadota > Alphaproteobacteria > Hyphomicrobiales > Bartonellaceae > Bartonella > Bartonella sp. CR127HXZ. Next base: position 174,878 of record NZ_JBHIMZ010000001.1, on the reverse strand, counting down.
GAAAAAAATCTTATCGGTCCACTTTTAGGATTAGCCATCTTATTATTCGCCTTTGACAATTTTCTCATTTTATGGATGGGAGATATTTTTTCTTTCATGAAACGGCGTAATATGTTTCTCCTCCCTTTTATAAGTCTTATTGCCTTGTTTTCATATGATCCAACTCTTTATGCACAAACGAAAGAAAATCATCATGATAGTGTACAAGCTGCTGGTGCAACACATCTTGCCTATGTTATAACCAATAATCATGAAATTGATACAACGAGTAAAAGTGGTCTAGAAGCGTTAAGTCAATTTATCGCAGAACGTACAATGCTTACCCCAGGCTCTGTTACAGCACTTGATCTCGATAAAGATGAACTCTCTTTTTATCCTCTTATTTACTGGCCAATTGATGTTAAGAGTCCTATACCTACTCCCAAAAGTCTTGAAAAAATAAATAACTTTATGAAACATGGGGGAACAATTTTATTTGACACACGCGATCAGATAAAGAGCAATCTTAATCTTGAAGGAGATGCCACTCCAGAAACGCAACGATTACGAGATATCTTAAAAGAGCTAAATATTCCATCCATTGAGCCAGCATCAACGGATCATGTTGTTGCACGTTCTTTTTATATTATGCCAGATTTTCCTGGTCTCTACCGTGGTTCACCTTTATGGATTGAATCCTCATCAACAAACAAAAAAAATAAAAATTCTCTTGCTAGCGGTGATAATGTAAGTTCTCTTCTCATCACCGCCAATAACTTTGCCGGTGCTTGGGCACTGGATGAAAAAGGGACATGGAAATATCCCCTTGTTCCCAATGATCCAATGCAACGTCTATGGGCATTTCGTGCAGGTTTAAATATTGTCCTTTATGTTCTTACAGGAAACTATAAAGCGGACCAAGTTCATGTTCCAGCACTCTTGGAACGCTTTAAAAGAGAAAGAAGGCAATGATATCATTTTTCACTTTTCAGCCTTTTTTACCACTCATTTGGATTCTGTTCTTAAGTGGAATATCGATGCTTTTTGTCGTTGTTGGTCTTGTTACGCAACGTCAAGGTTCTTTATTTCGTCTGATGGCATTAAGCGCCCTCATCCTTGCTTTGCTCAATCCAATGATCATAAAAGAACAGCGCGAACCACTGAAAAGCACAGTAGGTATTGTCATTGACCGCAGCAAAAGCCAAACATTTGGAACACGTACAAACGATAGTGATGAAGCGCGCGCGCAATTAACGCAAGCATTGGCGCATTATCCACAATTTGAACCACGCTTTATTGAAGCTGGAAAACTTGCTGATAATCAGTATGCGCCCTCAACGAATTTGTTTGATGCTTTAACACAAGCAGTATCTGATGTGCCGTCCTCTCGTTATGCAGGAACCATTTTTATCACCGATGGACAAGTACATGACATCCCTTCCATTTCAGACCTTCATCATAAAGCACCTCTCAATGCTCTGATTACAGGACACTCAGATGAATTTGATCGCCAAATCAAGTTTATTTCTCCTCCACGCTTTGCCCTTGTCAACAAACCACAAACGCTCTCCATTTTGGTAGAAGATAAAGGCCCCGCCAAAAAAACAATACCACAGAAAGCAAATATTACACTAAGCGTCAATGGACAAAACATTGGCCATTATTCTGTAACTCCTGGCGTGATTTTTCAAACTGAAATTACCCTTCCTCATGCTGAAAAAAATATTATCCAAGTGATAACCGATCCACACAAAGGTGAACTAAGCTTTGAAAACAACCGCGCCATAACAATCATTGAAGGAATCAGAGAAAATTTACGCGTTCTTCTTATTTCAGGTGCTCCTTATAATGGAGAACGGACATGGCGAGACCTTTTGAAAGGTGACTCCAATATTGATCTTGTTCACTTTACTATTTTACGTCCTCCCACCAAAGCAGATAATACGCCCTTAAGCCAATTATCCTTGGTGGTCTTTCCGACAAGAAAACTCTTTGTTGAAGAGATTAATAACTTTGATCTCATTATCCTTGATGGCTACCAGCACTCTGCTGCCCTACCCTTAATCTATTATGATTATATCGCCCAATATGTACAAAAGGGGGGTGCATTGCTGATGGTAACAGGACCTGAATTTACAAAAAACAACTCACTTGCGAAAACACCTTTAATAAGCATTCTACCGGCATTGCCCAATGGAACTATTATTGAAAAGCCTTTTCGCCCCACATTAACCAAAGAAGGTGAACGCCATCCTGTCACAAGGGGCCTTGCAACACTTAACCTTCCAGCTTCTCAATGGGGGCAATGGTTGCGACAAATTGCTATTCAAAACATAAATAACGGAATCGCCCTCATGAAAGGAGCCGATGAACAACCACTTTTACTTCTCGCGCATGTTGATAAAGGACGTGTAGGCATGTTGCTCTCCGATGAAAGTTGGCTTTGGGCACGAGGTTTCGAAGGCGGCGGTCCTTATGCAGCTCTTTATCGTCGTATTGCCCATTGGCTCATGAAAGAACCAGAGCTTGAGGAAGAAAAATTAAGTGCAACTAGCAGCCATCATCATTTAACAATTCACCGCCAAACTCTAAAAGACCATCCAGAACCCGCTGAAATAACCTTTCCTTCTGGAAAAAAAGAACATATCACTCTCACCAAAGAGCAAGAAGGTCTCTTCAGCGCAACTGGGACCACTAATGAAACAGGAATTTTTACCATTAAAAATGGCGATTTAACAATACTTTCTTCTGTAGGGATGCTCGATAATCTTGAATTGTTTGACTTAATTTCAACACAAGAAAAACTAGCCCCCATTATTAAACACACCGGTGGTTATATCGGACGGTTACATCCTGAGGGAAAAGAAAACATTCATCTTCCTCCATTCAAGCTGATTCAATCAAAAATAAACCCGTCTTCTTCCCCAGCACATTCAATTATTCTGAAAGAAGCGACAGAAACCCGTTTAATTAATACCTTTTATTTTTCGATATTTTCTGGTTTCTTGGCGCTGCTTGCTTGCCTTTTACTGTTGAGCAGCATGTGGTATCGTGAAAGCCGTTGAAAAATCTGAAATTTCGTATAATAGTCTTAAAATTTAGCTTATTTTTTTGTGTATTTTCTTGTCTTTTACAATTAGATAAAAACATTGATCTATAATGATAATTTATCATTATAGTCATATTGAGTCATTATTCCCTGTAGGATTTTTCTTTTTTGTAATACTTTCTATATTAAATTAATTAAAATCACTCGCTTGCACATCATTAAAAGAGGTCTGTATGAATAAAAACCATTGAAGAAAAGAGTAAAGTACCTCTTATGAATCCTCTTAAAGCAAGGATTTTCACAAAATTGGGAGGGGAATAGTATAATGGTTTTACTTTGCACCTTGTATAAATGTAAAATGGTGGCGCATAATAAGCCTTATAAACGGGGCTTTTCATAGTATTGAGAACTTTCGTGAAATGGAATCAAGCGCACTGGGAAATATCTCTTCAAAACAAATATATGAATGTACAGCACAATGATATTTTATTTGGGATATTCCTCTTGAATCGTTCTGTTTTGCGTGAAAAAATCTCCCATTAAAAGCAATACATGGCAGCCCAAAACCGTAAAAATTCCTGATAAATACAATACATTCTTTTGCATTTTATACTGAATAATTAGATTTTTTATGATAATGTGTAGTCGTATAAAAGCTATTTAAAAGTCTTAAAACTTTATGACCATCATTTTAAAGTCTATCCCATCATACAAAAGACATATCAATTGCCAAGAATGATATGTTGTATTATGTTGCTCTTTTCATAAAAAATACAATACAGCGTTAATTCTTCAAAGAATTTTCTCATATTTTCAACAAGCTATTTTTCATTTTACAATCCTTCTTGCCTTTAAGTATCAACTTATCTTATGCTTATTCTCTAAATCATTTTTAATACTCTACGAGCTTTTATGTTTTATCTTGCCCATATATCGGATGTACATCTTTCCCCTCTCCCGCAACCTTCCCTTTTTGAACTTTCTGGAAAGCGTCTTACCGGTTATCTGAATTGGCAAAGAAAACGTAAGAGTCAAATGGTAACAAATGTCCTAGAAACTTTAATAGATGCCTTAAACAAAAAAAAACCTGATCATCTTGTGATCTCTGGTGATCTTGTGAATCTTGCTCTAGATAAGGAATTTGAACAAGCACATCGTTGGCTACTTAACTTAGGACAACCTCAAGATATTTCCTTGACATTTGGAAATCATGACGCCTATGTCCGCGGTGCTTTCCAAAAAGCATGTACTCTTTTTAAACCTTGGATCACAGGTGACGTCCCTCAAAAAAGCGCCTTTCTTTTTCCTTATATGCGCATTCGCAAAAATGTCGCCATTATAGCAACTTCTTCAGCCATCGCGACACCACCTTTTCAAGCTTCTGGTTATTTTGGTAAAATACAAGCGCAAACTTTACCACTCTTTTTAAAGGAAGCAGCACAGCGTAACCTTTTTCGTGTCGTCATGATTCACCATCCCCCCTTTCCCAAGGCAACATCTTGGCATAAAAAACTACGAGATATAAAACGTTTTCTAGACGTTATCAAATATCACGGTTGCGAACTTATTCTTCACGGACATACTCATTTACCTACATTGAATTACATTGAAGGACCTATAAAAAAAATTCCTATTGTTGGTGTTCCTTCCGCATCACAAGCTTTTGGTGATAAAAAACCACCCGCAGGCTTTAATTTATTTTCCATTGAACGCTTACAAAATCAATGGCACTGCCAATTGCAACGTTATAGCATTATAACCCCCCAAAACGAGATTGCATGTACTGAAACAATTAATCTTTAAACACCTTCATAGTTGCCAAAACAACCAAAAACATAGTTGCCAAAACAACCAAAAACGAAAGTATTTTTATTTCATATCCCTTTGGAAATCATAATTCTTATTTCTCTTTAAACGACAAAGTTCCACTTTCTCTGTCGATAAATCAATTTCTCTCAGAGAATTCCATCTGCTACCCCTCTTATATGACTGGCTTTACAAACTCACTGGTTTACTTCCTTCCCGTCCTAAAGGACGAAAATTTCTACCACACCTGATCTATAAATAATCCAGATTCTTGTCGCACGGATTCCACCTGCTAATTGTGCATGTGATTTGCTTCACAAAGCTCTACACACAAATCCCGCCTTGAATTTCATCATACACTCCTCCAAAAGCATCTAATGCATAAAATCCTTATATCACTACAGTGATGATATTTTATAGAATAATAGAGAAGCTTATTCAGCTTCTATACCTGAAAATCAATGACTAAAAAATCCCAATAATAACTAAAGTATATAATTTCAATAACCCAACCTATTTGTAATTGATAAACAAACGATGCTGATTGATTTATCGTAAATAGATTTGAAATTATTCTCTCTTATTTCACTCGACATTTATTATCGTACATTTAAAAGATTTATAAAAAATTATAGATTCTATTTCGATAACAGGCATAGGTAACAATGTTTTTTATGTCTCGATAAATTTCTAATTTTCTATCTATTTTTCCTATAAATCACTTTATAATACTCTTTATAATTATTTTATTACTATAAATTATTATTTATAATATTACATAAAATATCTAATAATAATAAAAATTATAATATGAATTTTCATTATTATTGAGTTATATTGCGGATGTAATTTTACGTACTTTAGAAATTTTTTTGTTATTAAATAAAATATTTTACGATAACGAAAAACAGAAAAGTCGATTGTATGAAAGGTATTTCAAATAAAAAAAACGCCATTAAGTTGCCAATTCATGTGTTTGTTAAAAAAGCATCTTTTAAAGCACCCAAATCCATTTCCCCATGGCACCTATGAATAATGTAATGATAAGTCCATTTAGTAGCACCATCTTTACATTTATGAAAAAGCAAACTAGTATCAAATCTCACACTTTGCCAACCCCAATCTAGCGACAGCCTTTGGCACTTGAGATGGTTCATAAGAGGCATTTTTATTCTTTCTTTAATGTTTTTTATCTCACGGCTCTCCCTCCTTTGACGTACAAAAAACATGGTTTTGATTGGTTCAACATGGTATAGGTTAAAAATGAGAAAATCTTATGATACTTGGGGCTCTCACTCAACATAAAAAGGTAAATTATATTTACAAATCAAAGTATTGTTCGAATAAAATAGTAGCTCTTTTGAGTGAAGGATATTTTCCAGCACATATCTAAAAAATAAAAGCCTCATTCGAAAATGAGACTTTTGAATTTTTAATTCTGCAAAAATTTAAAATTTATAAGCTACACCTACGCGGAAATCGTTTGTCTTGTAGCCCATTTCAAATTTATCATGCACGAACTTCTTTTTACCAAAATCTGAATAACGGTATTCTGCACGCACAATAACATTATCAGTCATTGCAAAATCAACACCACCCCCGAGGGTATAACCAATCATGGTCTTTTTTTCATCATGCAACCAATCAGAAAAATTAACTGCTCTGTTGTTGCTATCAGCAACTAACCCAAAAATATTCTGAAGCTGCGTATAAGCAACCCCTCCAGAAACATAAGGCATCACACGCTCAATCGCAAAACCAACTTTCACCCGCGTAGCACCAGCCCATTTTTGTTTTAAAGTATGGCGTACAGCTTCAATAGGTATTGCCGAATCCTCCTCATGAGAATCTCTTGTTAGATTTGTTTCTTCTGAAGAAGCTTCTTCAGTTTGACTTTTTTTTGGTCGATTAATATCTTTTGTACTCTTTTTATCAGACCACATAATATCCGTATCAATACCTATAATAAAACCATTATCGATATCAATATTGGAACCTGCATAAACTCCCCCTATAAAACCAGAAAGTTTAGGTAAATCCTCCTTTCCAATTGGATTCCATATCCCCGTCTCATCTTTTAAATAACTTGCAGTTGTTTTACCTGAAAAGCTACCAATCTGTCCTCCAAGATAAAATCCTGTCCAAGAAAAAGCAGGAACTGCAATAACAGGAACAGGCTGTTCAGGAGTAATGACATCCGCCGCTTGTACTACAGAAATTGAAATTAAAGAAAAGATAGATGTTGAGACTAAATACTTTGTAATCATAATTGCTCCCCTAAAAGCTAATGTGATACATAAATAATAGTAAATCGTTTCACATTTTTTTTAAAAAATCTATAGCAAAAATGACACAGTTACAAAAAAATAAAAGTAGTTTTAATAAATAATATTATAAAAAACTTTAAATATGCTTTGTATTTCCATTAATTATTACATATTATCTTTTATAGCTTCATATTAATCATTATTATCCATAATTATACAAATAATTATAATGTCATTTTTTTGAAAAAATGAGGTATGTAATCAATAAAGCTTTTTATCATATTGATTTCAATATGTTGGTATTATTAGTGTAATGAGACATAATCTCTATAAGTTTTTATATAAATCTGTACGATCAAATACGATCAAAATACTCTTGCATATATTCTTGTGTTGAATATCTCTTAATTCATAAATGTATCTGATATACTGCTGCTTAATAAATGACCCATATGCTTTTTCATATACAGGAGATAAGATTCATAAAGAATATCATTCACTAAACTCGTCACTCATCGCTTTTTGTATAAAGAATGACACCTAGAATGGCACATTTAACAGAGAATTTTTTTCATCACACTTGAGAAATCAGTAGAGAACTTCACTCTAACCCTCTCAAGCGTGTCTCTCAAGCGTGTAATGAAATAAAAGACAAAAATTAATATATAAAAATCGAATTAATAATTTTTATTATTCTTATAGAATTATTTTAATGTTTCATGATTTTTGTAAAAACTGAACAGACCAATTGCCCAGTTTCTGCAATTAACTTTTCAACACGAAGCAAATCAGGTTCCCCAACACTATTTAACAAAAGGTCACTTAATCCAGGTGGCATATTATTGGGATCAAGAGAATCATTTAAGCAAAGCCGTATAATTTGACTCAAATTTGTATAAAGACGATAGGCATAATGTAAATCAGCAATACATGACTGATTAAGAAAACTGTTTGGTAAGTGATCTAAAATATCAGCTGTTGTTGCTCCAATTTGAAACTCAATGACATGCGTAATAAGAGAAAATTGAGCAATAAACTCCAAATCCATAATGCCACCAGACATCGTTTTTAAATCCCATTGATTTTTTGGCGGCTTTTCTTTTGCAATCAAGGAACGCATTTCACATACTTCTTTTGCAACTTCCTTCTTATCACGAGAAATAGCAATAATTGCACACACTTCATTTTCTAGCTTTTGTAAAAAATCAGGATCTCCTGCAATGCCTCGAGCCCTTGTTAAAGCAAGATATTCCCATATCCATGCTTCTTGGCGATAATACTTTTTAAAAAATGGAAAAGAAACAGCAACAGGTCCTTTATTGCCTAACGGCCGTAACCTTAAATCAACGACATAAAGAACACCTTGGCTTGTAAGAGTGGATAAAGCAGAAATGAGGCGCTGTGCTAAACGCGTATAATATTGAGAGATATAAAGAGGCTTTTCTCCATCAGATATTTCTGCATCATCATCGTGTTCATAAAGCAAAACGAGGTCAACATCGGAATCTGCCGTCAATTCGCGACTTCCAAGCTTCCCCATACCCAATATGCCAACACGCCCCCCTTTAACACTACCATGAAGACGAGAAAATTCCTCTTGAACGGCAGCAAATGTTTTTGTAATCATAAGATCAGCAAGCGCAGTAAAAGCAAAACCCGCTCTTTCTCCTGTAATTGCACCATTCAAAATTCGAATACCAATCAAAAAACGTTGTTCATCTGCAAAAATTCTTAAATGATCGAGAATTTCCTCATAAGGAAAGATATTTTCAAGAAAATATTCAAGCCGTTTTTCTAAATACATTTTTGTTGGTAATTCTGAAAGAATATTCGGATCTAACATTCCATCAAAAACATGGGATCTGCGTGTAATAATTTCTGCAAGACGTGGAGCAGCGCCCATAATAAGGACAAGCATATCCAAAAGAGAGGGATTAGACTGCAAAAGACTAAAAAGCTGAATTCCTGAAGGTAAGCCCTGTAAAAAACTATCAAAACGCAACATCGCCTCATCAGCTCGTTTTGTCCCACCAAAAGCTTTCAAAAGAGCTGGTGTTAATTCCGTTAATCTCTCGCGTGCTTCGGCTGATTGCGTTGCTTTATAACGACCACAATGGAGAGTACGCATAATACGACAAATATCACTTGCTCTTTCAAAGCCTAAACGGCTTAACGTTATTAATGTCTCCGGATCATCTTCTTCACCTGTAAAAACTAAATTACCAATTTCTAAACCAAGTTCTTGCTCATTCTCAAACAGTGCTGCATAATGTTTTTCAACAACCTGAAGTGTTTTTAATAAATCACGGATAAAACTGCTGCTGTCTTGATAACCCATTAAATAGGCAACACTTGTGAATTGAGCAATATCATTTGGAAGAAGGTGTGTTTGTTCATCGAAAAGCATCTGAATACGATGTTCCACATTTCGAAGAAAAGCATAACTTTTTATAAGGCTATTTCTGGTTTTCTCACTGATCCAACCAAGCGTGTGAAGTTCTGCTAACATTGCAACTGTCTGGCGTCCACGTAATTGAGGAAAACGCCCACCAGCAATGAGCTGTTGTGTCTGAACAAAAAACTCAATCTCACGAATACCACCACGACCTAACTTTATATTATGCCCATAAGCTGCAATTTGACCGTAATTTTTATGCGCATGAATTTGACGTTTGATCGAATGAATATCAGCAATAGCAGCGTAATCTAAATATTTCCGCCACACATAGGGAAAAAGCTCTTTAAGAAAGTTAAAACCTGCCCTCTTATCGCCAGCAACTGGACGTGCTTTAATCATGGCTGCTCGTTCCCAATTTTGCCCACGCCCTTCGTAATACCGCAAGGCAGTCCTTACTGGTAGAGCCAAAGGAGTTGATCCTGGATCTGGACGAAGTCGAAAATCAAGACGAAAAACATATCCTTCCGCAGTGCGTTCTTGAATGATACGGATTAATCGGCGTACCATTTTAGAAAATACGTCAACACTTTCAGAAAGATTACCAATATGAGGTGATGTTTCATCAATGAAAACAATAAGATCAATATCAGAAGAATAATTAAGTTCCCCTGCTCCTAATTTTCCCATCCCTAAAATAATTAAACCACAGTCTTTTTCTGGATTTTCACGGCTTAATAAATTGATCTTACCATGATCATGCGCTTCTCTTAATAGAAAACGCAGCGCTACACTTAATGCTGCTTCGCCCAAACGTGTCAACCAAACACATGAAACTTCGTAAGTAAAAACACCACTCAAATCAGCTAAAGCAATGAGAACATGCGCTTCTCGTTTTTTGCGCCTTAAAGCAGCCATCAATGAAGTTTCATTTATAGATTCATCCTTATCAATAGCCGTAATATCATCTATAATTTCGCTCAGCCTTGTTTCTATATCAACATTTAATAAAGCACTAAGATATGATGGATTGGCAATTAAAACCTCACGCAAAAAAGGAGATAAGGTCATAACCGAACTGATAAAAACTATCTGCGTTCCACTCTCTGAAATAAGGGAAACAAGCGATTCTAAACCTTCTTTCCTTGCTTGTTCTTCCATGTCTTTTAACCATTGGGAACCACTTTTATCGAGAGGGCATAAAGGGAGAAGCTGTGTTTTTAAAAAAGCTTGTTTCGTCTGCGCTCCCTTGAAAAGCATTTTGCCTTCCTTTCTATTGCTTTATACTTTTAAAATAGTTGTTACGTATGAAAAGAGAAAAGTGAAGAAAAATGTCTTTAAGGAAATAACAAAACAGCCCTAAGCCCTGGATTTGCATTTTCAAGTAACAATTCACCCCCGTGAAGCTTCATAACTGCTTTTGCTATACTTAAACCAATCCCAAACCCAGGTTGTGTACGGCTTTCTTCAAGACGAACAAATCGTTCTGTCACTTTTTCAAGTTTATCCTCTGCTATTCCTGGTCCATTATCACTCACAACAACTAACAAATGTTCATCACGATATTCCATTGATAAGCAAACCTCCGCTTTCCTTTTACCTTTAGAAGCATATTTAATGGCATTATCTATAAGGTTAAAAATTGATTGTGCAACAAGCTCACGATTCAACTTAAGCTCTTTATCAAATATATTCCCCAACCGAAGTAAAACACCTGACTCTTCAGCAAAAGGTTCGTAAATCTCAACAGCATCTTCAAGGATCAGTTTCATATTCATCATTTCAAGATGCTCAATTGCACTGCTGGCCTCAATACGTGAAATCATTAAAATCGCATTGAACGTACAAATAAGTTGATCTGATTCTGCAATAACCCTATCAAGGACCTGACGATATTCAAGCTTTGTCTTATTTCCTGAAAGCGCTTCTTCAGCGCGATTTCTAAGACGCGTTAACGGCGTTTTCAGATCATGAGCAATATTATCTGATACTTGACGTAAACCAATATTTAACTCTTCAATGCGGTCTAACATAACATTAAGATTAGTTGACAATCGATCAAACTCATCCCCTACTCCAGAAACAGGTAAACGCCCACTGAAATCACCATCCATCAGGCGCTGTGATGCAGCCGTTACATGATCAATCCTTTGTAAGGCTCTCCTTCCAACAAAAAACCATATGAGTAAAGCGCCTCCAACCATCGCAGCAAGTGCAATGATCACAGCTTTACGAATAACCACTGCAAAACGTTCTGGCTCATCCAAATCGCGTCCTATAAGAATCTTCATAGCATTAGGTAAATCAACAATAACCGCCAAAGCGCGATGTTCACTTGTTTTGCCATGTTCTCCAAAACGAGAATACAAAAAAGAGGTAGAAATAAAACCACTCTGATTCAAAAGACCTAATTCAATACGTGCTACATTTCCTGCTAAAATACGCCCCATAGAATCCGTGACAAGATAAAGAAATGCTCCTGGTTGTCTTGAACGATAATCAATAGTGCGCATTAATAAGGATAATCCCCCATAATTATAAGCATTTTCAATATACTTTAATTCTTCATGTAAAGCCTGTTCAGTTTGCTCTGTTAACAATGAAGCAGAAAATGCCGTCATATAAATAGAAAGCCCTGTTGCCACCAAGCCAAACAATAAAATATAAAGTGCTGAAAGCCTTAGCGCCGTCGTGCGCATTATATTAATCAAACGATTCATGCTTTGTTATCTGGTGCTTTCAGCATATATCCAGCTCCACGCACGGTATGGAGAAGGGGAACATCAAAATCTTTTTCAATTTTGGCTCTCAAACGGGAGATATGGACATCAATGACATTCGTTTGTGGATCAAAATGGTAATCCCAAACATTTTCCAAAAGCATAGTGCGTGTAACAACCTGCCCCGCATAGCGCATCAAATATTCAAGTAAACGAAACTCTCGTGGTTGCAATAGGATGTTTCTATCACCCCGTTTTACCGTATGTGCTAGCCGATCAAGTTCAAGATTACCTACACAATAAACAGTTTCTGCTTCTTTAGGATTTTTCCGCCGTTGTAAAACTTCAACACGCGCAAGAAGTTCAGAAAAAGCATAAGGCTTTGTCAAATAATCATCTCCCCCTGCACGCAACCCCGTTACACGATCATTAACTTGCCCTAAAGCCGAAAGGATAAGAACCGGTGTTTCATTGCCTTTAGCGCGCAATTCAGCAATAATAGAAAGGCCATCACGATGCAAAAGCATTCGGTCAACAACCATAACGTCATAATTTTCCGTGGTCGCTAAAGCGTATCCCGTATCCCCATCATAAGCAACATCAACAGAATGCCCTACTTCCAAAAAAGCCTTTTCGAGATAATGCCCCGTCTCATGATCATCTTCAATAACGAGTATCTTCATAAAACGTATCTCCATTATTTTATTATGTTGTAGGACAAACATTTAATAAACATTTGTCCTACAACTAAAGCCTTATTTTTTCAAAATTGGAAGAGCAACAAAACGATTTTGATCATTTGTTCGCACTTGTAAGAGTATAGCCTTTCGTCCTAACTGCTGAGCATTTTTGATTGTGCTAACAATATCAGAGACTTTTTTAACCGGTTTATTATTTACTGTCACAATGATATCTCCAGGGCGTATCCCTTTATCTGCAGCATCTGAATCGGTATCGACATCCGTTACCACAACCCCTACACCATCATCAGAAGGTATAACAATCAGACCATAATCTTCCAATGTTTCATCTAAATCACCCCGTTCATTTGAATGTTTTGAAGCCTCTTTCTTACTTTCATCTTCAGACATTGAAGCGAGTTTAACCTTGATACTTTCCTCCTTACCTGATCTCCAAATCCCTATGGTTACCGTTTCTCCTGGTTTAATATTTGCAATACGTTTCGCCAGATCACGCGCATCAGCAACCTTTTCATTATTCACGGAAATAATTACATCACCCGCTTTAATACCAGCCTTTTCTGCCGGCCCTTTTAACGGATCAGTGACCAAAGCACCTTTGGCTTCTTTCAAACCTATTGAATCGGAAATCTCCTTTGTTACCGGCTGAATCTGAACACCTAACCAACCACGTTGAACTGAACCTTTTTCAATAAGTTGTTGTACAACCTGTTTTACAGTCGCTGCCGGAATAGCAAAAGCAATCCCAACATTTCCTCCAGAAGGAGAAAAAATTGCTGTATTAACCCCAACAACCTTTCCATTAAGATCAAATGTTGGGCCACCAGAGTTTCCTCTATTAACAGCAGCATCAATCTGAATAAAATCATCATACACACCAGTGCCAATATCACGTCCACGTGCAGAAACAATACCTGCTGTCACAGTTCCACCAAGACCAAATGGATTCCCAATGGCAACAACCCAATCCCCAACACGAAGCTTTGAATCATCACCAAAATCAACATAGGAAAATTTTCTTTTATCACTTACTTTTAATACGGCAAGGTCGGTTTTGGGGTCTTTCCCAATAAGCTTTGCGTTCAATTCTGTACCATCATCAAGAACAACAGTATAACTTGTTCCGTCAGAAATCACATGATCATTGGTTACAATGTAACCATCAGACGAAATAAAAAAACCCGATCCAAAAGCAATAGGACGGAGTCTCCGTGATTGGTGGGGAAATTTATTTTTAGGTTTATCAAAATCATAAAACTCTTTAAAAAATCTTTTCAAAGGATGTTGGTCTGGTAATTGATCAAATCCTGGACCACTAAAAAAGTTGCTAAAGAACCTATCTTCTTTCTTTTTATTGCTCTTTACTTGTACTGCTACAACTGCTGGTTTCACTTGAGCAACAATATCGGCAAATCCCTGTTGTTGCATTAACGAAGTAAATACAGAACTTGCATGAGCCTTTGTCATCAACAAGCTTGATGTACATCCACTAAAAAACAGTGCACTTTCCAATATCGCAGAAAAACTCACTGCGACAAACGTTTTAAAGAAAGCCTTTTTAATCATTTACTCTATGCTCCTATTCAATTATACCTTTATTCCAATTGCGATCACTTATAAAATACTAGACCTTACCGTTTTCTGTCTAAATTATTAAAGTTTTGTAAGGTTTCAGTATCCCCTAATATAATTATAATAAGATTGTATGCTCATTGCAGATGAGCCGATTTTTTCTTTTATGTAACATCTTTTTTAATGCAATGGCATTTTTGACTGTCTTTTTCATTCAGATAACTCATTATTTTCTCATGATTATTCCGTTTTAAGTGGAAAAATATGATATTTGTGCCAATGATGATGATGATCAAAGGCGAAAACCATAAAAACCAAGTTATTTTATTCAATGGTGGTTTCAAGAGAATAAATTCACCATATCGTTCAACAAGAAAGTCAGTGACTTGCTGGTTACTATAGCCCATTTTTAGCCTTTCCCGAATTAAAAGCCGTAAATCACGTGCTAGAGCAGCATCTGAATCATCAATTGATTGATTTTGACAAACCGGACAACGTAAATGTGATGAAATATGGCGTGCTCGCGCTTCAAGAACCTTATCCTTTAAAATCTCATCCGGCTCTACTGCTATTGCTAATCGAAAAGGAAACGTTGCAATTAAAAAAAATAAAATCCAAAGATTTTTTTTCATCTCAATGTCTTTTCCAAAAATTTAAAGCAAGCAGTACCCTATTGTACATGCCAATGCGAAACCAATACCCCAGAAGAGAAAGACATCCGCCTACAGCCATCATGAATGCCCCTAACCAAATACATATTACATAAGGCTTCCACCATATGTGTACAACAAGACCCCGATTATCGGTATGCCCTGGTACAATATATAGCTGCGATAAGCCATGATTTTGAAGACCAACTTCTGTTGTTGATGTATTTTGGCTTGAATAAAATCGCTTTGAGGCTGTTACATGACCCACAATGTTTTTATTTTCATATATTTTAAAATAAAACTCCATTGCCGAATAATTCGAACCAACACCTTCATACACTGCATCAAAATGAAGCGTTTTATCCGCTATCGTCACCCTATCCCCTACGTTCATGATTAAAATACGTTCTTGCCCAAAACTTGCCACACAAACAATACCAAATAATGTAACACCTAATCCCATATGTGCTATTGCTGCACCAAAAGTAGACCATGGCAATCCAAGAAATCTCTTAACGCGTATTGAAAAAGCTCTCTTGCCATATCCACTCTTTCCCCATAGATCCGCTAAACTGCCTAGAAAAACAAACGCTGAAAGCCCAATCCCTAAAACTGCAAAGATATCACGCAAAGATGTCGCATAAAATATTATAAAACAGACGATAGCAGCCAATACAAAAACAAACCATAACCGTTCAAAAACTGCAAGAAAATCACCGCGTTTCCATGCCATCATTGTTCCAAACGGAACAAACAACAACAGCAAAATCATTAGCGGTCCACAGGTAAGGTTAAAAAAAGCAGCCCCTACAGAAATTTTTTGTCCTGTTAATATCTCAATAAAATAAGGATAAAGCGTACCAATCAATACTGTTGCTGTTATTGTTGTAAGTAACAAGTTATTTAAAACAATAAACCCTTCACGTGAAATTGGTTGAAAAAATCTTTCTGTTTTTAAAATAGGGGTGCGCAAAGCAAAAAGAAGAAAAGCCGCTCCCGTAAAAAAAAATAAAAGCGCAAGAATTGCTTGCCCCCGTGCTGGATCAACAGCAAAACTATGAACAGAAACTAAAAGCCCCGAACGCACAAGAAAAGTTCCCATCAGAGAAAGAGAAAAAGTAAGCAGCGCTAAAAACAAAGTCCAACTTTTCAATATTTCTCGTTTTTCGAGAACAAGAGCAGAATGTAAAAGAGCCGTTCCTGAAAGCCAAGGCATAAACGAAACATTTTCAACAGGATCCCAAAACCAATAGCCCCCCCATCCTAGCTCATAATAAGCCCAATAGGAGCCAACCATAATACCCAATGTTAAAAAACACCAAGAAAGTAAAAGCCACGGACGAATCCCACGCGCCCAAACTCTATCAACATGTCCCATAATCAATGCCGCAACGGCAAAAGAAAAACAGAGTGAAAAACCAACATAACCTAAATAAAGTAGCGGTGGATGAATTGCTAATGCGATATCTTGTAAAAGAGGATTGAGACCATTTCCCTGCAATGCTGGTGGATTCACACGTAAAAATGGATTGGATACAAAAAGAATAAATAAAAGAAAAGCACTTGTAATCCAACTTTGGCAAATTAAAACAAGCGTCTTAAAATCTTCTGGCAAATGTTGGCTAAAAAAGGCCATCAATGCACTAAAAAAAGCAAGACTTAAAACCCATAACAACATAGAGCCTTCGTGGTTGCTCCAAACACCGGTAATTTTATAGAGCATCGGTTTTTCTGAATGAGAATTCTCAACAACGTTCAAAACAGAAAAATCAGATACAACATAAGCATAAATTATCACTAAAAAAGATAAAAGCAGTAATGTAAAAGTGATATATGTTAGAGGAACAGCTGTTTGCATTAACAAACGCTCTCTCCACCAAAAACCTAAAGCAGGTAAGAACGCCCCTAATAAGCTTACTGAAAATGCTGCAGCTAAAAAAATATGACCCAGTTCGACAAGCACACTCGAATTATTTCTCCATAATGTAATGTTTTTTTAAACGATCAGCTGTTTCTTTAGGCATATAAGTTTCATCATGTTTTGCTAAAATACGCGTCCCTACAAAAAAACCCTGTTTATCGAAATGCCCTTCTACAATCACCCCCTGACCTTCACGAAAAAGATCCGGTAAGGCACCGTTGAAAACCACTTTTTCATGTTTTTTGTTATCCGTTACAAAAAAAATAACGCCTCTCTCTCCAACATATTGAACAGTCTCCTTTTCAACAAAGCCACCCAAACGCAAAGGGCGCCCCGTTAAAATATCTTCTCTTGTAATTTCAGAGGGCATTCTAAAAAAACTGACCGCATGACGCATTGCATACACTATAAGACTTGCTGCAACTGTCATAACCAAACAACATAATAATATGATCAGCAAGCGCTTTTTTTTTCGCTGCTCTAAAATAACCTTCAACGAAGAAGAATTCTTTAAAGATTGACTTTTCATAGACACTCTACGAAAAAAATTAAATATGTTATAATAAGTATCGATATTTTATTTTTTAAGAGCTTTGCACATCTTCTACATAGGTGCAACTTTTTATCCAATACCTCACCTTTGCTAACAAGCTTATCAATATCTTTCTTCCTTTTTTAGTTTTACAACCAATTTTTATTTAACCTATAACCACTTATATCATGCTCTTTACATTCTTCATTTCTGTTCTTCAATCTTCTTCACAAACACCTACTTCTAAGAGATTACTTCTCTTGTCTTTCTAAACAGCATTTCTCTTTATATTTCATCATCTCAATTGGCGATGATTGCTTTTCTTTGTATGCTCACTCGATAAATCATGTAACTGAATCATCATTTTTTTAACACGTGATTGTCCTGAAAAATTTTCAGGCATTGTATCAAGAAAGCTTTGTAAAAATTGCACTGCCTGCGCAGTTTTTCCTGCTTGATGCAATGCATCGGCCAACAATAAACGTGGATAAAAATCTGTTGGCGCTAAATCTGCTGCTTTTTGAAAAGCATTTTGTGCTTCTTGTGTTATCACTCCCCCTTCATAACCAACCAATGCTAAACCATATCCTACAAGCCTTGGAGCTGTTTCTCCATTCAAACGAAGTGCGTCTAAATAAGTATTCACAGCCTCTTGAAAAAGGCTTTCTTCGAGATACCCTACCGCTAACGCATCTGCTAGCTTGCCATCATGAGGTGCACGGAAAAAAAGCACTTGTAAACGAATAAGCTTTTCTTGCTTACTAAGAGTTTTAGGATCCTTATCCATTAATTCGCTAAAAAAATAACTTTTCACTTCTGGACTGCCTGTCAGCCCATAAATATTCCATGTCATAAGAAGAACAAATAAAATACTTAAAGCCTTAAGAATATTTCTTTTTTTATAATGCATATAAAGCTTGTTAAACTCAATCGTATGCTTATGACTTCTATAACCATCCACGGTTTGAACTTTCCATTCTTTCTTTATCTCATCGTCAAAACGTAGTGAACGAAAAAGAATACTTGCCAGAAAAGTCAGAAAAAATGCTGCAAAAATTAATAAGAGCATATCACTTTTTTCCAATACGAACAGAGAATGTCTCGCTTACATTTTACCCTCTTCATGAGAAGAGTGATGTGAATTGATAAAAATTCATTTTTTCATGGAAAATATTATAAAATCTATTGTCCATTTTTCTTATATATATCAACTAAACAAAGAAACTAAAAACAATGTTTCCCTACTCTTTATGTATTATCTGAAAATACTGCTTTACAAACTTTATAGACATTTCTTGCTTAAGGAGAAAATATGTTATTCTCCCATCTTAGGTAATAAAACTTTTGCATACAACCCACCCAAATCAGAACGTGATAAAAAGAGCTTGCCACCATATTCACTGACCATATCTGAAACAATTGCTAGCCCTAAGCCTGCCCCTAGTTTACTTTCATTAAACCGCCGCCCTCTTTTTAATGCTTCCTCCATTTTGTCTTCTGTTAAACCAGGGCCATCATCTTCTACAAAGATACTAAAATATTCTGTTTCTTCAACATTTTCTTCTAAACAACAAGAGATCAAAACCTTTGCTCGAGACCACTGAGTAGCATTTTCAATCAAATTCCCTATAATTTCTTCTAAATCTTCCTTCTCTCCAGAAAAAACAATATCATCAACATCCATAATAAATTGAATTTGTTTTTCAGGATTAAGCTTTTTCATAACCCGCACCAAACGTTCAAGCACACTGCGAACAGACGTATGATAGACAATACTATCGCATTGTGCTGCAATCCGCGCACGCTGAAGATAATGATTGATTTGAGCTTGCATTATTTGCGTTTGCTCTCTCAACAAACAAGCCTTTTCTCCGCGCATCTTATCTGTCTCATTCATAATCACGGATAGAGGCGTTTTCAATGAATGCGCAAGATTACCAACCTGTGTGCGAAATCGCTCAATAATACGCTGATTATTATTAATGAGAGCATTCATCTCTTGTACAAGCGGCATCACTTCGCTTACTAAATCCGTATTCACATAGTGAACTCTTCCTTCGCGAATATCATTCAATGCGCGTCGAATAAGCTTCAACGGTTGAAAACTAAAGAAAATAATAGCAATATTAATAAGGACACTCCCGATACCAAAACTCCAAAGAAAAATTTGCAAAGTTCGCTTAAATTCCTTTACTTGGGCATGAGCTTCATCGATGTTCCCAACAAGCCGAAAACGTGCAATATGATTTTTATTATCAAGAACAACATCACTCTCAATCACTTGTAGCTTTTGACCATTGTTCCCCTTTATCCGATAAGAGCGAAAGAACTTATTGTCAAAAGGTATATCAACATCACTTGGTGTAAATATCTCGCCTGTTCCCAATGAGGGGGATGTCAATCTTCCTTTTAAATTATGGGATATCGCAACAACTTCCCAATACCATCCTGTTGTTGGATCAGAATAACGAATATCATCAATCCCAGCCCCTCCTCTCAAAGTACCTTCCGATGACACCGTCACTGTTGCAATAAGACTGTAGAGTTGAGCAGAAAGAATACGCTCTAGGCTTTGTTCAGTTGAACGTTTATAAAATAAAATACTTACTGCAGAAATCGATAAAAGAGAAATAACAACCCATAATGTTGATAAGACCATAACACGTAAACTGAGAGATCGAGTAATTACAAAAAAGAACCTCCTACACCAATTATTCTTTTCGAAAGTATTCATTAATCACCTAGCGTTCTCACGCGATACCCCATTCCTCGAATAGTTTCAATCAAATCCACTCCAAGCTTTTTCCGTAACCGACCTACAAAGACTTCCACCGTATTCGAGTCCTTATCAAAATCCTGATCATAAAGATGTTCAGTAAGCTCTGTTCTTGAAATGACCCTGTCACAATGATGCATGAGATACGAAAGCAGTCTGAATTCATAAGATGTTAGTTTAATCAACTGACCATCCACAAAAACACGAGACGTCTTCGTATCCAACAAAACATTTCCGCAACATAATGCACTTGTCGCATGTCCCGTAGCGCGACGAATTAATGCTCGTAAACGTGCCATCACTTCCTCCAAATGAAATGGCTTCACAACATAATCGTCAGCCCCCGCATCAATACCGTGCACCTTATCAGACCAACGGTCTCGCGCCGTTAGCATTAAAACAGGCATGGAGTGCCCTTCTTGACGCCATTTTTCAACAACACGAATACCATCAATATACGGTAAACCTATATCAAGTATCACCGCGTCGTAAGACTCTGTGCTCCCTAAAAAATAAGCCTCTTCACCATCGAAAGCACTATCGGAAACATATCCTGCACGTCTTACAGCTTCTGCTAATTGATGGTGAAGATTCCGATCATCTTCAACGATTAAGATACGCATCACAACACCATCTGCCAAAGACTAATCAGCAGGAACAAAAAACTCAACACGACGTAACTTTTCCCCATTACGGGCTGGTACAACAATCACAATTGCACACATGCCCTTTCCATCCTGAACAACTGGGTTTGAACGGACGAGAACCCCGCTCTCTTGCGCAGCAACCTTCTTACCTACTTCAGCACACCCAGAAGCTAGAACAGAATCTGCTCCTAAAAAAGCTGCTATTATTACGAACAAGAATTTTTTTTTCATCATAAATATTTCACTAACCCACCTCTTCTCTTCCTTGATAAAGGATAAAAGAAATAATGGCTTTTTTGGGTCGATTTAAAAATCACAAATGGAAATAATTTATCCTCTATCTTACAGAAGAATGCATTAACATTACTTTAAATTTTTAAAAAATCAAAATAAAATATTTTTAATAATGAGAATAAAATTTATTAGATAAAATAATAAAATCTTAATACACTATCTTACGAAAAATGAATAATTCTAAAATAAACTCTTTCTCTGTTAGCACTATAGCAAAAAAATACTTCTACTCCATATAATTATTGTAGATTTGTTTGGTTGTATTTCTTTGCCATAGGCTCTCTTTAAATGTTTGATTTTTTTAAAAAAAAGAAAAGGCAACACCGTAAGCCATTTCACAGTCCTGCTCTCATTGAATTAGACGCACGATTAGATACAGCGCTTTATCACATTCGTTCTGCTAACAGTTTTTTCTGGAAAAAGGCAAAAATCATCTCACAAAATTTTCATCTTCAAGGATGGAAACGTTTTATCGTTGAAGTTCTAGATGAAATACTGACATTAGGGTTGATGGGCTTTACTCTTTTCACTATTTTGGGCATTTCTGTTTTTGAACTGACCAAAACAGATTGGTCTTCTCCTAAAAACTTTTCCATTCTTTTTCTAGATCGCTATGGAAATTCCATTGGGCACCGTGGTGCACTGCCGGCGATCTCTGTCCCCGTTGAAGAAATGCCTGACACTGTCATTAAAGCGGTTCTTGCTACAGAAGACCGTCGTTTTTTCGATCATTGGGGTATTGATTTTCAAGGACTTACACGGGCAATTTCACAAAATATGCAAGCTAAAGGTGTGGTGCAAGGTGGTTCAACTCTCACACAACAATTGGCTAAAAATTTATTCTTAACAAACGAGAGAACCATAACACGTAAAATCAAAGAAGCTTATCTTGCTCTTTGGCTAGAAGCAAATTTTAGCAAAAAACAGATTTTGCAACTTTATCTTGACCGCGCCTATATGGGAGGAAACAATTTTGGTATTGCAGCAGCTGCAAAATTTTATTTTGGAAAAAACATACGTCATGTATCTTTAAGTGAATCTGCTATGTTAGCAGGACTCTTTAAAGCTCCAACAAAATATGCTCCTCATAGTCATCTCTTTGCAGCTCAAACACGTGCCAATGTAGTCCTTTCTAATCTTGTTAATAGTGGCTTTATGACGAAGAGCCAGATTATCAATGCGCATCGCCACCCTGCTAGGGCACTTCCCCAAATAGAAAATAATCAGGCTGATTATTTTCTTGATTGGGCATTCGAGGAAGTCAAAAAAATGCGTAATCAACTTCCAAGCCATAGTTTAATTATTCAAACGACCCTTGATCCGAATATTCAAAAAGCAGCAGAAGAATCAATTGCATATCATTTACATCAATATGGTCAACAATATCGCGTAACACAAGCTGCCACTGTTATACTCGATAATAACGGTGCCGTATGCGCAATTGTTGGAGGACTAGATTATAAAAAGAGCCAATTTAACAGAGCGACACAAGGCGGACGGCAAACTGGTTCTTCATTCAAACCTTATGTTTACGCAACCGCACTGGAACACGGACTTTCTCCCTCAACAATCGTTTTAGATGCTCCTATTAATTGGGGAGGTTGGACACCAAAAAATAATTCTGGTCGTTATTTGGGGAAAATTGATTTAGCAACAGCTTTAGCTTTTTCCATTAATACAGTCCCTGTGTATCTCACCTATCAATATCTTCACCGCGATACCAAACCCATTATAGATCTCATCAAGAATATGGGGATTAACGCGCATATTTTATCACACAAAACGATGGTTCTTGGCACTTCCAACATGACCCCCATGGATCAAGCAACTGGCTTTAATGTCTTTGCGAATGGCGGGATAGCTGGTAATCGGCATGGGTTCATGCAAATCAGAACAATCGATGGGCATGTGATATGGGATTTCGAGCATAACGGAAATAAGTTACACCGAGTTCTCAGCAGACAATCAGCTGCCTATATGAACCAAATGATGGTGGGTGTCACAACACGAGGGTCTGGTAAGCGTGCTGCTCTGCCCATGACTCTTGTCGCTGGGAAAACTGGAACATCACAATCCTATCGTGATGCTTGGTTTGTTGGCTTTACAGGCAATTATACTGGAGCGGTATGGATGGGAAATGATAACTTTTCACCGATGAATCGTGCTTTTGGAGGTGGCGTTCCTGCCATGATATGGCAACGCATCATGCTTGCTGCACACCAAAATATCATGCTCAAACAGCTCTATGGTGTTAAAGATTCTCTTCTTCCTTATCATTCCCCAATACTTTCCTCCCATGTAGATTCTGAATTTTTTCCCCAAACACCCTCTACGCTTTCTCCTGAAACATTGAATATTGTGCGATTGATTAACAAAGATCTGAAAAAACCATCTGCAATTTCTTTGAAGATGAAAACAACTGGAGATTCAACATTTTGAATTCAAAATATTCTATGATGTTTTTTAATATCACCATTTTCTTTTTTATCTTCGCTTTTTCTATTTTATGTGGAAAATTGAGTGTCGATTATGTACTCAATTCCTTTCATCATTTTGGACTCTTTAGAATTGGAAAATGGAGTGCTTATCCACAAATGGGAACCGCCAATATGGATCCCTATACCCGCGCCCGCACCGCTAAACAAGGCATTGTTTCACTCGGACGTACTGAAGGTATTCAATTCCAGATTTGGCAAGATAACCAAGGGCGTCCACTCCACTCTCGCTGTCATTATTTTCTCAAAGGAACCATCCCTGAAACCCGTCTTTTTACCCTTTATACAGCTGACAAATCCCTAAAGCCCTATACTTCATCCAAAGAAATACCTTTTGAACTCCATACGAACGCTGTTACTTATGAGCATGATGGCTCATTGCACATCAATATTTCACCTACACCGCAAGCCGGCAATTGGCTTGCAACAGTTAGTCAAAAAGAATTCGGGCTTATTCTTACCTTATACGATACCTCAATCATCTCTGCAACGGCATTACAAAAGCTTACAATGCCCTCAATAGAACAAATTCCATCAGGACAAATAAATTGTGACTAGATTCATTTATATCGCACTTCTTGCAATCATTGGCGCTATTATCGTTCATATTTGCGTTCTCTTTCTGATCCCCTATTGGGCACAAAATAATATATGGACAGCACTTAAAAAATCCGGAGCCCCTTATCAATTTGTTGCTTTTACTCCCGATAATCCTATTCAACAATCTGCTGATCCACTCTTTCTTCTTAAAGTCTGCAGATTTAATCTTGAAAATGGGCCTGTTCATTTAAAAGCTTTGAAAACACGACAATTTTGGTCACTCGCAGCTTACACACACAACGGAATTATTTTCTATAGCCTTAATGACCGAACAGCCCCTGATAATACACTCGATCTTATTATTGGAAAACCAATACAAATAATAGAACTCAAAAAATCAAAACCTAAAAAAAATGCCAATTCAGTTTTGGTTGCTAAAAATTTGAATGAAGGTTTTGTCATTTTACGTATTTTTGCCCCTTCTTCACTTGCAAAAAAGGAAAGTGAATTTTTCCTTTCATCTGCAACCTGCCGCATATTTTATGAATAAAAACGGACTAACCTCTCATTTGTACAACATCTTACTTTCTATACAAAATAAATGAAGCCTATCAAAATGATTGTCTTTTTCCTCTATTAATCGAATATTCGAATTCAGGTTTGTCTGATTGTAGATCCCTAAATTTTTTATTGAGATAGAATGAAATCTCTATTGCACATCATCATATCCTATTTGATACGCATTATCTGACAGAAAAAACTCCCCGTAATCAGAAGAGAAAAATCAAAATTCTAAATAAATATGCTGCTAACAACCGTAAAACTTGTTATTTGAGTTTATTTCTTTTTATTTACAAACATTCCCATAAAGTTCGCATCAATGACATGATAAACTATAGAAGAAATACTGATTACCTTCAATGAAGTGCCAAAATAATCGCTGGAAACTTATAAGACATTACGCATCCTTGACCTCAAAAATAAGTGCTTTATTTTTGTTTTATGAGCATAAGCTTTTTATAGGATATACACTCTGAAAAAACTTGGCTTATAGTTTACAATTGAGGGGAAAAAACTTCATGAAGAAGAGATATGTTCGGTTCGTTTCAAGAGCAGCAGTATGGTCCCCTCGATTTGGTGGATTGGCGTTCTTTATTTTATTATTTTCAGTCATTTTACAACGTTTTTCCGTCATTAACGTAACCGACTTCATAATTTTGATAGGTATCTCTACTGGCTGTGTGATTATTTCTCTTTTTCTTGCTGTAAAAGCACTTTACAGCTTATGGGTCTATGGAGCCCTAGGGGGAATGAAAGCTTTAAAAGGGATCATTTATTCACTCATAACTGCTACACCATTGATGTTATTTTTTGGACTTTGGTTTACCTTACCGGCTCTTTACGATATTTCTACCGACACACAAAGCCCGCCAGCTTTTTTTCGCACAATACGTCCCAGCGATGCTTTACCGCTTAAAAGCGTTTTGACCAAACAAGCAGCTGTACAGATGTCCTCATGGCCGGAAATGTCAGGACGTCGTTATGATGGTTCACCTGAGCGTATTCGCGAATCCGTTCTCAATGTTTTAGCAGCTTATGATTGGCCTGTTGTAGCACAACGAGAGTTTCAAGGTGAAGAAGATGCACTTTATATTGAAACAATGGCAAAAACTTTTTACCTTGGCTTTATTTCGGACATTGTCATTCGTTTAACTGATGAAGGGGATACAACTTTTGTTGATATGCGTTCTGCTTCGCGTTATTTGCCAAGAGATTTAGGAACGAATGCTGCTTTTATTATCGATTTTATGGATGCACTTGATACAGAAATCGCTTCTCTCCCTCTTTCTCAAGATGATGAATAGAGGCTAGAAGTATAGTAAATTACATTTAGTAAATCAGCTTATTTAAAAAATAAATCTTGAGACGTGTGGAAACACATAAATCGATTATCGCCTCTCAACGGCTATAAGCATACTGACAAGTTCTTTGACCACCCCAAGGCAACTTATAGCCTCTTTTTAGCCATTACACGTAGATAAAACATCTGAATTCAAATTCTAGAATTAAATACCATACTTGATTTTACGCATATTTTTTATGCTCAGAAATCTTATCATAAGGGTAGGCAAGAAGACTTTCCCTAATAAGGAAATTAAGCATTTCGTACAGGCTTATTTTTCCAATGAGGGTAGAAAATCATATCTCCATCAAGATAGAGAAATCTATTTATCTAATCTGATGTAAACTCACATAGTTACAGAAAAAATCAAAAATAAAAACACACTTATTATCGATGATACGATTTTACAGATTTTTTAAAATCTGCAAGCATTAAATCTTCAAAAAAAACATTATAATACACACAAATTCACCGATAATTGTCACAATCAATGATAATTGAAATTATGCAAACAAAATATATAATAATAAAATACTAATATCTAATATATTTAAACGCAACATAAATAAAACAAAACGTCAAAAATAACAAAAAGAACCACCCAAATGTCTTAATCGCTTCCTTTATACTATTTTTCCAACTGTCACCACTGTATCTATAAATTAATGAAAATGAAAATATAAAAACAAATATTGAAAATAAAATATCAAAAACATTATCAATTAATAGTAAAATAACATTATTACCAATATACATAATAAAAATCCGAAATAAAATTTTTATTATAACATAAAAATTATGATTATATTAAATAAATCCTATTTTAATAAATATTTAAAATATCTATCACAATCGATATATTATATATAATAACATTTTTAATTAAAATAAATTAAGTATAATTTTATATATAAACAATTGTTAAAACTCCATATATAAACATTGCCAATAAGGGGCCAGTAAAATTATTCATAACAAAAATATCCCTGAAATCAGTTTAGCCATAGCTTTAAAGTATGTTTGCAATATTACTGATCTCAGAAATATCTTGCCAGCTATTTTCTAAATAAATTAAACAGTATTCTTTCGCTTTATCGATGACAGCATTCATCTATCTTATCGATCAAGGCATTACCACCTTTTTCTGCTACACTTAGGAGCGTTCAACGGCAACGCCTTTTGGTCTTAATTAGACCCGTGAATCCCCCTACTAATGCGCCTTTAAGACCATTTGCGACCACCTCTAAGCATAACGACCCACATCACAACTATCAGAGTGAAATCAATATGCACTTAGCAAATGGGGAGTTGTTTGCGCGTATTCGAGAAGCTGATCTGTTATAAAGTTATAGATTTTATTAAATAACAAATATAGAGATATAATATAAAATATATAATAATTACAATTGATCCTATTTTTATAAACTGCTTCCAAGTGGGAAATTTAACTCTATAAAATAATATAATTAAAAAAACAAATACACTTGTTGCAAGCATTGCATTCTTTATGCTGAAAACAATATCTAACATAATAAAACATAATTAAATATTTAAACTATACACAGTAATATAAAAAATATTATAAAGAATGAAGCTATACTTAACAATGATTTTTTCATTATATGTTTATTACTATAACCTTTATATTTATAGTAGAAAAAAATAATTCTACAATAATATCTATCATAAGAAAACCAAATTTTAATATATATTATAAATAATAATATGCTTATTTTTTAGAAATAACCTGTAGACATATAATTTAGGATATTTATACGTCTACAACATTATTTATTTTTATTATATCTTGTTGACATTCTCTACAAGTGAGAAAAACATTTCAGTGCTCATTTATGAGAGCCAAAACATTCTTTGTACTTACTGTGAGCACCATACGCAGAACCTAAAACTTTTCCTGCTTTGTAGCCAGCGCTAGCACCCGGCACCACACCCACCCCTTCACCAGCAAAAAATCCTATAGTTCCTCCTATAGCTCCTCCTATAAACTTATCCCTTTTTATCGTAATGCATAATATCACTAGGACTACATTTATGAGATGAGCTTGATGAATGTGAACTGCTGTGTGAATCATGTGATGAGCTTGAACTACCCATTTTTAGTCTCCTTATATTATTAAAAATAACTGCATCATAATGATGATGCGACAGTTTCATTATTGTGCTGTTAAAAAAATGTAAAATATAATTTGTAAAAATAATAATAAAATACTGTATAAACAATAAATACATTATGTTAATATCTCATTCGCACAAAATGTATACTTTTTATTTAGTAATAATACTATTTACAATACTGTTTAAATATGCGACATCAGCCGCTCTTTCTCTTAAACAAAATCATAAATTCAAATGAGTCACTCACAAGAAAAGCTAGTATCGTTCTCTTGGTTTACAAGAACAACAAAGAAATATATTTATTATGTCATCGAACTCAGTTGCGTTGCTGTTGTTTTGCGTTTGCTGGGCTTGGTGAATCCTTTTATTTTTCAAGCGATTATCGACCGTATTCTCCCTTTTCAGCGCATTGAAAGTCTCTATGCTATCGTTGTCTTGATGGTTGCTATCATGCTGTTTAGCACAGCTCTTAGCGCTCTTTCAGGTTACTTAGGTGCCTATTTAGCCAATCGGCTTACATTAGAATTTGGATGGCGCGTTTACACCCATGTGTTAAGCCTCTCCTTGCCTGTTTTACGCACTTGGCAAGTGGGGGAACTGTTCACGCGAATCGGAGAGGTTGATACAATTCGTGGTTTTTTAACAGGAAATTCTATGTCAAAAAAATAAATAAAATCACTGTTTATAATAATAAATTTATTTTCTAAATATAATTAGTGTATATTAAAAATATTATACACTTATAAAGTGTATGTATAATAAGCTTACAAACCAATATATTTAATTATATAATTAACAATATTTATCATTATAAATACTAAAATTCCTAATAACAGTGATTCTTTTGCAGCTTGTTTCCAACTATAACTGTTAAATCTATAGAACAACATACATACCAAAATACCCATAATTAGTGGAATAAATAATTTTATAAATAATATACATAACAAAAAAACCATATAATATATAATAATATTTTAATTTAAAATAATTTATCTATTTTACGAATGATTTTATATATATAGAGATATAGATAGAAATTGATAATGCTATAAACAATAAACTTAACTCAACTAAATCTGATTTTATATTTTTTTTCCAACTTCTGAATCTAAGTATATAAGAGAAAATTTTAAAAAAACCAATAATACTTATTAAAAATAACGCAGTTTTAAAAATTTCTAAATTATCCATAATAAAAAAGTCCAAAAATATAGATATCTCTGATGTTTGCTTAGATACAGTTGCAGACATTTAATTTCTGTTCTCTTATTAAATATATTTACAACAATATTAGTTTCAGAGATATCTTTCTTTAATACGATCTACAAATTAAAATCAGTACACCAGCCTTACTTTTTTGTGTGGCACTCAACAGTCTTATCTATCCAACCAATATTAAACCCAGTTACCATTCCATGTCCGCCCTCTTTGAGAGCATTTTTAAACCTATTTTTTAATCCACCAGAACCTGTCATGAACCCAGTAGCTGCATCTGCAACACCTCCTGTGATAGCACTTGTAACTCCACTAACAACATAATCCAAAGGACTACATGCCTTAGATGAATGTGAACTACTGTGTGAATCATGTGACGAGCTTGAACTACCCATTTTTAGTCTCCTTATATTATTAAAAATAACTGCATCATAATGATGATGCGACAGTTTCATTATTGTGCTGTTAAAAAAATGTAAAATATAATTTGTAAAAATAATAATAAAATACTGTATAAACAATAAATACATTATGTTAATATCTCATTCGCACAAAATGTATACTTTTTATTTAGTAATAATACTATTTACAATACTGTTTAAATATGCGACATCAGCCGCTCTTTCTCTTAAACAAAATCATAAATTCAAATGAGTCACTCACAAGAAAAGCTAGTATCGTTCTCTTGGTTTACAAGAACAACAAAGAAATATATTTATTATGTCATCGAACTCAGTTGCGTTGCTGTTGTTTTGCGTTTGCTGGGCTTGGTGAATCCTTTTATTTTTCAAGCGATTATCGACCGTATTCTCCCTTTTCAGCGCATTGAAAGTCTCTATGCTATCGTTGTCTTGATGGTTGCTATCATGCTGTTTAGCACAGCTCTTAGCGCTCTTTCAGGTTACTTAGGTGCCTATTTAGCCAATCGGCTTACATTAGAATTTGGATGGCGCGTTTACACCCATGTGTTAAGCCTCTCCTTGCCTGTTTTACGCACTTGGCAAGTGGGGGAACTGTTCACGCGAATCGGAGAGGTTGATACAATTCGTGGTTTTTTAACAGGAACCATTGCCACAACCGTACTGAATGTTCTCTTTGCCATTATTTATCTTGCAGCACTCTTTTCCATTAGTCCAAAACTTACCTTTATTGTCCTTATTATTTTACCTTTACAAATGGGCTCTTTAGCGTTGGTCGGTCCCTTCTTGCGCCGTCAATTACGCCGTGCTTTCACTCTGCAAGCTGCCCATCAATCGCGCCTCATTGAAAGTTTTACCAATCTTGAAGCCATAAAAGCGCATGTAAAGGAGCCAGCCCATACAATACGCATGCAAGAAACTTTAGCCCGCAGTTTAGATCAAAGCCTTACGACCAGTAAATTGCATCTTCTCAATGGAGCCATGAGTCATATTTTTGGTGATCTTTTCACTATTTTTATTATCTTTTTTGGTGCTCAGGCAGTTCTTCAAAACCAAATTACGCTAGGGCAACTTATTGCCTTTCATCTCCTCGCTGGAAATGTTTCTGGTCCTATCCTAAGCCTTGCATCCCTATGGGAAGAATGGCAGCATTTGAAAATCTCTCGTCTTCGTTTGGGCGATATTCTTAACTCCCCTTCAGAATGGGAAGAAGAAAAGCCGCCTCTTCAACTCAGCGCTCCTCCTCATCTTGAAGCCAACGATCTCTGTTTTTCTTATGGAGATAAGTCCATTATCAATCATCTTGATGTCTGTTTACAACCTGGGCAACCAATTATGTTACTTGGTCCTTCAGGGTGCGGAAAAACAACCTTGGCGAAGCTTCTTTGTGGACTCTACCCCCCAACAAGCGGAAAGATATTGATTAACGCCCAACCTTTACAGAATTTTGATGTCCGTAGCGTGCGTGAAACAATCGCGTATTTTCCCCAAAATCCTTGCCTTTTTTCCGGAACCATTCTTGAGAATATGCTTCTTGCTAAACCAGATGCCACTAAAGATGAAATCGATGCTGCACTATATGTTAGTGCTTGCCATGATTTGATTGCTCAGTTGCCTCTAGGACTCAATACTCAAGTAGGAGAGCAAGGTGGTTTTTTATCAGGTGGTCAGCGCCAACGCTTGGCTTTAGCTTGTTTCTTTCTGATAAACCCAAGCCTTCTTATTTTGGATGAACCTACTTCCGCATTGGATGATACTGTCAGTGCGCAAATTGTTGAGCATTTATATAAACTTTCGCAAGATCGTATTGTTCTCGTTATTACCCACAAACGTGATCTCTTTCCTCAGCATGCAACCATCTTAAACTTTACTGATTTGGAGGCAAAAAATGGCAGATAAAGCTCCCTATTTGCGCCCTTTGTCACCAACGCTTCATATGGTTGTTGCTGTTTTAATTGCTTTATTTCTCTTTATTGTGATCGGCAGCTTTATCGCAAAAACAGAGATTGTTGCACGGGGGCAAGGAAGTGTTATTCCCACCGCTTACGTTCAGCTGGTCCAAGCGCAAAATACAGGACGCATTGAGAAAATCCTTGTAAAAGAAGGGCAATTTGTTCATCAAGGTGATCTCCTTATTCAATTAGATCCCCGTGAAGCCCTCAATGAGTGCGCACGTGTTCAAGCAGATATCGCACAACAAACCCTTCAAGCACAAATCGCAACAGCTATTTTAACAGCTTTGCATGAAAGTGATCCTTTGGATAAAGATTTTGTAGCCAAAGGGCTTGCCTATCTGCCAGCTCCTCCTTCTGGCAACACGACTGCAAGAATAGAAGGGGAAAAACTCATTAGCGCTACCCTTCAATCTCTCCAAGATAAATTAAGAGCGCTAAAAGCACAGGCGGACCGCGTCGAGCGCAGCGGTGCAACACAACATGCGCAATTAGATAGGTTGGAAGATGATCGTCAATTAAGCCAAGGAAAATTAAAAGCTGCAAAAAGCCTGATGGAAACAAAAGTCATTAGCCAAGCCGTTTATTTAGAGCGTTTACATGACTTTAAAAATGTCGAGCATGAAATTTTAACCAATCAAAGACGTTTGGAAGAAAATGCCGCCGAAATAAACACCCTCCTCCAACAACGGAAAAGTCTCATTTCCGATGAAATTGCCCGCTATCGGCAACTTTCGCGTGAAACAGAACTGAATCTTCAAGGATTAAAAGCAAAGCTTGATAGCACTCAATACCGTCTTGACCACTTATCACTTTATGCACCTGTTGATGGACGTATCGATGATTTAAGTATCCATACTTTGGGCGGCTTTGTAGAGGCTGGTAAAACGCTCATGCGTATTGTCCCCGGTGCGGGTGGTCTCATTATTGAAGCATTTTTTGATAATCGAGATATTGGTTTTTTAGAAAAGGGCCAACGTGCTTACATCAAGTTTTCTGCCTTTCCGCCTGAACGTTTCGGTGTTATCCACGGTACAGTCGTTAATGTAGGTGCTACAGCACGCTATGATAAAGAAATTAATGGTGTCTATGCTGTTTTAATCAAAATTGACCAAGATCACATCACTTTGAATAACAAACATCTTAAATTTATCCCTGGCATGACTGTGACAACGGATGTCATTACCTCAAAACGGCGGCTCATTTCTTATTTCTTTGAACCTATCACCAAAATTTTAGAACAATCTCTAAAGGAAAGATAATGTCTGTAAATGAAAATTCATCACCTTCACTCATAGATCCTCTTACAGCGTTAGGAGCTATGGTTGTTTTAATGCTTACATCTCCCTTATACCGCCGCTGGCGAATCTGGGATATAGACCGAAATTTAGGACCAGCTTTACAAACTGGGCAATATAAACTCTATAAAAATGAACGTGGAGAATTTTGCGCCTTTATCACTTGGGCTTTTTTAGATGAAAAAAATCATCAATCTATGCTTGAAAAGGGAGAGCTTTTGTCCGATGCGGATTGGCAAGGCGGAGAATATATGTGGTTTATTGATTGTGTGGCACCCTATGGACATGCTGCTGGTATGGTACGTGACATGCAGCGGCATGTGTTTCCTAATCAGCATTATTGCTACGCTGTTCGGCGTAATGAAGATGGTGGAATACGGAAAATCACCCGCTGGTGTTGCTATAGAGCACAAAATCCAGTCAAATAGTTTTTCTAAAGCAAGTGCGCATAAATCATTTATCCCTCGTCTTATAGAAAAGAATCTTTTAAAAGAGCTCTTTGAGCGATAGCTATAGTAAAAGAAAACCTTACCATATTTAGAGCTAACCTGCTACAAATGGGTATTTTTCAGCTTACCATACTTGCTATGAATAGCAACAGATGGTTAAGGGGGTAATCCACTCTCTCAAGCTGAAATTTGATAACTAATTTCACCAGAATTGGCTGGGGTACCTGGATTCGAACCAGGGAATGCCGGTACCAAAAACCGGTGCCTTACCGCTTGGCTATACCCCAAAAAAACACGCTTTATAGCGACTCTTGCACCTTATAGCGATTCCTGTGATTGGACGCAATATCTGAAAATCAAAGACCTTACTTTTTTATCATAAAGTGCCTGATTTATCATAAAGTGCCTGAGTCTTGTATGGCATTGCATCAATACAAATTCGTAGCAGAAATTGATATACTGTTGTACTTTTAACACAAATAGAAAACATTTATCCACCAATAATTATTTTGCTCTTTGTATTGATTTTTTAGGAACAGAAAATGAAAATCTTGTAGTTTACTCATGTATCTAATAAATTAGCATATGATTTACTTTTCTTGATATATTCCAATCTCATCTTGCTTCATTAAGATAAAAGCTGTCACCATATTGGAAACTGGTAAAGTGTGTGATAGTTGCTGTGCTCTTTCATTAAGCGTAAAGATGATAATGTCCACTGGTTTTTACATTATATTATTCATGAGTAGCGCCATAAAATGAAATCAAGCACATTGAAAAATATCTCCTAAAAATAACACTTAAATATTCTATTGCAAACACTATGACACACCTAATAGGTTAGAAGAGTTTTGCAAAAATTAAAAATATTTTATCTGGCATTTGAAAAAATAAAGATATAAGAACAAGGGATAATAGCTATTTCTATTTACTTTTTATTCAAAAGATAATGATATTTTTATCGGTTCATAGATGTAAAAAATCTTCAGAAATAATCTTTATATAGACTAATGCCTTTTTTGATTGATTGGCATACATTTCCTAAAAGCTCCTTTTATAAAAAGAGAGACATTAAAATTAATTTCACACAAATAGGTATTCAACATTTGCTTTTCAATTCTGTAAATGGCAAATTAGACTTATGAAATAAGCTTAACAATTAGAATCGAGGAGATTTTTAATGGCTTTTGAATTGCCCCCGTTGCCTTATGATTACGATGCCCTTTCACCTTATATGTCACGCGAAACGCTTGAATATCATCATGATAAGCATCACCTCGCTTATCTTAACAATACCAATAATTTTGTGAAGGAGTTAGGCTTAGAGAATGAAAGCCTTGAAGATATTGTTAAAAAAAGTTTTGGAAAAAATATTGGTTTGTTTAATAATGCAGCACAGTATTACAATCATAACCACTTTTGGCTTTGGATGAAAAAAGATGGTGGTGGTCAAAAACTTCCTGAAAAGTTAGCAAAAGCTATTGACGCTGATCTAGGTGGTTACGACAAATTCCGCGCTGATTTTATTGCTGCTGCTAGTGCCCAATTTGGTTCTGGATGGGCATGGGTTGCTGTTAAAGATGGCAAGCTTGAAATTATGAAAACGCCTAATGGCGAAAATCCCTTAATTCACAATGCTCGACCTATTTTGGGTGTCGATGTGTGGGAACATTCCTATTACATTGATTATCGCAATGCTCGACCGAAGTACCTCGAATCCTTTGTAGACCATTTAATTAATTGGGACTATGTTTTGAAACTTTATGAAGAATGTGAATTTTAAGCTATCTAGATAATTTTTTTAGTGTATGAAAGTCCCTATAATCCAATAAATTATCGGGGACTTTCAAACAAAGATATTGTGGATTAGCAACAGCCTTTTCCTGCTATCTTGAGAATATATGCATAGATATAGGCAACTTCTTCTAGCTTTGAAAAACGTCCAGCTGCACCAGCGTGCCCCGAATCCATATTAATACGTAATAAAATTGCATTATCGTCTGTTTTTAAGTCTCGTAATTTTGCCACCCATTTTGCAGGCTCCCAGTAAGTTACACGAGGATCTGTTAATCCTGCCATCACAAGTATAGGGGGATAGTTTTGAGCTTTGACATTATCGTAGGGTGAATAGGAAGCAATAAGCTTATAATCTTCTTCTGATTCAAGAGGGTTCCCCCATTCGGCCCATTCTGGAGGTGTGAGTGGCAATGAAGCATCTAACATTGTCGCTAAGACATCAACAAAAGGCACATTCGCTACGATTCCAGCAAAATCCTGTGGAGCTATATTGGCAATGGCTCCCATCAACATCCCCCCTGCTGAACCACCATAAGCAATAAGCCGGTCGTGAGAAGTGAATTTATTGTTTACAAGGTAACGTCCACAAGCAATAAAATCTGTAAATGTATTGTACTTAAAGAGATGTTTTCCTTTCTCATACCATTCTACTCCCTTTTCTTTTCCTCCGCGAATATGAGCAATCGCGTAAATAAAACCTCTGTTTACTAGAGAAAGTACATTACTATTGAAACTGGCAGGAATAGAGATCCCATAAGCACCATAACCGTAAAGAAGACAAGGCGCACCACCATCAAGAGGAGTGTTTTCGTGATAAAAAAGTGAAATAGGAATCTTCTCACCATCGTCTGCTATTGCTGTAATACGTCGTGTTACATATGCATCTTTATTATGCCCAGAGGGAATTATTTGCGTTTTTAAAAGCATTCGTTTACGACTTTTCATCTCATAATCAAACACTTGATCAGGTGTTGTCATAGACGAATAGGAAAAACGAATAGTTGGACTGTTATATTCTGCAACCCCTTGTAGACCTAAAGAATAAGCCTCTTCAGTAAAAGCAATGGAATTAACTTTTTTAGTGGTACGTTCCATTACTTTTATACGTGGAAGCCCCTCAAAACGTTCGATCCAGACAAGAAAATCTTGATAAGCATCATGGGATAATATTAGGCACCCAAGCTGATGTGGGACAAACTCAGACCAATTTTCTGATTGTGGAGATGTATATGGCGCTACCATAATTTTGAAATCTTTTGCATTATCTAGATTGGTCAGAATATAAAAGACATCACCACCTTCTGTAAGTGAATATTCAATACCTTTTTGTCGTTTCCGTACACATTGGGGAGTAGTAAAAGGCGCCTCAGCAGGAATCAACCAGATCTCTGATGTTTCATGATCATGAATATTAATATAAATAATATCATTAAGCTTAGAGCCGCTTACATCTAAGAAAAAACCTGGATTGTCTTCGCGAAAAATAAGCTTATCTTGTGATTGATCAGTGTTTAATCGGTGATAATAGAGCTCTGAAGGTCGGTGATTTTTATCCATTTTAGTATAGAAAAAACCTTCAGATCTAGCATCCCATACAATTTGACCAGATGTATCAGTAATTGTATCCATACAGTCAGACAATGTCTCAAAATTACGAATTTTAGCTGTATAGAATTCTGATCCTTTGTCATCATAGGTCCATACCACATGTGTATGGTCAGGAGATTCTTGAACTGAACCAAATTTGAAATATTCTTTGCCTTCTGCCAAGACATCACCGTTAAGGTAAACGGTTTTTTCTCCGCCATTCCTTGGTGTCCGAAAATAATGCGGTTGTTGACCTCCGGTAACATAAGAGAATCCGTAAGCAAAAGGACCATGTTTTATAGGAACAGAACTATCATTCTCTTGGATCCTGTTTTTCATTTCGGTAAAAAGCAAATCTCGTAATGGTTTTGTATCAGCCATTTGAGCTGATTGATAAGCATTTTCTTTTTCAAGATAATGTCGAATATTTGGATCAAGACAGTTAGGATTTTTAAAAACATCTTGCCAGTTAGACGCACGTAGCCAATGATAGGGATCATCACGAAAAATACCATGATATATTTCCTTATGAGTGATTCTAAATGCTTTGGGAGGAATTGCAAAAGTGCGGGTCATACACAATCCTATATTAAAATATGTTAACAGCTTCGTTTATATGTTAGAATCATAATTATTGATGCAAGTGTAAAAATCTATAAGTTCTATTCACTTGTAAAAATAGCGCCATGATAATTTTTAAAACTAATACCTTTCTGTCCATTACATATCACAGCTATTGTTTTCTAGGGATATAATACCACTTTTATAATGAAAGTGATTGGTAAGACAATTAAACTATGAGAAAAAGAATTGATTTTTTTTGAAACAGTATAATATTATAATTTTATAGAAATTAATAACTATATTTAAAGTATTTTTATTAATGTATAAAACATAAAAATATTCTATGTCGTTTTAATGAATAGTTTTATATTATAAGTAATGCTATTGTGTCTTATTTATAAT
This sequence comes from Bartonella sp. CR127HXZ, assembly GCF_042194555.1. Taxonomy (NCBI): domain Bacteria; kingdom Pseudomonadati; phylum Pseudomonadota; class Alphaproteobacteria; order Hyphomicrobiales; family Bartonellaceae; genus Bartonella; species Bartonella sp. CR127HXZ. The sequence goes on along the minus strand of NZ_JBHIMZ010000001.1, from coordinate 136,809 downwards.
ATAGTACGTTATTTATTATTAAATTTAATAAATATAAATAATAAAAATAAATTTAAAATTTAGAAAAATAAAATTACTAAATTATAAGTATTCAAAATAAAAAATACTAATTTATATATTATATTTTTATAATTAGTAATTTTATTTTTACGTTCTCAAAAAAAATAAATAAATTTTATCCTATATTTTTTTATATTTGTGATGTATTGTATGTTATGTATGATATGTTATAGGATAAAAATATATTTTAGCATGTAATAATTTCGTTTTTCTTATTTTATATTATGACAAAAAAGAGGTATTTATTTGATTTTTTTGTGTTTTGGCAATTTTATAGAATAATTGAATTGACAAAAAAGATTTTTGTACAATATGAAGTTCATGTGCATGAGATCTTTATATCATGAGTATATGCACTATATCTCGATTTTGAATTACTCAATTTTAAATTAAAGGAAACAAGAATGGAACATCGTGCAGTCTTAGAGACTGAAAGCAATTTAGTTATTACATTGGTTGCTGATATTGTTGCTGCCTACGTGAGTAATAATTCTATTCGACCGACTGAAGTGCCAAGTTTAATTGCTGATGTCCATGCTGCTTTTCGTAAAGCAGGGAATTTAGAGTTAACAGAAGTCGAAGTTGAAAAACAAAGGCCTGCCGTTAATCCAAAGCGTTCAGTATTTCCTGATTATCTCATTTGCCTTGAAGATGGGAAAAAATTTAAATCTCTAAAGCGTCATCTCATGACACATTATGGAATGTTGCCAGAGGAGTATCGTGAAAAATGGCAGTTAGATAGTTCTTATCCTATGGTGGCGCCTAATTATGCAAAAACACGATCAGCTTTGGCCAAAGAAATGGGTCTTGGACGCAAAAGTAAACGGAAAAAAACTAAATAATCTTATTTTGCGAAAAAATGGTTTCGTGTATAAATTTGATTTCAGTATACATGTTTTGTGTGAAGCTTTTGTATATATAGCAATTTCTATCAAGGGGATTATACATAGCTTTCGTTACGAATCCGTTTAATCATTGATTTCAGACCATTTGATCGTTGTGGTGTAAGATTTTCATTTAAACCAAGTTTTTCAAAGAGCTCTTGAGCATCGGAATTGCGAATTTCAGAAGCTTTTTTGCCTGAATAAAAAGCAAGAAGTATGTAAATGAGTCCACGCACAATATGAGCATCGGAATCACCTTGAAACGTCAATATTGGATCTTCTGAGTTATTACGTGAAGATAAAAGCCACACTTGGCTAACACAACCAGGAACTTTGTGAGCATCGTTTCGAGCGCTTTCCGGAAAAGGTGGCAATTCATGGCCAAGCTCAATGACATAACGATAACGGTCTTCCCAATTATCCAAAAGCGAAAAGTTCTCTATGATATTACCGATTGTTTCCGCCATTATTTTAGTCCTGTTTTGTTTGAATAATCATTCTTAAATACACTTATAAAAAATAAATATTTATTCTTCCTAACATAAATAACACGAAGAACGTTAAAAATCCTTATTTCAAGATAACATTGTATGGTTTTGTAAGAACTCTTGTATTGCGATTTTGCAAGAAACATTAAGGGAAATCTCTGATATTATTGTTGTTCCCTAATATGTTGCCTAAATATTCATAAGCAGCTCTTGCACCGTAATATGCGCGTTCACCAAGTGAACTTAAAAATGATTTTCCTACTTTGCAGGTTTCTATATTACGGTCACAAAATGCTCCTAGGTCATTTAAAGCTTCTTTAAATGACCTAATCACATCGCTCGTTGTTGTCTCATTATTTTTGGGGCTAAAAGAATAGTCACTGGTTGGATTTGCTACAAAAAATGAAATAATGACAAAAATAAAAAATAAAAAAAATGATAATTTGATTAAAAAACGTATCATGGGCAATCAATGTACCGCAGTGGTAAATACAATAAAAGAAACATTTTATACACTGTTTCTTTATAAACAATTTATAAAATTTGTTTTTTATAAAATTGAGTATTCATTTATTGGATCTATATCATTGGCTTTTTTATAAATATGGCACAATGCCGCTGTATAAAATGGGATACATTGTCTATTCAGTAAAAATTTAACATCCCAATTATACACTTACAGGCTGATCATATTAATGAACATACCATGATAAAAAATGAGAGATATAACCATGATCGTGCATAAGAGTTAAGAAATGTACCCCCCACATTTATAATCTTTTATTCCACAAGAAAGTGTAGCAATGAGATAAGGATTAAACACAGAGTCCAATTTCTTTTCCATATTGTGTACATACTTATTTTAAATAATAGTTCATCATCTTAGCTTAGTTGAAAAGACTAAAAAGAGTCAGACTCTGTTATTCTGACTCTAGTAGTGATAAAATATTTATATTATCTATAAAATTTTTACTAGAACATCACCAACATGATCAATATGTCGATCAAAAGATCAAACAATAGCTTCATCTCTTATAACTCCATCTCAAGATCTCAAGACAAGTTTTTCTATAACATTGTAAACATCAATTTAATTGATACAAAAGTAGCTCCACCAAAATATAATAACCTTAAGAGACCAGTATTCTCACCAAACCGTTTACAGAAAAGTAACCCTATATATGTAAATTGTAAAGAATATAATGACTCTTATCTTTTTAACGTTATAGAAAAATAGTCTCTAACTTGTTTTTAAATGATAGGCAAACATCTGCGCCAAAAATGAAGAATAACGTGATATTATTATTGAGATGATTATATGTGATAATGCAGTTTGCAAACACTAAAATGCTCTTGAACGTTAATCATTCGATGTTCTCTTTATACATATTGAAAGATTTGTAAAATCTGAAATTAATAAAAATTGATAAGAGCTCTTGTTGATTGATCAACTTATACATTGATAGAATGAAGCTGCTTATTCTAGGAGTTTGAAAGGAAAAAACAATAATGTAAATGCATTTCTCTCTAGCGAAAAGTAAGAACTAATTTGCATTCGTTTCTTTGTGAAACATAAACGCAACTGAAAATAAAAATGATGACAACAAAACGAAAGACGACCCGAAAAAAAACTGTAAAACACCGTAAATACTATAGTAGTATTGTTATAACACTTCTTCTTATAATTTTTCATTTTATTTTTTGGATAGCAAAAACTCTTTATTTCTATACACGAAAAAATACTTTATTTTTTGTTGGATCTCTTCTTTTTAGCATTAGTTTTTTATTTATTTCATTTAATGCTTTATTTTCGCAAATGACAACGCATCAAAATATTTTAACTCAAATGAAATTTTCCTCCGTTCAAAGTATAGGGAAGAGCTCTACTTTATTGGAAAAAGAAGCAAAATCACAAGAACTCTCTCGTGTAACTTCTCTACATTCTCCAAGTCATCACCATACAAATTCACCTTTACCTCCTCAATCAGCAAGCATTCTGGAAAAGCAAAAAGAACTAGTAAAATTAGGACTTTATGATGGACCTTTAGATGGACTGGAAGGACCTAAAACACGCCGAGCTATCACTTTATGGAAACAACAAACTGCTCAGAGAATGCAAAAGAATGCTCTATCTAATCCCACAACAGATGAAATTGCGATATTAATTAAGCAGAGCGAAATAGAAACAAAAAATATGACGCACTTAAAAGAAGCTATTTCAGAGCCTTCTGTCGAAGATATTATACAAGTGCAAAAAGCTTTACATATTTTTGGGAATGAAGAGGTTATTGTCACAGGAATAGAAGATCAAAAGACGATAGAAGCCTTAAAACAGTTTCAAAAAATGTTTGATCTTCCTGTAACAGGTAAAATTAATCACACAATTTTAATGAAAATGCGCGAAATTGGTTTATTAAATTGAGGCTAATCATCTATACTATAAAAATAATCTCTTAATTTATAATGATAATTCATCTTTCGCTTGTTTAATGCCCCCCCCAAACATTCCTTCATCTCAAGCCCTCTTATATTCAATCAATCAGAATGGTTTTCTTACACATTATATATTGCGCCATACAATCTGCTGTAAGAAAACCACAACCAATTGCAGAAAAAGAAATATTGCAAAATAACAAACGCGCTTGTTCTAGCATTTTTATTACTTCTGATGATAAAAGGACACGAAATTTTATTGTAGTATCATGTAAACCTTTCATATTCTCGAGCCACGAATTGTCCACATCTTATCGTCAATTTGATCTTTATAAATATGACGCAAAGAATTTGTGCAAACACCTGTAAGGATAAGTAGACGTAAAGCTAGTTGTGTTATGCTTGTTGTTTTGCAAAGTGTCTGATAAAAAACCGGCACTTCTCTCCAATCTATTGCTGGAAAGTTTTGTGTTTTATGACGTTGTTTTCTAAGAGAGCGTGTGCTTTTGGTGTCGTCTAAAAATCAACATCCAAACCTAACGCAGCAGTATGTTTGAAGCAAATGTTAAGACAGTTTAGTACTTTCTCAACTGTTATAGCTTTTGTATGCCAAATGGAGGCAAGAGCATTGCACATCTCTGTTTGTATAATCTCTGAAACAGAGAGACAGTCTAATTTGGGAAGAATATGAAATTTTAAGGGTAGAAACCAGTTTTCATCTTTGCCATTTCCTTTTAATTTAGCTTTACGACTTTCAAAGACATCTAAAGCAATGTCTTTAAAATAATGGAGATTACCTATTGCCTCATGCTTTTATTTAGCTCGCGTCTTTTTGGGCCCCCCCTCACGTAAAACAAAATGTCCTAAACGGAATATACGTGGATTGCCATTCACGATCTTTCTTAAAAAAACATTTCTAAAGCACCCAAGCCCATTTCGCAACAACGGCCCGTGAATAATAATAGCAGCCTTCTCTGTGCGCTATCATCTTTACGCTTGTGAAGAAGCAAACCGGCACCATTACACACTACCTACCTTCAATTTGTGACAGCTCTTGACACTTGAAGAAGCATATCCTTGCTTTATTTTTTTATCCATAGACGCTAATTCCACCTGTAATATGCAAAAAACATGGTTTTAATTGATTCATTATCAAAGAAGTTGAAATGAGACAATCTTGTGATATTTACAGCTTTCGTTCAATATGAGAAATAAAAAATTATCATTATAAATCAACATATTGTATAACTTTGATATTCCTTCAGGAATGTAAAGATGATAGCGCATAGTAGAGTTTATATACTTTGGGAAGATTTTTATAAACTTACGGGGAGTTTTACATAATCCCCATTCCACGAATGTCAATGTGAAATGGGGCATCCACTGAGAGATGTCTATCTCAAACAGCATGATGTGCAAAAAAAATGCATTTGTTTGGAGCATTCTATTTTGCGTGAGGAGTCCATTACCCTATAAAAAAGCAAACGTGTAAATTGACTGCACAATAACACGTTTCTCTCTATCAAGAGGTTCGTCAATAGAAAGTGTATTAATAATACATCTTTGTCTATCCTGCTTTATATTTTCTCTCATAAACCTCTCAAAAATACACTTTCTCGCGTAACATAACTTATCGTGCATTTTAGAAGCAATTTTATTTCCTTTATTAAAGAAAATAAAAGAATATATAAAAAATTATTTCAGTAATAACTATACAACAAAAAAATATTAACCCATTATATCCTTTTTGCTATTGCGGCCTGGGCTGCTGCTAAACGAGCAATTGGTACTCGAAAAGGAGAACACGAAACATAATCTAGGTTATTTTCTTCGCATAAAGCAATAGAGGCCGGATCGCCTCCATGTTCACCGCAAATTCCTAATTTTATTTTTGCACGCTTTGATCGTCCACGCTGTGCAGCAATGGTAATAAGTTCTCCTACTCCATCACAGTCAATAGACACGAAAGGATCTTGCTCTAAAAGACCTTTTTGAAAATAGGTTGCCAAAAAAGGAGCAGCATCATCACGGGAAATCCCAAAAGTGGTTTGTGTCAAATCGTTTGTTCCAAATGAAAAAAATTCAGCAGTTTCAGCAATTTCATCTGCTCGAAGCGCCGCCCTTGGAAGCTCAATCATCGTCCCAACCATATATTGAATAGTGCTTCCCTTTTCTTTCATCACTTCCTCAGCAACCTGATCAATACGTGCTTTTACAAAATCGAGTTCAGATTTAAGCGCAACAAGTGGCACCATAATTTCAAGCATAACAGGAGATCCAGATTTTTGGGCAGCTTCTGCTGCTGCTTCAAAAATCGCCCGCGCTTGCATTTCTGCAATTTCAGGATAAGTAATAGCTAAACGGCATCCACGTAATCCAAGCATAGGATTAAATTCATGCAACTGCTGAGCGCGTTCAGCAAGCACTTCAGCAGAAACACCCATAGCTGTTGCAACATCAAGAATTTCTGTTTTCGTTTTAGGTAAAAATTCATGTAATGGTGGATCTAGCAAGCGGATAGTAACAGGTAAACCACACATAATTTCAAATAATTCACTAAAATCTGAACGCTGCATTGGCAAAAGCTTATCTAGTGCTTTACGACGACCATTTTCATCATGACTTAAAATCATTTCACGCATGGCAACGATACGTTCATCAGAAAAAAACATATGCTCCGTACGGCAAAGACCTATACCTTCAGCCCCAAAGGAACGCCCCATACGGGCATCAGATGGTGTATCAGCATTAGCGCGAACTTTGAGACGCCGCATTCCATCAGCCCATTCCATTAATTTTGCAAAGTCTCCGCAAAGCTGAGGTTGCAACATTGCAACTTTCCCTTTGAAAATTTCTCCACTTCCACCATCAATTGTAATAATATCACCTTTTTTAAAGCTTTCTCCTGAAGCAAACAGCGTATTTGTGTTATAATCAATCCGCACACTTCCAGCACCAGAAATACATGGTTTCCCCATCCCCCGCGCAACAACAGCAGCGTGACTTGTCATACCGCCACGCGTTGTTAAAATTCCTTCTGCAGCATGCATACCATGGATATCTTCTGGGCTTGTTTCTACACGGACCAAAATAACTTTGCGACCTTCCGCCGACACCGTTTCTGCCTCTTCTGAAGTAAAAACAATTTCACCAGTTGCGGCTCCAGGAGAAGCAGGTAAACCACGTCCTATAATAGAACGTTCTGCTTTGGGATCAAGTGTTGGATGCAAAAGTTGGTCCAGCGACTTTGCATCAATACGCATCACAGCCTCTTCATGGTTTATTAACCCCTCTTCAACCATTTCAATTGCTATCTTGAGAGCCGCACGAGCCGTGCGTTTTCCTGAACGAGTCTGAAGCATCCATAATTTACCTTTTTCAATGGTAAATTCGAGATCTTGCATATCCCGATAATGCTGCTCAAGCTTCTGCGCTATCTGACATAATTTCAAAAAAGCCTCAGGCATAATTTTTTCTAATGACGGCCTATTTGAACCAGCAACAATACGCGCATTTTCTGTAATATTTTGAGGTGTTCGAATGCCCGCCACAACATCTTCCCCTTGCGCATTAACTAAAAATTCACCATAAAGTTCTTTTTTCCCTGTCGATGGATTGCGTGTAAAAGCAACACCTGTTGCCGAATCTTCACCCATGTTGCCAAAAACCATAGCTTGCACATTAACTGCCGTTCCCCAACTTTCAGGAATATTATGTAAACGGCGATAGGTAACTGCACGTGCTGTCATCCAACTTGAAAAAACGGCTCCAATTGCTCCCCATAACTGCTGTTCAGGATTTTGTGGAAAAGGTTTTCCTAATTTTTCTTCAACATATGCTTTATAAGAAGTAATAATATTCTTCCAATCACCTGCTGTCATTTCTGTATCAATAGTGTAACCATTGCGTACTTTTGCTTCATCAAGAATTTCTTCAAAATACGCATGATCTAACCCCAAAACAACGTTAGAATACATTTGGATAAAACGCCGATAACTATCATAAGCAAAACGTTCATTATTAGCTTGTAAAGCAATGGCTTTTACAGTCTCATCATTCATGCCAAGGTTAAGCACTGTGTCCATCATCCCTGGCATAGAAGTTCTAGCACCTGAACGAACAGAAAGCAAAAGTGGCTTTTGCTCACTCCCAAATTCACGTCCTGTTTGTTCACCAATGCGTCTTAGTGCTTGCTTAACAGATTCCTGTAGCTCTTCTGGATATGATTTGTCATGGGCATAATAAAAATTACAAACTTCTGTTGTCAGCGTAAATCCGGGTGGTACGGGCAAACCAAGATTACTCATTTCTGCCAAATTAGCCCCTTTACCTCCGAGAAGATTACGCTCACTTGCACTTCCTTCTGCCTTTCCATCTCCAAAACTATAAACCCATTTTTTCATTGTACAAATCCTCCCATATCAGCATCAAAACATCATTCAACCTAGGCTCACTTAAAAGCAATGATTTGATTCAAAATCGGCTCAACAAAAAATATTGCTTCATAAATGCATAATATTAATCCTTCCAAAAGCGATAATGACTAAAAGTATCACTATCTATCTTCTGGAAGATTAAGATTCATTTTTAAGAAAACTATCAATCACCGAAAAAAAGTCTTCTACTTTCATGGCACCTTCATATTTACTACCATTAATAAAGAAAGTAGGCGTTGCTGTAACACCAAGTTTTTTACCACGCTCAAAGGATGCATTCACTTCATCTAAAATGGCTTGATTTTTCAAACATGCAGTAAAACTTTCATCTGTAAAACCAGCCATTAAGCCAATTTTTTTCAATGGTGTTAGAGCATCTTTTCCGAAAGCCCATTCATTTTGTTTTTGAAATAAAACTTCTATTAAAGGAAAATAGCGATCTTCTGGTGCACACTGTGCCAACATAAAACCTGCTGTTGCCCGAGGATCAAAAGCATAATCGCGGAAAATCAGTTTTACTTTTCCTGTTTTGATATATTTTTTACGAATTTGAGGAAGTATATCATTATAAAAATGCGCACAATGGGTACATGTCAACGAAGCATACTCAACAATGACGACTGGTGCATCCGCCTCTCCCTCAAAGCGATCCTTTACTTTACCCGATTGGAGAATCTCTTCCATATCAACAGTTGCCACTGGTTTGGGATCACGCGCTAAAGCAACTGTTACACTGTTTTGTACAATCGTTATGAAGAGAAAAATTATCCCGAAAGATAAAAAAGAACGATATTTTACCATAAATAATACTTTTCTGTTGTTATTAACGAATAAGAATCCAACGCTTTCTCATATATTAAAGAAAAATATATAAAATATCTTGCTATTTATTATTTTTTTCCAAAAAAATGCAACAGCCAAGTTTATAAAGTGATTGGCGCAAGCTTTTATCTTCAATTCCTTCAAGCATTTCTCCCACGCATTTTTTGTCTTGTTCACTCAAAGACGATTTTAGAGGCAAGTGATTCATAAAAACCGTCATACTCCTTTGCTCAATCTTGATGCGATCAATAGCAATATAGCCAAAAAATCCGTTAATTCTATGAAGTAATTCCTCTGTTTCATGCATCAATTTTAACGCAGCAAATCCTTCACATGCGACAACAAGTGTTGCTGGCTGAAAAACATCATCTTGATCTGCACGACGTTTCCAAATAATTTTAAGCGGCATTGTATGTTCACTGATATCATAGCCCGCAATTTGTGGCCAATGTTCTATAAGCGCTACATTAAGCCCTGTCCGTTTGCGTAAAACTGGATCAAGTATTTTGTATACCGTCTCAGAAAGAGAATAAAAGATATGTTTTTTAAGTTGTTTTCTCATTTTTAGATCATTGTTCAATCGCTTACTAAATTAAAATCATTTGTTTCATCTAAAAATTATTGCCTCCTCAATTTATGAAAGATCAACAAAATAAATAATTTTTTCTTTTGCATTTTATATCTTCCTATGCTTGAAAACAATCATGTATGAAATTTCTTCGCACCTCCTTGCTTGGTACGATCAAAATCACAGACATCTCCCATGGCGGATTACCCCCGAAAAGCAAAAACAAGGTATCCGTCCTGATCCTTATCAAGTTTGGCTTTCTGAAATCATGCTTCAACAAACAACCGTTGAAACAGTTAAGCCTTATTTTAAAAAGTTTCTGAAACTATGGCCTGATCTTTCCTCTTTAGCAAAAGCCTCACAAGATGACATCATGAAAGCATGGGCTGGACTTGGTTATTATTCACGCGCACGTAATCTTAAAAAATGTGCGCAACAGCTTGTTGAAAACTACGCGGGACAATTTCCACAATCTGTAAAAGAATTGCGAACTCTAGCCGGTATTGGAGATTATACTGCCGCAGCCATTGCTTCAATTGCTTTTAATCACCCTGTAGCAGTGGTTGATGGTAATGTCGAACGTGTGGTAGCGCGCCTTTTTGCTATCACTTCAATATTACAAAAAGCAAAAGTTGAAATTAAAGAAAAAACACAAAAAATTACTGCTTTAAATCGTCCTGGTGACTTTGCTCAAGCAATGATGGATTTAGGAGCAACAGTTTGTACTCCACGCAAACCATCTTGTTATACCTGCCCTCTTCAATGTTTATGTAAAGCAGCAAAGACGCAACAACCGGAATCTTTTCCAGTCAAAGCCCCTAAAAAAGAACGCCCTTCAAAAACAGGTATTGCTTTTGTGGCTCTTAATAAAAAGAGACAAATTTATTTGGAAAAACGACAGACGCAAAAGCTCCTTGGTGGAATGACCCAAATTCCTAACAATATTGGCATAAACAACGAAAATGGGCTCCAAAATGCACCCTTTACTGCCAATTGGCAATTCAAAGGACAAATTACGCATGTTTTTACTCACTTTTCTCTAAAACTCGATGTTTACTATACTGAGGATATTCATGAAATGAATTGTGAAAATGGTTGGTGGTGTAACATTCAACATCTTGCCGAAGAAGCACTACCTACTGTTATGAAAAAAGCCATTTCCGTAGCACTTCCCAATTCTTTCAGATTTAAATAACCTTCCCTATTCGTAAAAATGTTTTCTAACGGAGACTTTTGTATCTCTAACGATCATTTATTAAGTCATTTATTAATCTGTAAAAGAAAAACTTAAAAAAATGAAATAACCAATTTTTTCTACAGATAAGAATTAAGGAGGGGTAAAAAAGCTTAGAAAGCTTAGATTTAAATTTCAGAATCTATCCTTTTTTGCTTATGAAGGAGCAAGTCAGCACCATCATTATATTTACCAGTCCCCTACAACAACCCTTGGCACTTGAAACGGTTCATAAAAGGTACTTTTTAGTTCTTTCTTTAACAATTTTATTCACACGCCAACCCCGCTTATGACATGCAAGCAAGTAAATTTTATTGATTCAATATGAAACAGGTCTGAAATAAGAAAATTTGACGATATTCGGGGGGAACTCAATATGAATAACGCTAAATTATCTTGATAAACCAATACATTTTACGCACTTTATAGATGCACATATTACCTCAAAAAAGCACTTAATTTTGAGCTTCTGAATGAGCCTTTTAATTTTGATATTTCATTTTTATAAGATTATATTAAAATTTTACTGTTTTGGAACTAAAATCAGAACATAGAGTGAAAGTTTCTCATTTTAATTTCTTCTACAAGAAGCAAAAAATACTCGCTTGCCGCTTACAAGCGAGATTAGTGTGTTAATAAAAAACATCTAAGAAAGGCATAAAATGCCCTCACGTCCATCTCAATCAAGATCAGGTACATTGATGATCACTCTAGAATGAAGCGATCAGCTTAGTTCATAAAACACCCGTTTTTAACATTTGTGAACGTATGATCATTCTTAAATGATCTATGGACTTCAACCGTCCATTTTCCTCATAATACCAAAATGTCCAACCATTACAACTCTGCGAATCTTGAGCCTTTCTTCCCATTGCGTGAATTGAGCCCGCTTCACCACCATGCATAATCGTACCATCAGCTCTTACAATAGCAGACACTTGCTTCTTACGATCATAAAGAACTTCTCCAGGATAGAGTAAACCTGCTTCAAGCAAACTGTTGAATGCTACGCGCGGTTCTGCTTTTTTTCTATCCAAAATCGCTAGTTCTGGTTGCGCTAAAGGTTTAACCGCTGCAATTCTCTCACATGCTGCATCAATGTAATCTTGCTCGCGTTCAATCCCAACAAAATCACGCCCTAAAAGCTTGGCAACAGCACCTGTTGTTCCCGAACCAAAAAACGGATCAAGAATAACATCACCAGGTTTACTAGAAGCCATAATAATACGCGCTAATAACGCTTGCGGTTTTTGTGTTGGATGTAATTTACGCCCTGAATCATCCTTTAAACGTTCAGCTCCAGTGCAGAGAGGGAAAAGCCAATCTGAACGCATTTGTAGATCTTCATTGGCCGCTTTTAAGGCATCATAATTAAATGTGTACTTTTTATCTTTTTGATCTCGCACGGCCCAAATAAGCGTCTCATGAGCATTTTGAAAACGGCGCCCTCGAAAATTAGGCATCGGATTATTTTTGCGCCAAATAATATCATTAAGCATCCAAAAACCTAAATCTTGTAATGCCGTCCCAACTCGAAAAATATTATGGTAAGATCCGATAACCCAAAGTGTTCCGTTGGGTTTTAATACACGACGACAAGCAAGCAACCATGCACGGGTAAAAGCATCATACGCAGCAAAACTCTCAAACTGATCCCATGCATCATCAACCGCATCAACAAGCGAATGATCTGGACGGTATAAAGCTCCGTCCAATTGCAAATTATAGGGTGGGTCCGCAAAAATCATATCAACGGAATGTTTTGGAAGTTTTTCTAGAACGGAAACACAATCTCCTTTAAAAATTTTATTGCGCCATGGCATCTGTGAGGGAGTACGAAGAAAATCTTTTTGAAGCTGAATAACTGTCATGAAAAACCCAACAAAATTAACTGAATTTGCCCTATAATCAACCAAAATAGTTTATAGGCCCGCATTACCAATCCATATTTACAAAATAGCGTAAACGTATCGTTAAATTTCTACAAAATTGATAATTGTTTTTGTTTTTTTAAGTAAAAAAACTTTCATATGAATGAAACCTTATTTTTCTTTTTTTCAATGTACTGTTCCCATATCATTTATTTCGTAAAAGAATTAAGAATCATTTTCAAAGCGTATTTTTATGAAATAAGATCTTCTCAATATCGTTTTCATAAAAGTTGTCCATCTCGTAACATGTAAAGGAATATCTTATGCCTCAGATAGATCTTATTATTTTTGATTGTGACGGAGTTCTCGTCGACTCTGAATATCTTGCAGCAAAAATTGGATCTCAATTGCTCAAACAAACAGGATATGAAATATCATCCGAAGAATTGAGTGAGCGTTTTGCAGGACTTATCTTTCCCGATATTCTTAAACACGTTGAACAGGAAACAGAAAAACCAATTTCTGCTCATCTCATAGATCAGATGACTAATATTTTTCGTACACAAATAAAAACTAAATTACGGGCTATTGATGATGTAAGAGAAGCCGTAGAAATTATTCAAACACGCTATCCCTACTGTATCTGCTCTAATGCAAAAAGCGTAGATATAAAAGAGATGCTCACCACGGTTGATCTCTATGACCTTTTTGAAGGTAAAATATTTTCAGCACCTGAAGTTGGAACAAAAAGAACGAAACCAGCCCCTGATGTTTTCCTTTTTGCCGCACAACAATTACAGGCAGAGCCCCAAAACACTATCGTTATAGAAGATTCACTTCATGGTGTACACGCAGCCATAGCAGCAGGCATGCGTGTCATCGGCTTTACCGGAGGATCACATAGCTATCTTGGCCACTCCAATGCACTTGCAGAAGCTGGAGCAGAAACAGTTATCGCAAAACATGCTCATTTAGGAGAAGTCTTAGAAGCAATGGCAGTATGGCGAGATCTATTATAAAAAATCTCTTGAATATATCAGTTTGTAAACTCTTGTAAGAAGCATTTTTACTCAAATGCCCTTCTCTTCTCGCTACTTCTTTTATAATAACTTTAGTAAATGCGTAATTCAGGACATCTTTCTTCTTTATAAACGTCAAAGATTCTGATGCCCTAAGAATTTTATATTATGGGGCTTTATCATCATATCTATTAATTGCAAAATAGACTTGAGTACCTTGAGAAGGATTTCTTAAAAAAGCACATAAATATGAAACATAGAACAACGTAAAGAGATACCTGTAGTTGCTCAAAATTTTCTGAAAGCACTTGTATAGATTTTTTAAATAAGCAATGAAATCAGATCTTTTCAAAAGTAATCCAACTTTAGGAAAGGCATCCTTTCTAAAAATAAAAGTGGCTTTTCGGTTTGGAAAGAAGAAAATGTTGAAAAATATTATCTAATGCCGATCTTTCAGCACTCATAAATGTCTCTGAATTGATATTCTGCTATACACTGCTTTACATCACAGTAATATGCTGTTCACATTGGCGAGAAAATGATAATATCATTTATCTCTATCCAATTCGAGCTCTACTTTATACTATGAGCGAAATGTATATTTTTAGTATCTATAAATGTATTTAAAAAAATAATATTAATATCATTTTATAAAAATTATGCGATCACCACATGTTATTTATATATAACACATAACGAAATATTTCATAAAATTTTAAAAAATATTTTTGTAATTATTACTGTTACATTTTTACAATAATGTTTATAAAAAATTATATTTATATTTTTATATGTATTTTTATTATTGACTAAAAATACATATTGAAATATCTAAATTATATATAGTGTGAGATATATAAACATTATGTATATTTTCTTACATATATAACTTAAAAATATTTGAGGTAAAGTTATGGTCAAAATATTTAAAAATTATATCTTAAGCACTTTTATAGCGAGCACTTTTTTTATTTCACAAACTGTAACTGTTAATGCAAACTATTTGAAAAACGATACTCCAAAAGAGGAACTTTCTGTTTCCCCAATGGAACAAGTAAAGTATGCGAAATCTGATGTAGTTTCTACGACTGCTTTCTATGTTCCATCTGTAAATTATCAAACAGAAAATGGAACAACAGGTGAAGGGAAAATTGAAAAGGTCGTTGAGCCTATGACTGTAGGAGTGGGACTATTGTTTGCTGGATATGCAATGAGCTTTATAGGATCGATAATAAGTTGGATAAAGGACATAGTGTTGATGTTCAAATAATTCAACCTCGTCTAGAACTCTAGAACAATAGCTTCATAATGAAGCTATTGTTCATTGTAAGTAATTACATAATGGAGCTTATCTTGCTACAAAATATAAATGTTGTAGATTATATCCAAATATCCAAAGTATAAATTTACGCATATATATATTGAATAGTATAAAATATTTGAGGTAAATTATGATTAAATTGTTTAAAAATCATATGTTAAGTATTTTCATTATGTCTGCCTTTTTTCTTTCACAGGTTGTAAATGTGCATGCAAACTATTTGCAAAATAATACTCATCGTGAAAATATTTTTGTTTCTGCAATAGAGCAGAAAAAACAGGATGCAGTCCATACCGTTTCTCTCTATAGCCCCATTCTAAGTCGTGGAGTGGATAATGAACCTACTATTGAAGGAAAATTTGAAAAGGTCGTTGAACCTCTTACACTCGGAACCTTTGGTGTTGGGATGGCAATTGGATATGCATCAAGTACGATAGGCATGTTTTTAGGATGGATAATAGGTAAAATAATATCGTATTTTAAATCTCGTTAAAATTGAAATCTTATCAGAATAAAACCTTCTCATACGAAATATAAACTATGGATATATTCTGTATTTATCCATTGTTGATGACAAAAAACTAATGAATTAGTGCACATTAAGAATGAAAAAGCTTTAAATGCTTCTGTTTCTCTTAATGTGCACTAATTCTGCCGATGCATCTATTCAATTCAGAGTAAAATAAAAGTAAAAGTATTGGTGATAAATTATGATTAAAGTATTGAAAACTTACGTATTAAATATTTTTATAGCAGTTTCTTTTTTGCTTTCACAAGTTATAAATGTTCATGCCAATCATTTGAAAAATGATTTTCAATGGGAAACTGTCTCTCTAATAGAACAAGGAAAGAAAAAAGCTATCAATATAGCTACTCTTTATGTACCAAGTTTCACTCATGGAGCAAAAAGTGAAACTGCCATTGAAGGAAAATTTGAGAAAGTGTTTGAACCAATTACGTTAGGAGTTTTTTCTACAGCAGGAGCTTTGGGTTTTGGATTCTTGACTGGATCTATTATGGCCATATTTAGCGGGATAATCGGATGGGCAATAGGAAAACTTAAAGGCAAATAATTCAAAGATACTCAGTTATTTTTTCTATTTAAAATAAGAATATTTTACAGCCTGCTTCACATCATTTAGCAGGCTGTCGTATGTTTTCTATGGATAAAAGTTAGGTTACCATACTGTATAGAACAAATATAATATCTATAATAATAATTAAGCTAAACAAAAATTATTCAAAGTATAGATTTGCGCACGCAATGCCATAAAATTACCTTACAAATCTTCCAGTGTGAATTTTGATCTGTATCATTTCAATATTCATTTTAGCAGATTTAATTGTTACAAAGTATAAGAGCATAAAATAACTATAAATGATTGAGTTTTACAAAAAAAAGTTCTTCAATAAATACCATTCTATCTATTTGATTTTATTATTTAAGAAGATGCACAAGTGAAGATACGTTGTAAAATTTAAGTAAATGAATAATAGAGGGAAAATTTTCGACTTTAACAGATTTTCTGTGAACATTTGACGTTTATATCTCAAAAATAAAAATGCTTAAGAATATTTCCTTTCATTATTGAGTTAAAAACTCTATCCATTTAATAATTTAAATATTATGAAAAACGTGAAATAAATAACTTCACCAATTTGCCAGAAATAAAAAAAGGATAAAACGTATGGAATATATCAGCACGAGAGGTGAAGCTCCTGCTTTAAGCTTTACGGAAACGATCATGACAGGATTGGCAATTGATGGGGGACTTTATCTGCCAGATAAATTTCCTCAGCTATCATTTGATGCGTTACGAGCACTTCGTGGTCAGTCCTATACAACAATTGCTAAAACTATTCTGTGGCCCTTTGTGAATAACGAAATCGAATATACAGCTTTTGAAAATATGATCGCTGAATCTTATGCAACCTTTCACCATCCAGCAATCTGTCCGTTACGACAAACTGGAGCAGATGAATTTATCCTTGAACTCTTTCATGGTCCTACTTTAGCTTTTAAAGATGTCGCAATGCAGTTTCTTTCTCGACTGATGGATTATGTTTTGACTGAAAAAAATAGATGTGCAACGATTATTGCTGCAACATCAGGTGATACAGGAGGGGCTGCGATACAAGCTTTTGCTGGAAAAGAACACTCAGATATTTTTATTTTATTTCCTAAAGGACGTGTATCACCTGTTCAACAACGGCAAATGACAACCAATCAATGTTCAAATGTTCATGCCATTGCCATTGAAGGAAATTTTGATGATTGCCAAGCTCTTGTCAAAGCAATGTTTAATGACCACAATTTTCGTAAAAAAAGAGCGCTTTCAGGTGTTAACTCTATAAATTGGGCGCGTATCATGGCGCAAATTGTTTACTATTTTTCATCTGCACTTTCCTTAGGGGCTCCTGATAGAGCTGTTTCATTTACTGTTCCTACTGGAAATTTTGGTGATATTTTTGCAGGTTATGTTGCAGCCCGTATGGGATTACCCATTGCTCAACTGGTCATCGCAACGAATGATAACGACATCCTTGCACGTACATTGACCAGCGGTACTTACGAAACACAACCAATAGTCCATACAACATCACCTTCTATGGATATTCAGGTCTCTTCTAATTTTGAACGTTTGCTCTTTGAAAGTGGTAATCGTGATCCAATGTGGATTCGCAATGCAATGGACAACTTGAAACAATCAGGACGTTTTACTCTTGATGAAAAGCAACTCAAAAATATTCGTTCCCTATTTTCTGCTGGGAAAAGCAACATGGCTGCAACAGCTCAAACAATTAATAGTGTCTATAAGGAAAGTGGCTATCTTGTTGATCCACATACAGCCGTCGCTCTTCAAGTAGCGCGTAAAAACAAAAAACCGCATATTCCAATGATCGTCCTTGCCACGGCTCATCCAGCTAAATTTCCTGATACTATTAAAAGTGCTTGTGGACTTCATGCCCCATGGCCATCTCATCTCAATGATGTAATGAAACGCAAAGAACACTTTATAAGTCTTGCTAATGATGAAAAAATAGTAAAAGATTATATCTCTTTAAAATCGCATGCATCTTATTAAAGTTAGCTGCATTAACTTAAATCAAGAATATTCTAATACCCTTACAATGAGGTATTTAACTTATTTAATGGAGTTGTAAATACATGGATGTAGATATATGTCGCCTTAGTAATGGCTTGACTATCGCCACACATACAATGCAACAAATTGATAGTGTTGCCCTCGGAATATGGGTTAAAGTGGGCTCACGCAATGAAACCTCCACACAGCATGGTATTGCTCATCTTCTTGAGCATATGGCTTTTAAAGGAACCGAAAACCGCACTGCTTTTCAAATTGCAACCGATATTGAAGATGTTGGCGGTGAAATCAATGCCACCACCAGTATTGAAACAACAGCTTACTTTGCACGTGTACTTAAAAGCGATATCCCACTTGCTATAGACATTTTAGCCGATATTTTAATGCATTCAAAATTTGACGACAATGAACTAGAACGAGAAAAACAAGTAATATTTCAGGAAATTGGTGCCGCTCATGACACTCCTGATGATATTGTTTTTGATCACTTTACAGAAACAGCCTTTCGTCATCAATCCCTTGGACGCTCTATTTTAGGAACAGCTAAAACTATCCAATCATTTACATCTACTGATCTCCATGATTTCATCAATAAACAATATAGTGCAGATCGTATGATTGTCGTTGCTGCAGGAGCTGTAAAACACGAAAGTTTCTTGCGAGAAGTTGAAAGTCGTCTTGGTACTTTTCGCTCCCATTCAACCGCACCTCTTACTAATCTTGCAAATTATGTTGGTGGCGACTTTCGTGAATATCGCGATTTAATGGATACACAAGTTGTTCTGGGGTTTGAAGGGCGTGCTTATCACGCGCGTGATTTTTATGCGGCCCAAATTCTTTCAATCATTCTTGGTGGTGGTATGTCTTCACGTCTTTTTCAAGAGGTAAGAGAGAAACGTGGATTATGCTATTCTATTTATGCTTTTCATTGGGGATTTTCAGATACTGGTCTTTTTGGTGTTCACGCAGCTACCGGACAAGAAGGGCTCAAAGAACTTATTCCCGTGATTCTTGATGAACTTTCCAAGGTCAGTAAAAACATTCACGCCAATGAACTGCAACGAGCACAAACGCAATATCGTGCGAATCTGACAATGTCACAGGAAAATCCCTCTAGTCAAGCACATCTCATTGCTCGCCAAATACTCCTTTATGGTCGACCAATTCCAATATCGGAAACAATTGAACGCCTCAATCTCATCACTCCTAAAAGATTAACTGATTTAGCACATCGTCTTTTTACAAATTCCACTCCAACACTAACTGCTGTCGGACCTGTAGGACCCCTCATAAATTTTGATGATTTAACGTCAACTCTTTCATACAAGCTAAAGTAAAAAACTTCTTTTCAAAACAGCATCACAATAACATACACATATTTTATCGTAAAATTTACCACAAAAGCTCTTCTCATTAAATAAGTTTTGGAAATATTGGGCAAAGAAGCGTACAAAACTACCCAATTCATACTTCATGTGATAAAGATTCTAATGAGTGAAGGTATATCCATGAAATCTGGAAATTCATGGTTTAACTTTGCCCTTTTAACATATAAAACTTCATTCGCTTCAAGTTCCATTGAAGCAAATGGACATGTGGTCTATTTGTATACAAAACCACATAACTTAAGAAAAAGTGATAACAATTTATTATGTAAATAAATTATAAAAGGTGGACGTTTTTTCTCAAAAATCGAAATGAAAATTAAACATCCTAAAATATTGAGAGTGGGACATTGTGAAGAGTTTGCGTAAAATAATTGATATCATTTTCATTGTAGTCGTTAGTTTTCTTGTCCATCTTACATCAGCACAAGCAATTGAGCCAGTTAAAATTTCTTCTCAGGATGCTGCTCTTGATCTCTCAAAAGCAATTGAAATTCACCATACAAACAGCTCTATTTTTCAAACAAGTACAGCGCCAGGACCAGATGGTATTGTATGGCGTATTGAAGTGCAGGCAAAAAATGAAAAATTTTCCGGAAATTGGGCAGTCTTTTCTCTTGCAAATCCAACAGATGAACAAGTCGATCGTCTCATCGTTGCCCCCCATTACCGCATGGCGCGTTCTGGATTTTTTTGGCCAGATCTTGGATCAGAAAGGATTCAATCCATAACGCCAAGCGAAGGGTTTTCCCTCGATCGTCAACTTAGTGCAAACTCTGACATCTTTCGTATTACCCTTAACCCTGGTGCTGTTGTTACATTTGTGGCCGAACTTAACTCTGCAAATCTACCGCAAATCTATTTATGGCAACCTGAAGCTTATAAAGATGCAATTAATTCTTATACGCTTTATCATGGTATTCTTCTTGGTATATCTGGTCTCTTAGCGCTTTTGTTAACTGTTCTCTTCGTCGTCCGTGGAACAGGGCTGTTTCCTGCAACAGCAGCTGTTGCTTGGGCTGTGCTTTTTTATATTGGTATTGACTTCAACTTTTTAAATAAATTCTTTGCAGTTACACTCACAACACAACCAATCTGGCGTGCTGGTACAGAAGTAGCACTTACTGCTACACTCTTCATTTTTCTTTTTACCTATCTCAGCCTTAACCGCTGGCATTATCATTTTAGTTACGGTGCTATCGCTTGGACCATTGCCTTTTGCAGTCTAGGAGCCTTTGCTATTTATGATCCAATCAGAGCAGCTGGAATTGCGCGTTTGTCTTTTGGTCTTACCGCTGTGCTTGGTATAATATTAATCATCTATTTCTCAATCAGAAGCTATGACCGCGCCATTATGCTTATCCCAACATGGTTGCTCATTAGCTTTTGGTGTATTGGAGCCTATGCCTGCATAGCTGGATATTTAAACAATGATATTATCCAGCCAGCATTAGCGGGAGGATTAGTGCTCATTGTTCTTCTCATCAGCTTTACTGTCCTGCAACAAACTTTTTCTAATGACGCTTTCCATGAAGGAATATTTTCCGATCTTGAACAACAAGTACTCGCAGCAAAGGGAGCTGGAAATATTATTTGGGATTGGAATATTGAGCGTGACCGTATTGTTGTACATCCAAACATGGCAACCCTTTTTGGTACTGAAATTCATAACCTCAATGGACCTATGCGCAACTGGATTTCAGCCTTGCACCATGATGATCGTGAACGCTTTCAAGCCGTATTAGATATCATTCTTAAAAATAAAAAAGGGCGCATTGATCAAATTTTTCGGCTTTCTTCCGGTGGTGGTTATTATCATTGGTTTTCTCTTCGTGCACGTCCGGCTATGCAAAAAGATGGGAAAATCACACGTGTCATTGGAACCATTGTCAATATTACTAACCACAAAAAATCCGAAGAACGCTTATTGCATGATGCAATCCACGACAGCTTAACCGGCCTTCCTAACCAACAAATTTTCTTCGATAGACTACAAAATTATACCTCTTTGGCGAAAGCAAATATCAAAATTAGACCGACTGTCTTTATGATTGATTTTGACAATTTTCGCCAAATTAATCGCAAATTAGGCATAGCAGTTGGGGATACTGTACTGCTTATAATCGCACGTCGTTTAAACCGTCTCATTAATTTTCAAGACACCTTATCGCGCCTTTCAGCAGACCGCTTTGCAATTATTTTACTCAGTGAAACTGAACCACAAAAAATTGCAGCATTTGCAGATCATTTGCACAAAACAATTTCAGCACCTATTTCACTTTCAGAAAACAAAATAATCCTTTCAACGTCTATCGGATTGGTTACATGGAGTGAAAGCCGATCGACGGCTAAAGATATTTTTAATGATAGTGAATTAGCGATGATTCGTGCAAAACAAATGGGTGGAAACCATATTGAACCTTTTCGTCCTAATTTTCGCACTTTGGGTCTCGAACATAATACTCTGGAGAAAGATGTTCATTATGCCATAAAACGTAATGAGATAAAAATCCTCTACCATCCTATTCTTAATTTATCAGACGGACATATTATTGGTTTTGAAACAATTGTAGAATGGCATCATCCCACTTATGGAAATTTAAATGTCTCTGATTTCATAAAAATCGTAGAAAACGAACAAATTGTTATGAATTTGTCACAATTTATCATCGATAATGCCATTATCGATCTTATAAATGTACAAGAAAAGTTTTCCCAACAATCTTTCTTTATTTCAATTAATTTACCAAGCGCAGAAATGATTCATCCTCGTTTTATCAGTCAATTGCGCGCCGCTTTGCTTCGTCATCCGCTCCACAAAGGACGTTTGATGATTGAAATATCTGAATTTGTCTTAAGAAATAATCCTGAACAATCAGCGCACTTTCTCGAACAAATTAAAACACTTGGAATGAATCTCGCACTCGATAATTTTGGAACAGGTTATTCGTCTCTGACCTATCTCGTACGTTATCCATTTGATATGGTTAAACTTGATCGTTCACTTATTTCAATCGACTCCCTTAAGAAGAAAATTGTTCTCAAGTCTATCATTAATATGGCAACAGATCTTAATTTGCAAATTATCGCAGAAGGTGTTGAAAATGAAAAAGAAGCGATCTTCCTCCGTCAAGAAGGCTGTAAATATGTTCAAAGCACACTTGTAACGAAACCGATTGCCATAGAAGAATTAATTACGCTCGTTCAGAGCCATTTCCCTTATAAAGTAAAAACATAAGGGATAAAATAACGTGTAAAGTTAAAAAGCTTAGAAAAAACTCTATGCATGTCCCATTTCAGAAGCAAGATAAGTTGGATCGATACCCATGCGTGTTAAACTTTTATCATACTTGCAGCTTAAATCGCTTTCAAAAAGAAAACTAGGTGATGTAGAACTGATTAGCCAACCATTTGTAGAAATTTCTGCCTCAAGTTGCCCCGCTTTCCATCCAGCATAACCTAATGCTACCAGTGCATGTTGCGGACCTTGTTCGCAACTGATCGCTTTTAATATATCAATTGTCGCAGTAAAACAGACCTTATCTGCAATAAAAACAGTTTCTTCACAAGCATAATCATCTGAATGAAGGACAAAACCACGCGAAGGATCAACAGGACCACCATAGCGAACTGGAAACTGTTTTATTGGTTCAGAAAGACTTTTTTTTTGGCCACTGTCTATGACTCCCAAGTGAAGCAAAAGCTCTGGAAAATCAATATGATGCAATTGATTGAGAATAATGCCCATCGCACCGGCATCAGAATGCGCGCAAATGTAAATAACAGAACGAATAAAGCGTTTGTCATTCATCCCAGGCATTGCTATGAGTAATTGTCCACCTAAAAAGCCATTACACCGCTTCATTAATTTGTTATTCTCCATAATTTACATGATAAAAGTTTGTTCATTTAGTACACTAGGAAAATAAAACTCCAATGAAAAAAAGTCATATATTTACAAATTTACAAAATATCGCAACTTTCTTTTATAAAAATCTTTTAGTTACTTTAAGCTTAACATTCATAGTTTTAGAATTACTTAACATTCCTGTAAATGCTCAAAAAGGACAAAAACTCCAGCTTTTCGCAACATCTTGGTATGAATCAGATGGTGGTCGTATCCGATTAGCGATCACCGAACCTTCTCTTTCTGGAATAAGAGAAGGCATTATTGAGATTGTGCTTAAACCAGGATGGAAAACTTACTGGCGTAATCCAGGTAATTCTGGCATGGCACCGTTTTTTAATTTCAACCAACAGGTTTCTTATGAAATCTTTTATCCTACCCCACAGCTTTTTGAAACAGAAAATGATTGGTCATTAGGCTATAAAGATAAAGTAATATTGCCCTTCAATCTTTCTGGTTCAAGCAAAAATTTAAGTGGTGCTTTCACTCTTGGATTATGTAATAAAATCTGTCTTCCATTTACTGTTAACTTTGATTTTTCGCCATCTGCTCTTAAAAATAAACATCTTCCTGCTTCCTTCTTAAAAAATGCCCAAGATTCTTTGCCCCGCATGATGCAGAATGCACTAAAAATAAGTGCCGAAAAAAATAACAGTACCCTTCTTATAAAAATACAAAATAACAACAAAACCACTCCTTCCTCTCTCTTTTTAGATGGAGGAGAAATGCAAATTGGAGCAGCAAAAAAAGTCAGTGATAACGCAGAATATACACTCTTCAGTGCTCCACTCTATTTCGCTCCAGAAGAAATAAACCAAAAAATTTTTTATACAGTTTCTTTTAAAGATTACGCCTTAAGTGGAACATTCATATTCCATACGCAGCCAACCCCTCTTGTGACTCCGTAATAAAAGAAAAAAGCTATCAAACAGCAATTATGCTGTAAAATGTCCATTTTCGCGATATTGAGTAATTGCTTTGCGAGCAAGGGCATCTGCGCGTTCATTTTCTGGATGTCCCGCATGCCCTTTTACCCAGTGCCATCTGACTGTATGACAAGAACAAGCATCCTCAAGAGCTTGCCATAGCTCCATATTTTTAACAGGCTTTTTTGATGCGGTGCGCCAATTATTCTTTTTCCAATCTTCAATCCACTTAGATATACCGTTACGCACATAAACTGAGTCTGTATAAAGGTCGACCAAACAGGGCTCTTTAAGCGCCTTTAATGCACAAATTGCCGCCATGATTTCCATTTGATTGTTTGTCGTATGGACCTTACCGCCATAAAGCTCACGTTCATGACCATTCCAGCGTAAAATTGCTCCCCATCCTCCAATTCCAGGGTTCCCTGAGCAAGCACCATCTGTATAAATTTCAACGACTTTTTGTTGAGTTGCCATAAAATTTAAAAACCTAATTCACTTAGCGAATTTACATTACTGAAAAAACAAAGCTTGTGCCAATACTCCCATGGATCTTTCTTAATAACAAAGCTATTAGGCGGTGTATTAAACCAATCATAAAGACGTGTGAGTAAGAAACGTAAAGACGCACCACGAGCTAACAAAACAATCTTGTCCAATTCTAAAGGGATCAATGGTCTTATTTTTTGATAATTTTCCAATAACTTACGTGCTTTGGCCAGATTATAGGAATGATCAGGCTCAAAGCACCAAGCATTTAAACAGATCGCTAAATCATAAGCAAAAAAGTCATTACAAGCAAAATAGAAATCTATCATCCCAGAAAGACGATGATTCACAAAAAAGACGTTATCATTAAATAAATCTGCATGGATAATGCCTATTGGTAAATTGAGCGGCCAATTTTCCTGTAAAAAAGCCAATTCAAACTCAATTTTTTGTCCAAATTCTTTTAATAATGCATCTTCTTTTGTTTGACAACGTTGCCACAATACCTGCCAATCCATAACAGAAAGAGTATTTTTACGACTGAGTGTAAAATCCTGTCCTGCTAAATGTAATTGTGCGAGCCCCGTCCCCACTTCACCACAATGATCTATAGTGGGCTGGCGGACCCACTCTCCTTCCAGAAAAGTAATAATAGCAGCAGGGCGTCCTGCTAATTCACAGATCATCATTCCATCATTTTGAATAACAGGTTGAGGACAAGGAATTCCACGCTGTCCTAAATGCTGCATCAAGCGACAAAAAAAAGGTAAATCATCTTTTGAAATACGTTTTTCATAAAGTGTTAAAATAAATCGCCCTTGTGTTGTCTCTAACATAAAATTAGAATTTTCAATCCCCTCCTCTATACCTTGATAAGACAAAAGTGACCCTATTGCATAACGTGTTAAAAACACTTTTAAATCATTTGAATGAATATCTGTATAAACGGCCATTATTCTGCTTTCGTTGTAGACATGTCTGTATTCTGATTTTCATTTTTTGCATTATTTGCTTGACCATTGACGAAAGCCATATCTTGAGACGTTAAAATGACGTCACGTAATTCGCGACTCACTAAAAATTTTTCCGTTTCTACCGCTGTTTCAGCTAATTCTATTGTGACATCATAACGCTCACGAAACGCTGAAATAATTTCATCAATAATAATTTCAGGAGCCGAAGCCCCTGCTGAAAGACTGACAATAGAAAGAGCTTTTAGGTTTTCAAAATTAATTTCATCAGCGCGCTGAACTAAAATAGCTTGCCGCGCACCAGACTTTTCAGCAACCTCTACTAAACGTCGTGAATTAGAAGAATTTGGCGCTCCAACAATCAAAAACAAATCACTCCCCTTTGCTGCTGCCTTAACCGCATCTTGTCGATTCGTTGTAGCATAGCAAATTGACTCAGCCGCTGGGGCCGCTAATGTAGGGAAACGTTGTTGTAATATATCGAGAATTCCTGCAGTATCTTCAACAGAAAGCGTTGTTTGTGTAACAAATCCTAATTTATCTGGATCATTGGGTTGGTAATGCAAAGCATCTTCTATCGTTTCAATAAGCGTCACAGCCCCTTCTTCAAGCTGTCCCATTGTCCCTATCACCTCAGGATGACCAGCATGACCAATCAATATAACATGACGACCATGACGTTGATGTCGTATCGCTTGTTTATGAACTTTCGAGACCAACGGACATGTTGCATCGAGATAAAACAAATTATAGCATCGTGCTTCTTCTGAAACAGATTTTGGTACACCATGAGCAGAAAAAACAACCGGTTGATTGCGATGTTCTTCTGGAATCTCATCAAGTTCTTCAACAAAAACGGCTCCCCGTTGTTGTAATCCCTCAACCACGTAGCGGTTGTGTACAATTTCATGACGAACATATACTGGAACACCATATTTTTTTAATGCAAGGAGAACAATCTGGATAGCACGATCAACCCCTGCACAAAATCCACGTGGACCACAAAGACGTATCGTTAAAGGGGGAAGTCCAGACATAAATCATCCTTAATCTCTACAGTTTTAGCTATATATTCAAACAACCTATCGTTATACACGAATAAGCAATGTAAAAAAACTGGCAATACCATCTTTTGCATAAGAACACACTCTATCGTGTTTTCTTACAATATGTTCTTGCAACAAAGCTCTTTTAAAATTTGTTCTTTCATTTTACGCGACTAAAGAGCGATAAAATACCAAACAAGAGATTCAATCAAAAGAACTCCAAAGATAGCTGCCAAATAAAGTAATGAAAAGAAAAACAGTTTTTTTGCCATCAAAATAGTTTCATTATGTGTATCAGCTTTCCACAAACGATAGGCAAAATAAACAAAGATAATGCTTAAAATTGTTGAAAAAATACCATAAAAAATTCCACCAAGACCAGTAAAGCAAGGAGCAGCTGCGCATAATGCCATCAAAATAGTATAAAATAAAATCTGTTTTTTTGTTGAATGTTCACCTCGTACATTAGGCATCATAGGGATACCTGCTGCCTCATAATCAAGAGATGAAAATAAAGAAAGAGACCAAAAATGAGGGGGGGTCCACATAAAAATGATTAAAAATAATAAAAAGCTATCAATACTCACTGTCCCTGTTGTCACGGCCCATCCAATCATTGGTGGAAAAGCCCCAGAAGCACCACCAATAACAATATTTTGTGGTGTGATACGCTTTAACCAAATTGTATAGATAACAACATAAAAGAAAATCGTAAACGCAAGAAAAAATGCCGCAAACCAATTAATGAAGCTCCCCATAACCAATACCGAAAGCATAGAAAGAACCATGCCAAAAATAAATGCTTTTCGGGAACTGATTTTACCCATAGGAATAGGACGCTTTTTGGTCCGTTCCATCACGGCATCAATGTCAGCATCATACCACATATTCAGTGCTCCCGCACCGCCACCACCGATAGCAATACATAAAATCGCTAAAAAACCATACAACGGATTGATAGAAACAGGCGATACAAGCAAACCAACCAGAGCCGTAAAGACCACAAGAGACATAACACGTGGCTTTAATAACGTGATATAATCACCAATACCGGATTTTGGTGGCGTTGATTTACCATTCACAACCGATAACTCTCCTGAAACTGACATTCCGCTCAAAGCCCTTTTCCATTTCTGTCATTCACAAACCAATATTATCTGACAAATATTATCTAGCGTATGGAAATGATCAATTAAGACCAATCGTATTTTTGAGAAAATATGAAATACCTCGTTCGCACGTATCCCCTAAAAATAGATGGAAATATTGGCAACAAAAATACATTTTTTCAATCAACATTCTCTCCTACATTACAAATGTATCATAAAAATATATCCTATGGATTAATATATTTGGGTAAATACTGATTTTGTGTTATAGTTTTTATGTGGGGAATTCATTTTTTTATGTAAATCTATGCATGGTTGTGTGTGTGTTGAGTCGGATAGGATTTTCTGTGATACTTCATAAATTACTCAAAAAAAGTTTTTTTATTGGTGCTGTTCTTTACACACTTTATAGTAGTTTTATCAATCATGCATTTGCACAAACACCCTATGCGCAAAATGTCCCTGCTCCACAAACCTATGGTGCATGGACAAAAGTTTGTACTCTACCGCCAGGTACACCTAACATGCAGTGTGAAGTTGTACAAAACGTTCATACACAAGGTCGTCATGATATTACCTTGCGCGTTACATTTTATAAACTTCCTAAAAAGCAAGGTGCTTTGATGCGTGTTTTTGTTCCGATTCGCGTTGAATTACGTCCTGGTGTTGGAATTAAAATTGACGATAAAAATATGGGCAGAATGGAATATCGTCGTTGTCTTGGTGATAATTGTGTTGCTGAAGCCTTTCTTAAAGAAGACATATTGCAGCTCTTTTTAAAAGGAAAAATGGCAACTTATTTTATTTTTACAACTCCTGAACAAGGGATTGGAGGTTTCGTTGACCTTCATGGTCTTGGCGACGCCTATGCAACCTTACCTACATGAATGAAATCGATACACTTTATACGATTAAAATCTCATCGTATATTTTGAAAGCTTCTTAAATTAGATTAATAAAAATCTTCTAAGTCCCCATAAAAATAGGATAATTCTTATGAAATCGCTGATTGATCATTTTGATATTACTTCCTCTAAAGTGCAATCACTTGTACAAGAAACGCTTCATCATGCTGATGACGGTGAGCTTTACCTTGAGTATACAGAAAGCGAAGCTCTTTTATTTGATAATGGACAGCTTAAAAACGGCTCTTTCCATCAAGATATGGGATTTGGTCTGCGTGTCGTTGCTGGAGAAGCTACCGGATATGCATATTCTAGTGAATTATCAGCTGCTGCACTCAAACGTGCCAGTGAAGCAGCTAAAGCTATTACCTATAATAATCATGCAGGGACTTATAGCATAGCACCTCAACAAACAAACAAGAGACTTTATCAACCGCATAATCCCCTTGATGCTCCATCATTTGAAGAAAAAAGTGCTCTTTTGCAAAAAATTGATGCCTATTTACGTGCTAAAAATGATAAATTGCATCAAGTGACTGCTTCTCTTTCCGGCTCGCTACAACATGTTGAAATTTTACGTGCAGATGGTTATTTGGTTCGTGATATTCGTCCCCTTGTGCGGCTTTCTATATCTGTAGTCGCAGCTGAAGGCAATCGACGTGAAAATGGTTTTTATGGATGTGGAGGGCGACAAGCATTTGACCAATTTATTCATGAAGACAATTGGAAAAAAGCTGCGGATGAAGCCTTACGTATGGCTTTAACAAATTTAGAAGCAGAAGCAGCACCTGCAGGATCTTTTGATGTTGTCTTAGCCAATGGATGGCCTGGCGTTATGCTCCATGAAGCCGTAGGTCATGGTTTAGAAGGTGACTTTAACCGTAAAAAAACATCCGCTTTTGCTGGACTTTTAGGACAACAAGTTGCGGCAAAAGGTGTTACAGTTGTTGATGATGGAACAATTCCACAATGCCGTGGTTCTCTCACTGTCGACGATGAGGGGACCCCTTCAGGATATAACGTTCTCATTGAAAATGGAAAGCTCGTTGGTTTTATGCAAGACAGGCTTAATGCACGGCTTATGGGAAGTAAATCAACTGGGAATGGACGGCGTGAATCTTATGCTCATGCACCAATGCCACGAATGACCAATACAATCATGCTAGGAGGAGATAAAACACCTGAAGAAATCCTTTCTTCACTCAAACATGGTATCTATGCTGTTTCATTTGGTGGAGGACAAGTTGATATTACTTCTGGAAAATTCGTCTTTGAATGTACTGAAGCATACCGAGTAGAAAATGGTAAAATTGTAGCACCAATCAAAGGCGCAACTCTTATTGGAAATGGACCGGATGCTATGAAACGTATTACAATGATTGGTAATGATAGTAAACTTGATAATGGTATCGGTCTCTGTGGAAAAGCTGGCCAAAATGTCCCTGTTGGTGTTGGTCAACCTCATCTTCGAATCAATAATATGACAATCGGTGGAACTGCGCTTATAAAGGAATAAGCGTTCTCATTCCTTCCCAATATTGCCTCCTTCTCGTCTATCACGACCACTTTGTGAGGGGGGGGGTACAATGCGTTGATTTATAAAGATAATCTATCGTTTTTCATATTGAATTAGAACCTTGAATTCCATAAGATTCTCTCATTTCAAATCTGTTCCATGTTGAATCAATCAAAATCTTTCGTTTGTACGTTACAGGTGGGGGGAGTTATATGAATAAAAACTGTAAAAGACAGGACCAAAGATTCCTCTTATGTCCCCTCTCAAGTACCAAGAGTTGTAGAAACATTGAGAGATGGCAAATATAACACTAGCACCGGCTTGTTCAGATACATCTTCTTCGTAATACATTAGTCTTTTGTGTGGGATAATTTACCTTTTATATTTCATAATAAAAAAGTTTAAAATAAAAAACACTTTCTACATTCAGTGCTCTTAATTCAACGAGCAAAAGGTTATTATTATAGAGAAATTTTGGAGAGATTTTTATAATAATACTCAAGTAAACTTTTAAAAAAGTCTTCATGGCATTAAAAAATTTTAGGCTAAAGCTTCCAAGCTTTCTTTTTTTTCTTTTTGCTCAAAACAGCAACAATTTCGACATGTGGTGACCATAAAAATTGATCAATCGGTATGATTTTTTCTACTGTATACCCCCCTGCAACAAGAAGAGATAAATCACGAGCAAATGTAGTAGGATTACAGGAAATTGCCACAACACGTGATACTGTTGTCTTCGCTAATTCACGTACTTGTTGCTCTGCACCAACACGGGGAGGATCAAAAACAACACTCTCAAAACACTCAAGTTCCTTTACAGAAAGGGGATGTCGGAAAAGATCACGTTTTTCACAAGTGACCGTTTTTAAACCAGTTGCAAAACGTGCTGCTGTATTTAGATTTCTTAATGCATCTTCATTATCTTCTACTGCATGAACATTCATCTTTTTTGCCATACGCAAGGTAAATGTTCCTATCCCTGAAAACAAATCAACAGCATTCTTTGCTTTTTGTAAATGAGTCAAAATAATATTGCCCATTATATTTTCAGCTTCGCAAGTTGCTTGAAGAAAACCACCAGAAGGAAATTCAACACGGACATCTCCAAAGTAAATCTCTGGTTTTTCTCGTTCAACCAAAACTTCACCGTCAACAGATAAACGTATAATCCCATATGAAAGAGCAGCACTGATCATTTTCTGACGAAGTGATTCATGGTGTACAATGCAACCGCTTAAAGCAACATCTAAACCATTTTCAACACGTGTTATTGTAACATGAAACCGTTTGGCAGAGCTGCTTAGAAAAGCACAGAGCTCTCTAATATTATGCAACTGAGAAATAAGCTCTGGACGGCTTACTGGACATTCCTCAAGAGCTACAATCTCATGAGAGAGATAACGGTTAAAACCAACTTTTTGCCCCTGTGGGGTCATAGATGCTGTTAGAGTAATCCGCCGTCGGCTATAAGGTTTACATTCTATTAAAGGCGCAACAACATTATTAAGTCCATACTTTTTAAGCGCATCAACAACCAATTGTTGTTTCCATACGCGATAAGCATCCATATGCCAATGCTGAAGAGTACACCCTCCACATTCTCCAAAATGCTGACAAAGAGTATCAATGCGTTCTAATGATTTTTCTTTTAATGCTATACATGTTGCATATTTTCCATGAACAGTAATTTCAGCACACTCTCCTGGTAAAGTAAAAGGAACATAAACGAAGCCGTGAGACGTCCTAGAAGTACCATACCCATTTGCTCCGATATGGTCGATTATGACATTGTCACTCACTCTTGTTTTTCTCCGAATAGTAAATATTCCACGTTGCCATCACCACCTGTAATAGGGGAAGAAATTAAACCTTTTGCACTCCACCCTGTTTGTGTATTTAACCAAACAAAAAGCGCCTCAGCAGTTTCTTTAGCTATTGATGGATTTAATATTCCCCTCTTGCTAAAGTGTTTACGACCAACCTCAAACTGAGGCTTTACCAGTAAAACAGCTTGGGCACCCTTCTTGGCTAAAGACAAAACGGGAGGCAATGCAAGTTTGAGAGAAATAAAGCTAACATCTGAAACGATAAGATCAATTTCTCGCCCACCTAAATGTTTATGTTGAAAATCTCTAACATTCAAGCCTTCTAATAACGTTATAGCACTGTTGCCCAATAAACGTTTATCAAATTGATGATGCCCAACATCAACGGCAATTACATGAGCCGATCCACGCTCTAAGAGAACTTGTGTAAAACCACCTGTTGATGCACCAACATCAATGGCCGTCACTTTATCTGTTATAATCGGAAATGCATCAAGTGCAGCAATCAATTTTAACGCTGCCCGAGAAACATAATTCTGCGCTGGATCACAAACAGCAATCTCTGCATCATCAAAAACGATTTGCCCAGCTTTAAAAACGATTTCGCCGTTAACTTTAACAGTTTGACGCATAACAGCATCACGTGCGCGTGAACGTGTCGTAAAAAAGTTTTTTTCAACTAAGAGAATATCGAGCCTTTTTCTGGCAGCCATATCATACTCGAATTTTTTATCCTGTTCGAATCTCGCGGCCTAAAGCAGCAAAAACCGTGTTGACAATACCCATAGCATCAAGTCCGATACGTGAAAGAACTTTTTCTGGTGCACCATGATTCAAATACTCATCAGGAAGTTTTAGTGTACGAGCTTTTAAACCATGCTCTAAGAGCCCTTCTTGCGCTAAAAATTGTAATATGTGCGCTCCAAAACCACCGATTGCCCCTTCTTCAATTGTCACCAATACTTCATGCTCACGTGCCAAACGACACATCAAATCCTTATCTAAAGGTTTCGCAAACCGTGCATCTGCAACCGTCGTAGATAATCTTTCAGCCTCCAATGCATCAGCAGCTTGTAACACTTCTGACATCCGCGTTCCAAAACAAACCAAAGCGATCCTATTTCCTTCACGCAGAACACGCCCCTTTCCAATTTCTAATAACTCACCACGTTGCGGTAAATCTATACCAATACCCTCACCACGTGGATAACGAAAAGAAATTGGTCCCTGATCATAAGCTGCAGCTGTACGCACCATATGCATCAGTTCAAGCTCATCAGAAGGTGCCATAACAACAAACCTAGGAAGAGTGGACAAAAAAACAATATCAAAACTTCCAGCATGTGTTGCACCATCTGCCCCCACAAAACCTGCACGGTCAATAGCAAAACGTACCGGTAATTTTTGAATTGATACATCATGAATAATTTGATCATAAGCACGCTGTAAAAAAGTAGAATAAATTGCAACAAAAGGCTTGTACCCTTCACAAGCAAGTCCTGCCGCAAAAGTTACGGCATGTTGCTCAGCGATACCAACATCAAACATTTTTTCAGGAAATTTTTTCGCAAAAGAATCAAGACCTGTCCCTGTTGGCATCGCTGCTGTTATGCCAACAATCTTATCATCATGGCGAGCTTCTTCTATTAAAGCTTTAGAAAATACCTTGGTATAGGGTAGAATATTACTTGATGCTTTAACCTGTTTTCCTGTCGTGACATCAAAACGATTAACACCATGATATTTATCAGGTGAGGCTTCTGCAGGTGGATATCCCTTTCCCTTATGTGTGACAACATGCACCAAAACAGGACCACTAGGATATTCACGAACATTTTTTAAAACAGGCAATAAATGCCCCAAATTGTGCCCATCTATGGGGCCAAGGTAATAAAAGCCAAGCTCATCAAATAAAGTTCCCCCAACCAAAAGTCCACGCGCAAATTCCTCTGAACGACGCGCCTTATCCAAAAAAAACTTTGGCAATTTTTCGCTCAACATCTTTACGCGTTCACGCAAATGACGATAAGAAGGACGAGATACTAATCGTGCAAGATGTGCACTCATAGCACCTGTAGGTGGTGCGATAGACATATCGTTATCATTAAGAACAACAATCAAGCGTGCATCCAAAGCACCAGCATTGTTCATTGCTTCATAAGCCATGCCCGCAGACATTGCACCATCACCGATGACAGCTATGATATTGCGTCTTGTCTCTGCTTTCAAAGCACTTGCCACCGCCATGCCAAGCCCCGCTGAAATAGAAGTAGACGAATGACCCGCTCCAAATGGATCATACACACTTTCTGAACGTTTTGTAAAACCTGATAATCCGCCCTCTTGACGTAATGTGCGAATTTTTTCTCTACGCCCCGTTAAAATCTTGTGTGGATAGGTTTGATGACCAACATCCCAAATAATCCTATCCTCTGGTGTATTAAAAATATAATGTAATGCAACAGTGAGCTCAACAACACCAAGTCCCGCCCCAAGATGACCACCTGTTACAGAAACCGCATCAATTGTTGCAGTCCGCAACTCATCAGCCAACTGTACCAAATCAGACTCAGGCAATGCCCGCAAATCTTGCGGAAAACAAATACGGTCAAGCAATGGTGTTAAGACCTGAGACAAAAAAAACCTTTCTATTATCTTAACTCAAGAAAACGAAACGATAAAAATATATCTTCTCTACTCTTATTTACAGTTTTGCATCTTTTTTACTGAAAAATGCTCTTTTCTATTTGAGATGAGCTATACTTTCCTCATTTTTTACTTATTTTATAAAAAAGAAATCAATCGATTTAATTTTCTATAAAAAAGGTTATTATATCTCCTCGTTTCACAATAAATATCCAAAATATTTAATATTATTTAGCATCAAGTGGTTCTACTCCTTCTGGAGAACCGTCTTCTGAAAGCTGTATTTTTTCAACTTTAGCTTCAGCAACTCTTAAGAGTTTTTCACAATGCTTTTTAAGCGCTTCACCGCGTTCATAAATATCAATGGATTGTTCCAAAGGCACATCGCCACGTTCCAAATTTTCGACAATAACTTCAAGTTGCTTAAGCGCTTGCTCAAAGCTTAAGGTCGTAATATCCCCCTCTTGTATCTCTTTTTTCATATGAACCTCAAAAAATATCTGTTCTAGATATACGAATTCCAAAACCTTCTAAACCTACATGATGATGCTCTTTAGCAGCATAAACAATAACAGAGCCTATTCCTAGATATTTTAAAATTTGTGATCCTAAACCAATTTTGCGCCATTCTTCTTCGCGTTCAATCGCCTGCACATGGTTTTCTGAACTGTCTCTTGCCATATTTTGAATATCAATAGTTGATTGCATAACAGATCCTTTACGCAAATAAATAAATACGCCACGTTTTTCTTTTTCCATCATACGCCGCATCACCACCATAATATCTGAAGATTGACAAAAAACGTCATTTATAATGTTTTCATGATGTAAATACACAGGAATATCCTCACCCTCACGGACATCACCAAAAACAATTGCAATATGCTGAACGGCTTCCCAAGGGAATTGATAACTTTGAACAATAGCGGGACCTACAGATGTTTCAATAGGCATTTCTCCAACATGCTTGATCAATATTTCCTTACGTTGGCGGTAAGCAATTAAATCTGCAACCGTTATCATATGTAACCGATGTTCTTGTGCAAATTTCATGATCTGATCGCCATGTTTAACGCTGCCATCATCATTGACCAACTCACCAATAACACCAACTGGTGGCAAACCAGCTAATTTACATAAATCAACAGCGGCCTCCGTGTGACCTGAACGCATGAGCACCCCCCCTTCATGCGCAATCAAAGGAAAAATATGTCCTGGACGGACAAAATCGTGAGCACCAGCATTTGGATTAGCAAGATTACGAACTGCCAATGTGCGGTCATGTGCAGAAATACCCGTTGTTATCCCATGTTTAAAATCCACAGTAACAGTAAATTGCGTCCCATGTGCAGAGTTATTATCTGGTACCATAGGAGCAAGATTAAACCGTTGTGCTTCTTTTTTTGGCATAGGTGTACACACAATACCTGTTGTGTGACGAAGAATAAACGCCATCTTTTCTTCTGTACAATACGCTGCAGCAACAGTTAAATCACCCTCATTTTCACGGTCATCATCATCTGTCACCACAACAATTTCACCGCGTTCAAAAGCTTTAAGTGCAGAAACAATTTTTTTTTCATCATACGCCATTGTTCACCTTTTCAATCACCCAATTTGACCGCGATGTCTTAGATAATGGTCAGCAATAGCACAAGCAACCATCGCTTCACCAACAGGAACGGCACGAATCCCAACACATGGATCATGACGTCCCTTCGTTATAACATCTATATCATGACCATCAACATCAATGGAGCGACGAGGCGTTAAAATTGATGAAGTAGGCTTTACAGCAAAACGTGCAACTATTGGCTGTCCACTCGATATTCCCCCTAAAATACCACCAGCATGATTGGATAAAAAAAGCGGTTTTCCATCATTTCCCATTCGCATTTCATCGGCATTTTCTTCTCCCCTCAGGCGGGCTGCCGCAAAACCATCACCAATTTCCACACCTTTTACCGCATTAATCGACATAAGTAACGATGCAATATCTTGATCAAGCTTTGCATAAATAGGGGCTCCTAAACCTGCCGGAACATTTTCTGCAACGATCTCAACAACCGCACCAACAGATGTTCCCTCTTTACGGAGTTTACTGATATAATCACTAAAAATGGGAACCATCTCTGCATCAGCTGTAAAAAAAGGATTATTATCAACCTCTGACCAATCCCACCGATCACGATTAATATTATGAGGACCAATTGCTATCACTGCTCCTCGTACAATCAAACCAGGAACGATTTTACGAGCAAATGCACCAGCTGCAACACGTGCTACCGTCTCCCGTGCTGAAGCACGTCCCCCACCTCGAAAATCACGAATGCCATATTTAATATCATAAGTATAATCCGCATGTCCTGGACGATACTGATGAGCAATCGAGCTATAATCCTTCGAACGCTGATCTGTGTTTCGAATCAACAGAGAAATTGGTGTACCTGTCGTCACCAATGTTGTCCCATCGTCTTGAACAACAACTCCTGAAAGGACCTCTACTTCATCTGGTTCTCGGCGCTGCGTTGTATATTTTGATTGTCCTGGTTTGCGTTTATCAAGATAAGCTTGAACTTCTGCAAGAGTAAAAATAATTCCAGGTGGACAACCATCAATGACACAACCAAGAGCAGCACCATGACTTTCACCCCATGTTGTTACACGAAACAAATGACCAAATGTATTATGCGACATGAAAAAAGATCCGTTTCTCTGTCAAATATATACAACGACAACGTATGTTGTGTGCTATACACAAGGTAGCTCGTTGCTCCCAAATACCCTTAGCCACTTTAAATTTGGTCAAATTACTGCTGTCCAATAAAATCCCATAAACCAAACTTTATTCTTTAACGACAGAAATGTCTGGTGCATCAACTGCTTTCATACCTATGATATTATAACCCGAATCGACATGATGGACTTCACCGGTAACAGAACGAGACAAATCTGAAAGAAAATAAAGCGCAGAATCACCAACCTCTTCAATTGTTACCGTACGACGTAATGGAGCATTATATTCATTCCATTTTAAAATATAACGAAAATCACCAATACCAGAAGCCGCTAACGTTTTAATTGGTCCAGCAGATATAGCATTAACACGAATATTTTGAGGACCTAAATCTACCGCTAAATATTTCACGCTCGCTTCAAGAGCTGCTTTGGCAACCCCCATTACATTATAATTGGGAACAACCTTTTCTGCACCATAATAGGTCAGTGTCAAGATTGACCCACCATCTGGCATCAATTTCTCTGCACGCTTCGTTAGAGCTGTTAGGGAATAAACGGAAATATTCATGGTCATCATAAAATTTGATTCGCTGATATCAATATAACGACCACTTAATTCGTCTTTATCAGAAAAACCAATAGCATGAACTAAAAAATCGAGTTTTCCCCATTTCTTCTCTATTTCTCTAAAGACCGTATCAATAGAGACACTGTCAGAAACATCACAATGTCCACAAACAAACCCCTTTAATTCTTCAGCCAAAGGCTCAACACGCTTTTTCATTGCTTCACCCTGATAGGTAAAAGCAAGCTCTGCCCCTGCGCTACTTGCTGCTTTAGCGATTCCCCAAGCGATGGAGCGATTATTGGCCAACCCCAAAATTAAACCACGCTTACCGTACAACAAACCATTACCCTTAGCCATCAGCACTGCCCCATTGTTACTTAAAATTAATATTATTCATCTGCCTATGACACAGGTCAACTTTTTCTTCAAGCAATTGGTTTAAAATCAAACAAAAACTACGCTTTTGTATATAAAAAATTTTAAAATTAATCTTGTTGCATTTGCAAAAACTGTTCTAGCGCGGCATTTTCACCTTCCGGCAACATAATGCGAACATGCACATAAAGATCATCTCTTGTACCATTTTTTAAACGAAGCCCTTTTCCTTTCAACCGTAAAACGCGATCAGAACTTGACCAAGCAGGAATCGTTAAAACCACACGTCCCTCCAACGTCTCAACTTCTTCTTTTGCTCCCAAAACAGCATGTTTAAGAGAAACTGGTAAATCAAGATGAAGTGCTCTTCCTTCAACCCGAAAACGAGGATGTTTTTGAATCTGAATGGTTATCAACGCATCTCCTGCTTGCCCGAGAGGTACCTCTTCTCCCTGACCTTTTAAACGAATAGTCTGTCCGTCTTCAATATAATCTGGAAGTTTAATTTTTAACTTTTTTCCATTTGGAAAAACAGCTTCCACCTTTTCTGCGCCAACCATCTGCTCTAATGTTATGGCAAGATTAGCACGAACATGTGCTCCTTGTTGGGGACGGTTATAGTGTGTGGAATTCGAAAAGCTACTACCTCCTCCAAACAGATCCCGAAAAATATCACTCGCATCAAAACCTGCACCACCTGAAGAGGAAAAATCAAATCCCTTTGCTCTTCCTGAAAAGGGATTTTGTTTATTGCTAAAATTTTCACCAGTACCATAAGCTTGATAAAGCGGTTTTCCTTCCATATCAATTTCACCGCGGTCAAATTGTGCCTTTTTATCCTTATCACCTATAATTTCATAAGCTTGATTAATTTCAGCAAATTTTTCTTTAGCCTTTGTATCATCTTTATTATGGTCTGGATGATACTTCTTTGCTAATCTTCTAAATGCCGATTTAATCTCTTGCGATTTTGCGGTACGTGCCACACCCAGAATCGTGTAGGGATCACGCATATTGCCCTCTTTTCAATTTTTTCGTTTTCAAAATATCAACTGATCCGTTGCTCAATATCCCTTATATCTTCATCAGTCTATTCTAGAGAATAATTTCTTCTTTCCTTTTTATATGTCTATCAATAAACTAAAATACCAGATAAAATGAGACATTTATTTAATATAGCTCATTGTAGCCTATGCTAAAGTAAAAATAATTAAACTACCATAGAAATACACAATAGCATTGGCTTTTTGATGATAAAGTAAATGAGAAAATGCCTCGCCCATACTCACTGATATTTGGAGAAACTATGAGCAACAAAATACCAACAGATGATCATTTTATGAAAATGCAAAAACCTTTTGAACTTTTCGCAAAGTGGCTTGAAGAGGCAACGATAAGTGAAATAAATGATCCAAATGCTATGGCATTAGCAACAGTTGACGAAACAGGACTCCCTAATGTTCGTATGGTTCTCCTCAAAGACTACAGTCCCCAAGGCTTCGTCTTCTATACCAATTATGAAAGCTGTAAAGGACAAGAAATTTTAAAATCAATGAAAGCATCTTTAGGTTTTCATTGGAAATCGCTCCGTCGTCAGGTCAGAATTAGAGGAATTGTTGAAAAAGTAAGTCAACAGGAAGCCGATGCCTATTTCCAATCGCGACCACGTGGTAGTCGAATTGGTGCATGGGCATCTAAACAATCTCAACCTTTAGACAATCGTTTTGTGCTCGAAAAAGCAATTGCTCAATATACTGCGCGTTATGCTCTAGGCAATATTCCACGACCACCTTATTGG
Source organism: Bartonella sp. CR127HXZ (assembly GCF_042194555.1). Taxonomy (NCBI): domain Bacteria; kingdom Pseudomonadati; phylum Pseudomonadota; class Alphaproteobacteria; order Hyphomicrobiales; family Bartonellaceae; genus Bartonella; species Bartonella sp. CR127HXZ. The sequence continues at coordinate 96,360 of NZ_JBHIMZ010000001.1, read as the reverse complement.
TCTGGGTTTCGTGTTAAACCCCTTTCTATAGAGTTCTGGTGCGATCGCCCATTTCGTTTACATGATCGTCTGCTTTTTACACGCGATTGTGTTGAACACAGCGATTGGAAAAGACAAAAACTTTATCCCTAATCCTTCAAACTTCATCGTTATAAAGATTTTTTCTTCCCAACAGTTAAACAAGTATTTTTTATTTGAAAAATTCTAAAAGAAGATGATTTATTTTATTTAAATAGAAGAAATTCATTTTCACTGTAATTCATTTTCACTGTAAAAGTTGATTGGTAATATTTTCTACTGTATTGCTTAAAACAGATTAGCAACAAGCTTATTTAAAAGAAAATACTGTATTCAGCAGAAACTATGATTTTAGCTAACTTATTTTTAGACCGCAGGATAAAATATCGTCCATATACCCCCACATACCAAACCAGCAAAAATCACAAAACCAATAAGCGAATTAGATTTGAAAAGCCTGAGGCATTGTGAACTGTCATCTATATCAATGACTTTAATTTGAATAAACATATGGATGCTTGCCACAAAAATCCCCAAAAAACTAAGAACAGGGACTCCAGCTAAATAAAATGCTAAACTAACGAACACCACAAAACCACCATACAAAAATACTAAAGCACGCTTGGTTCCTTTACCAAAGAGAAGGGCCGTAGAACGGACACCAACAGTAGCATCATCTTCTTTATCTTGATGTGCGTAGATTGTATCGTATCCTATGGTCCACAAGATTGATCCCACATAAAGCAAGATTGGTGCCCAGCTTAAACTTCCAAAGACAACAGCCCACCCCATTAATGCCCCCCAATTAAACGCAACGCCTAAAAAAAACTGCGGCCAATATGTTACGCGTTTCATAAAAGGATAAAATGCAACAGCTATCAATGACGAAATACCTAGAAAAAAACTAAACCTATTAAATTGTGATAAAACGACTAAACCAACCAAACATTGCATAAGTATAAAAACTCTTGCTTGAAACCGACTCACATGACCTGTCGGCAATGGGCGAGAACGTGTCCTTTCTACCTGAGCATCAATTTTATGGTCAATAAGATCATTCCAAGTACATCCTGCCCCTCGCATAGCAATAGATCCCAGAAAAAAAAGAAAAAGATACCAAACCCAGTGAAGAAACATTGATAAAAGAGTATCGTAATGCATGTTATAAGAGAAAAAAGCCATTGTTGTTGACCAAAAACAAGGCCACATCAACAATTGCCATCCGATAGGCCGATCCCAACGCGCCAATTGCGCATAAAACCATAAAGAACAGGGAAGGAAATTGTAGACCCATTGTTTGGAAGATGCATCCATAACCCGTCCCTGACTCTCACAGGATTGAACATGCGCGATATTTTTATTTTTTTTCATCAAATGATTTACCTTTGGTCTTGCGATAGAGACATTTCATTCTTATGAGAAGGAGATGAGATTAATCATCTTTTATGAGAGGAGCAAGCAATGAATATTCTTCTTATTGGCTCAGGTGGACGAGAACATGCTTTAGCATGGAAAATAGCTGCATCACCACTGCTAACAAAGTTATATTGTGCTCCTGGAAACCCTGCAACAACAGAATTTGGTGAAAATATTAATTTAAACATTGATGACCATCCCCTTGTTATTGATTTTTGTAAAAAACATTCTATTGATCTTGTGATTGTAGGACCAGAAGCACCATTGGTTGCGGGTATAACAGACTCTCTTAATAGCGCTAACATCTGTGTATTTGGTCCTACTCAAAAAGCTGCTCAACTAGAAGGTTCTAAAGCTTTTACAAAAGATTTATGTCGTAAGAATAACATTCCTACAGGAAGTTACCAATGCTTTAATGATGCCTCTAAAGCTAAAGCTTACATTCATCAACAAGGTGTTCCCATTGTTATTAAAGCTGATGGCTTAGCAGCTGGCAAAGGTGTCGTGGTTGCAACAACTATGGAAGAAGCATTTAACGCAGTCGATGCCTGCTTCAAAAGTGCATTTGGAGATGCAGGAAACAAAATTGTTGTAGAATCTTTTCTTGAAGGTGAAGAAGCAAGCTTCTTCTGCCTTTGTGATGGTAAAGTTGCTCTTCCTTTTGGTTCTGCTCAAGACCATAAACGTGTAGGTGATGGCGATATTGGAGCAAACACCGGTGGTATGGGTGCTTATTCACCAGCGCCCATCATGACCCAAGAAATAGTGAATCGTACCCTCAAAGAAATTGTTGAACCAGCTTTAAAAAGCATGAAAGAAATGGGCGCCCCCTTTAAAGGTATTCTCTTCGTCGGATTAATGATAACGCAAAAAGGACCCGAATTAATTGAATTTAACGTACGATTCGGTGATCCTGAATGTCAAGTTTTAATGATGCGCCTCAAAGATGACATTTTGCCAATTTTTCTTGCTGCAGCTCAAGGAAAACTTGAAAATAAGCCTCTTCGGTGGTCTGAAAAAACTGCTCTCACCGTTGTTATGGCTGCCAATGGTTATCCAGACTCTCCCCAAAAAGGTACTGTTATCCGTAACGTTGATAAAGTAAACAATCTTCCCGATGTGAAAGTTTTTCAAGCTGGTACAGTATTGCGTGATGGAGAACTCATTGCAAATGGTGGACGTGTCCTCAACATAACAGCAACAGGAAAAACGATTACGCACGCACAAAAACGTGCTTATGAAGCTGTTGATTGTATTGATTGGCCAGAAGGTTTTGTTCGTCGTGATATCGGATGGAGAGCCATTGCGCGAGAAAACTAAATCCTTTGAATATTCTTTTTTCCGATTTGATTATTTTATATAAGAGCATGATACACAAATTTTCTTACTGTTTTACGTTGACCATAATTTTGAAAAAATGAGTGTGCTTTCCTTTGAACAATCAAATATTGTAAATAGGATATCTACTCATGATAAAATAGGAAATTTCTCTGAATATAACACTGTGATATAAACTGATCATTTTACTGTTGTATTTAATTTAAACGTATTTTCTCATCATCTTTATAAATACTTTCTTTCTTATAAAACCCTGAAGAAAAACATATATACTATCATTTCTCTTATTTATTGCGTTTTTTAATGAAATTCCGCTTTTACGAAAAATAAAATGCCAAAAAAAAGATACTGATGTTATTCACGTACAAATTCTTAAACAATATCTCTCATGCTCGTCACTCCCATTTTACGACACTACCTGCAAATAGTATAAATCCATTCTGCCATCTTTCTGAAATAAAGATAAAAACCGATACTATCATTGTATTTTCCAACTCCCAATATTACGATAACCCTTTCTATCTAAACGCTTTATCAGAGAGTGTTTACTCTTTTTTAATGATTTTTATCCACACTCTACCCCTTCTTATAACGTGCAAAAAAATGATTTTGATTATAGGAGAGAGATGAAGTAAGAATATTTTGCAATATTCAAAGCTCTCATTCAACATGGAGAAATGATTTATAAAAAAGTAAAAAACACTTCCAGCAATCTGCTCGTGTTTTAATGATGTGGCAAAAACCAAAAATTACACCGCCAAAAAAACGGTTTCTATTGTTATGAAAGCCGTTTTTACCTCTCCGAGAAAAGCGTTTAACATAACCGATTCCTGCTGCCAATGTATGGTGTCAAAAAACTCTCATTTACAATCATTGACTTCCTCTTTGCCTTAAAGAACCAAAAGTCACACCAAATCCCATCTGTAAACGTCCGGATTCTCATTGAGCGGGTTCCTCTTGGTTCCTACTCATATGCTTCACTTACACAAAGATCGACAAGCAAACTTAAGAATATTCGCCATGTCCTCTAAAAATGCTTCATGTGTGAAGTTTACACGCCTTATATTACCGCCCCAAACAACGATGTTTTACGGCACAACAAGATAAATGCTTACGGTAGTACAAAAATGAATGCATATTAATATTACTGGAGTGCAATTCGATTCGCAATCACCAAACGCAAGCCTAACGGATTGCTATAACGAAGTAAAAAACGCTTTTGTTTAGAATGTGCTGTTGTACCAAAAAAACGATGTAAATCAGAACGATCTTTTACAACCAGAATGCGATTATCTTCATTGATCATAAGCATGGGGAGTCCATAAGTATCCGCCCATAATCGCCAATCCAGAAGAACATTATTCAAATCTCTGGAAACCAAAAGCGGTATACAAGCTTCCTCATCGGCATGAAGTAATTCTAATGCAACAGCTCTTTCTCCTGAACGCGTTTTCACGGTACGTGCTGCAATTCCTTGGAAATGATAAGGGGGTATTAAATGCGATAAGCTTGAAGGCATATCCGTTTTAAAAGAAACACCACGCTCATTTAACGAACAAATAACCTGATTACCCGTTTTGGATGAAAAATATGTCGTCGTTTGTGGCAAATGGCACGGATCTAACCGAAATTCAAGCACCGCTTTTGCCTGATTAAAGCATTGATTAGCCATATACATTATCCCAATTTATCTTAAATAACATACACCCTTTAGCAGCTTTTTCTCATTGGATTATTAAAAGTTTGAATAAAAAACAACAGGTTTCTTTTTTGGTTATTAAAATCTAAACAAAAATACATGATCACTATTCTTGAATTATAATACTTTTCCGGGATTCATTATCCCTAAAGGATCGAGCGTTTTTTTAATCCCTTGCATAATATCCAATGCGACAGGCGATTTAAAAGAACGAAGTTCTTCGCGCTTAAGCTGACCAATTCCATGCTCAGCAGAAAATGCACCTCTATAGTCCATCACTAAACTATGAATGCGATGATTCATTTTTGACCATAACTGCAAGAACACCATCGTATCAGCTCCTACAGGTTGTGTAATGTTATAATGTAAATTTCCATCGCCCATGTGTCCAAAACAAATCACCCGTGCTCCTGGAGCAATATCTTCAACAATAAGCGCTGCCTCAGCAATAAAATCAGGAATAGAAGCAAGTGGGACCGCAATATCATGCTTAATGGACCCTCCTGCTAACTTTTGTGCATAGGATATACTTTCACGCAACTGCCAAAAAAAATCTTGCTGTTTTAAAGATTGTGCAACAATTGCATCTTCTATCACCGCATTCTTTAAAGCTTCTTCTAAAATAATACTCAGTACTGATAACGCCTCATCATCGCCTTGCAATGATGAAATGTTCATTAATACATACCATTCATGCTTCCGCTGAAGAGGAGGCTTCTCACACATCTTATAATCTAAAGCCATTTGCAAACTGAGATTTCCCATGAGCTCAAAACCTGTCAACATCCCTCCTCCATATTTTTGAGCCAGAGATAAAAACTCTAAAGCCTTCGCCGGACTATATAATCCCACCAAAGCAACAGCTTTTCCTTTTATTTTTGGAAACATCTTCAAAACGGCTGCGGTTATAACACCTAATGTGCCTTCTGCACCAATAAAAAGATTTTTCAAATCGTAACCGCTATTATCTTTTTTAACAAAACGCAAATCATCTAAAATACGGCCATCCGGTAAAACAACTTCCAAACCAAGACAAAGATCACGCATATTGCCATAGGCTAAAACAGCTGTCCCTCCAGCATTCGACGAAAGATTTCCCCCTACTTGACAAGAACCTTCAGAAGCCAAAGAAAGAGGGAAAAAACGACCTGATTCATCCACTTTTTTCTGTAAATCCTGTAAAATAACACCTGCCTCTACAACAACAAAATTTCCCTCAAGATTTATAGTTCTAATCTTATTTAATCGTTCCATGGATAAAAGAACGCTCCCTCCTCTTTCATCTGGTTGTTGTCCCCCCACAAGCCCTGTATTTCCACCCTGTGGCACAATCGGTGTGCGTGTTTTGCTCGCTAGCTGCATAATCGATGAGACCTCTGCGCAAGAAGATGGACGTAAAAGTAAAGGTGTTTTTCCATGAAAAAGCCCACGCTCTTCAAGCAAATACGGTGCAATCAACGCTTGATCTGTTATAGCATGCTTAGCACCAACAATTTCTCTAAACCCCTCAATTAATTTCTGCTCCATGTTTGTTTCTCCTTTGGAGCCGCAGCCCGTATAAGACGATCATTGATCGCCTCCCCTAATCCGTATGATGGAATAGGTTCTACTGCGATACATCTCACTTTAAATGAATCTAATTCCTTCATATATTGAAATAAATGAAAGGCTGCCTCTTCCAACTTTCCATCTTCGCTAAGATTTAAAATAGAAACGGCATTTTCAGCCCCCATAACGCGCTTTGAACCAAATGCTAAAAGCGCTTCACCATTTTCCACCTTTTCTACATTCAAACGAATCGTAGCATTGGGAGCATAATGCGACTTTAACATCCCTGGAGCTTCAATCGCCGCCCTTTGATCTATCCGTTTTAAAGACTTCCCCACAATTTCTTCAATTTTATCAGCCGCAAGCCCCCCTGGACGCAAAAGATAAATATTTTCATCACAAATCTTAATAATCGTTGATTCAAGCCCTATTTTAGCAGGTCCTCCGTCCAATATCAAAGGAACAGATTCCCCCAAAGATGCAAAAACAGCCTCAGCTGAAGTAGGGCTAAGACGCCCCGACTGATTCGCACTAGGAGCAGCAAGTGGTCGGCCAAAATGTTGTACTACTTCCGCAAAACGACTGTCTGGAAAACGAACAGCCAAGGTATTCAAACCAGAGGTTGTTAAAGGATGAATATTATGCTGTTCCTTTAAAGGCAAAACCAATGTCAAAGGCCCTGGCCAAAATTCCTCCATTAATTGGCGTGAAAGAAAGTCAATTTTCACATAACGTTCCGCCATTTCGATGCCGCTGACATGCACAATAAGAGGATTAATTTGCGGACGACTCTTTGTAGAAAAAATAGAAGAAATTGCCCTCCCATTGGTTGCATCGCCCGCTAATCCATAAACAGTTTCCGTTGGTAATGCTACTAACTTCCCTTGTTTAAGAAGCGCTATTGCCTCTCTTATCGAAGCACTATTGAGTGGTAGAATCGTCATGACACACCATTTCTATAACACTCTTTTAGTGGTGCAAAACTATAACGATGTAATCCTATAATTGGTCCATATTTATCAAGAGCTGTACGATGCGCTAGTGTTGCATAACCTACATGCTTCTCTAAACCATACCCTTTATAAACTTGTCCTGCACACTCCATCATCCTGTCACGCGTTACTTTCGCAATAATAGATGCGGCTGCAATTGAAACCGAACGCTGATCGCCCTTAATCAACGCCATTGCAGGACAGGACAACTCAGAAGGAATATCACGTCCATCAACAAGGACATAGTGGGCTGGAATGGCTAACCCTATAATACAGCGACGCATTGCTTCTAAAGTTGCTTTTCTAATATTAGATTGATCAATTGTACGAGCACAAAGACTAGCGACTGAAACCGCTAATGCACTTTGCAAAATTTCATGATAAAGTCTATTTCGTTGGAGAAAAGAAAGTTTTTTTGAATCATTTAACCCATTAGGAATATGGTCTTTATCCAAGATAACTGCTGCCGTTACCACAGGTCCAGCGAGAGGCCCCCGTCCTACTTCATCAACACCTGCTATATGAAAAAAACCCTGTTTTTGCAAATCCAATTCGCACGAAAAATTTGGTTGAAGCGGAACATTAAACATCTTTGATAAATCACAATACAACAAACATACATCTATTTCTGTAGCCTGATCATTTTTTGCAAGCATTACAGTTTTAAATGGCTCTCCAAACATTATGCGAATTCTTGCACAAAAGATAAAAAAATACATTTCTTTGGTTACCCTCTTTCACTGTGTATAATAAAATCAGGACGAAATAAAAGCTTTTATATTTATTTATCAAATATTTCCTAAAGTCATGATAGGTTTTACAAACCAATTTGGGTGCATTGATTTGATAAAAAGAGCTGCTTGTTGCGCTGTTTGTTTATTTTTAAAAATGCCAAAGCAAGTTGCTCCCGTTCCAGATATACGGGAAAAAAGAGCCCCACATTCATCTAATACAGATAACACTTCAGCTAACTGAGGTGCTATTTTTAATGCAGAAGAAAAAAGATCATTACGCGTTTCTTGTAAAGCTTCAACCAATGAATCAACACTCTTTAAAGAATCTGTATTAATTTTTAAAGAAGGATTATGACGCTTCTCTAACGCTTTAAAAACAGTTTGTGTTGAAATCTCTTGTCCATGATTAACCAATACTATTGCAAGAGAACAGGCTCCTTTTAGTTGTATCATCTCTTGACCAATTCCTTTGACCAAAAGTGGCTGCTGATATTCTAATGCATAAAGGCACATGGGAACATCAGCACCAAGAACTAAGCTCATTTTTGCTAATTCTTGGTAAGAGCAATCAAGATTCCACTGTTGACGCAACATGCTTATAACCCCAGCTGCATCACCTGAGCCACCACCAATGCCTGAAGCAACAGGTAATGTTTTTACAAGCCGAAAAAAAGCAGGTTGAGCACATTCAGGAAAAGTCTTATGCATAAAATCCCGTGCGCGAATAACCAAATTATCTAAATGAGACACAAGGCCTTTTGCAAACGGTCCCGTCAAAACAAATTGATTATTTTCGCAAGGTGCATAGTGTAGACAATCACCGCTAAGACTAAAATAAACCAAACTTTCTATTAAATGATACCCATCAGAACGTTGCCCCACAACATGTAGAGCTAAATTCAATTTAATAGGTGTAAATAAATAGGAATGTCCTTGGAACGAAGCTTGTACATTTGATATCATATGACGTAATATTCACCTACATAGGGTTCTTTTACAAATTCCCCCTTTTATCCATACTTTTATTAGCACAAACCCTATAAACAGCTTGGAATATTCTTAATCGTTTTCTAAACAAACAATAAATATAAAGAGCACTCATACAAAATAAACGACATGTTCTCATTCGTATCATTTCAAGCCTTTTTTCTTCTAGAATCTGTTTTTAGATAACAATCCCTCTGGCTTGAATAATCCTTTCCATTACAAACCATAACGCTGCCAAAGTGCTCGCTCTTCTGCTGCCATCAATGCACTGTCAACGACTGTATAAACCGTATGTGCCGTCACTCCTGAAGGCGTTTTAGGTCCTAAGAAACTTTTTGGAGGCATAATAAGTCGAAGTTTTGCATCATTACCAAAGCGCTCCTTAATAACAGAACGTACATCATTCAATCCATCAACCAGACCAAGCTCAACGCTTTGTTTTCCACTCCAAAACATTCCTGTAAAGAGATTCGAATCATTTGATAATTTTTCAGCACGGCGTTCTTTAACCAAATCGATAAAAGTTTGATGCACTTCAAGTTGGAGAGATTTCAAATGCTCGATATCCGCCTTTTTTTCTGGCTGAAATGGATCTAATGTAACTTTGTTCTTTCCTGCTGTGTATACACGCCGTTCGATACCAATTTTCTTCAAAAGTTCCGGAAAACCAAAGGAAGCTGAAACCACTCCAATGGAACCAACAATTGAAGAAGGATCTGCAAAAATTTCATCCCCCGCACAAGCAATCATATAACCACCGGATGCTGCAATATCTTCAATAAACACAAGAACCTTTTTATTTTTTTCTTCTGCCAAGTCACGAATACGCTTGAAGATAAAACGCGATTGTACAGGTGAACCACCAGGAGAATTAATAATAAGTGCAACAGCCGGTGACTTTTTGTGTGCGAAAGCCTTCTCTAAAAGATTTGCACACCTACTGAGGGAAAGGGTACGAGATATAGACGCTGATGAATCCATAATTGCTCCTTGAAGGCGCACCACAGGAATTTCAAGTTTATCGGAAGAAAAACGACGTGGAATAAAACTTTTAATAAAATCCATCAAAACAAAATCTCCTTATAAATTAAGAACAATTAAATAGGAAAGGACAACAAAGAGGAAGAACGCGATAATATCCAAAAGCGCCAATCAATCCCCACATTACAAGCAGAAATATAATTTCACCCAAAGTCAAACCTCCCTAACAACAAAGTTTCGACTTTAAATAATAAACTAAAAAACACAAGATACTATTAGAAAAGTTCCCACAAGCTTATATATCCATTATTAATTGCATCAACTTGGGGTGAAAAAGTATGGTCATTACCTTCATGTATAACCAATGCCGGTAAAATAGATAAAGCTGCTCTGCTTCCTCGTTTTGCGTAAAATAAAAGACGAATTGCAGCTGTTTTCGCACGTGCATGCACAGGAATTATACAAATATCACCAAAACGCCCTTCTAAAGCACGCAAGATATCTGTCAGCGATTGTGGACGTGCAATGAGCCCTAAGTATCCACCTGGCTTAACAATGGCCGCTGCACTCCGCAACCAGTTATCAAACATCGCTTCAGACATAACATGTGCTTCAGATTTTTGTTTATCAGGTGTCTTGCGATCAGTAGGATTATTAAAAGGTGGATTCATAATCGCAAAATCAAAGCTATTATCTATCAAACCTGCTTTTATACGGGCATTCCCTTTGAAGGTAACATCTGCTTCTAGCAAACAAACTCGGCTAGCAAATTGTTCATTTTGTTTTAGCATAAGCGTTTTTTGAGCGTAAGATACCATAAAAGCTGAACGTTCAACTAAGGTAACATGAACTTTCAAACAACGCGAAGCAACAGCCAACCCTGCAGCTCCAGCACCTGCACCTAAATCAACAACCTTGCCCTTTAAATTACTTGGAACCAAACTAGCTAATAACATCGCATCCATTCCAGAACGATGACCATATTTATGGGGTTGAACCAAATAAAATTTCCCGCGGTGAAAACTATCAATTGTTTCACCACTCTGATTCGTTGTTTTATCCATTTAAAAGCCTAATGTTCACCTTTATAAACTGCATTTTTGCCATTCAGCTGCTATTTTAAATTTTTTTATTATTTCATAACAACAAGATTACACTCGCTAAAGAACATTTATTGCCAATAACATTCCAAGCTTACACTTCAAAGCGCCATCAAAAGCTTGAGTCAAACACAAACCCCCTTTATGCTAGTAAATAAAGTAAATTTTATATATGTCCATTGCAATACTCTAGGAGTAAACACATTGAGCGCAGCTATCAAACCAGAACAAATAAGAAATAATCAAATTTCTCTTCAATCTCTTGTCAATCTTACTCAAAAAGATATGGAGCGCGTAAATCAATTTATTCTCTCTATGGCAGAATCAGAGGTTGAGATGATCCCTGAAATTTCCAACCATCTTATTTCATCAGGTGGAAAGCGATTACGCCCAATGATTACGCTCGCTTCTGCTCATATGTTCGGTTATCAAAGTGACGGGCATATAAAACTCGCAACAGCTGTTGAATTTATGCATACAGCAACATTACTACACGATGATGTGATTGATGAAAGTAATTTGCGACGTGGAAAATCCACGGCACGGATGATTTGGGGGAATCAAGCAAGCGTACTTGTTGGTGATTTTCTGTTGGGTCAGGCTTTTAAAATGATGGTCGATGTCGGTTCCATAGAAGCGCTCTCTGTCTTAGCGAACGCTGCTGCAATTATTGCTGAAGGAGAAGTTATGCAACTTTCTGCTGCAAAAAATATCAAAACCAGCCCTTCAGACTATCTCAAAATCATCAATGCCAAAACAGCCGCACTTTTTTCAGCAGCCGCTGAAGTAGGACCGATTGTTGCTGGCTATGGACATAAAGAGCGTTCTTCATTACGTGAATATGGAACATCTTTAGGTTTAGCTTTCCAATTGATTGATGATGCACTTGACTATAGCGGTAGTGCTCAAAACTTAGGAAAAAATATAGGGGATGATTTTAGAGAAGGAAAAATAACAATGCCTGTTATTATCGCATATGAACGTGGAAATATAGTAGAAAAAAATTTCTGGAAACAAGCACTTGAAGATGGCAATAACAATAATGAAGCCTTCGCATACGCGCAACACTTAATAGAAAAGTATGATAGTATCACAGATACAATAGAACAAGCACGCATCTACGGAAAACATGCAATTGATGCTCTTATTCCCATGAACGAAAATCTTGCTTACAATGCTCTCGTTGAGACTGTTGAATTTTGTATTGCGCGCGTAAACTGAATTCTTTGCAAGAATCGCAGTATTTCTCAATAAAGTAATGAGATATGATCTATAAACAACACCATCGATTGATTATCTTGAAAAGGATTAGCTCCATGTGCTCTGCAACGGTATCCCGAATTTTTACCCTCTTTATCGTGGGTATCATGCTGATGCCATTCCCCACCTACAGTAAAATAAGCACCGCAATTCATACAAGCTCATTTACAGGTGCTTATTTAGCTGGAAGGGTTGCAAATCATGAAAATAAAACAGAACTTGCTATCAATTACTTTAAACAAGCACTCGTTTATCAACCTGATAACATTGAAACACAAAAAGAGCTCCTTGAAGCTATGCTCTCGGTCGGAAACTTTAAAGAAGCTGTCCAACAAGCCCAAAAACTCAAAGAGCAAGATGTTATAACTCCCTTTGTTTCCTTAACTTTGTCAGTAGAAAGTCTCATCAAAAAAGACTATAAGAATGCCAATTTTCTTCTACAATCAAAAGAACCTCCGAAATCCAATAATCCAATACCTGAACTCATCGGTGCTTGGATTAAATTTGGATCTGGACAAAAATCTCAAGCAATCGCTGATCTTAAGAAACTCAAAGGTCCTGTCTGGTATGACCTTTTTATATCTTATCATCTAGCACTTATGAGCGACCTTGCAGAACAGCCAAAGGATGCAAAAAAATATTTCATTAAAGCACTTAGTAACAAACAGGGGACTCTTATCGCTCCTAATACCTATGAACGTATTATCATAGCCTATGCCTCATTCCAATTGCGCCATAATATGCGTAACCAAGCTCTTCAAACAATCCAACATGGCGAACAAATGTTGTCAGGTCGAGAAGTCCTTAAAAACTTTCGAGAAAAAATTGAAAAAAACTCTTTCTTAGAGAGAGTTATTAAAACACCTCAACAAGGAGCAGCCGAGGTACTATATAATTTTGGAACAGCCCTCAACCACAAAAACTCAGGGCGAATTGCACGTATTTTTAAGCAATTATCTTTCGCCTTATACCCTCAAAATGACGCAACACTGTTTCAGCTCGCACACATTTCTGCTAAATTGAGTGATCCTCATAAAGCAATTAAACTTTATCGCGCTTTATCCCCTAAATCTCCTTATTATAAAGATGGACAACTTCATCTTGCATTCCTTCTTGCCAATAACAATAATTACAAAGAAGCAATAAAATTACTCACATTGTTAAATGAAAAATTTCCCAATGATCGTAATATTTTGATAACGCTCGTTGCTTTTTATATGCAGGACAATAAATTTCTTGAGGCCATTAAAACTCTAGACACCGCTATTGCCCAGATAAAAAACTTTCAGCAGGACGATTGGAAACTCTTTTATCAGCGTGGTATTGCTTTTGAACGTTTAAAGCAATGGCCAAAAGCAGAAATTGATTTGAGAAAATCGCTTGAATTTTTTCCAAACCAGCCGCAGGTTCTTAATTATTTAGCCTATTCCCTTGTAGAACGTGGTGAGAAGCTTGAAGAATCGCTCCGTATGCTGCAAAAAGCTTCCGCTTTGCAAACTCACAACAGTCATATTCTCGATTCTTTAGGGTGGGCTTATTATAAACTAAAAGAATATAATAAAGCAGTGCAAATATTAGAAAATGCTGTCAGATTACAACCTGAGGACCCAACACTGAATGATCATTTAGGTGATGCCTATTGGAAAGTTGGACGTAAACGTGAAGCAATCTTTCAATGGAACCACGCAATTGACGGAAAACCAGAAAATTCTGAACAAATTCAAGAAAAGTTGAAATTTGGTTTGCAATAAACGATGCTTAACCATAAACCACATGAAATAATAAACAGAGAAACTAAAATTACTTTGGTTTTTTGTTTAGTCCAATATAAAGAGTATAAAGCGTGAAACTGCCTGAACATCTTAACCCTAAACGTTCTTTTCAGGGACTAATCTTAACTTTGCAAAATTATTGGGCACACTATGGATGTGCAATTTTGCAACCTTACGATATGGAAGTCGGAGCTGGGACTTTTCATCCAGCAACAACATTACGCTCCCTAGGTCCACGCCCTTGGAAAGTTGCTTATGTCCAACCCTCCAGACGTCCAACAGATGGACGATATGGTAAGAATCCAAATCGTTTACAACACTATTATCAATTCCAAGTACTTCTCAAACCCTCTCCGCTCAATCTACAAGAACTTTACATAAAGTCGCTACAAGCTATCGGACTTGATACAAAACTGCATGATATTCGCTTTGTTGAAGATGATTGGGAAAGTCCCACCCTTGGTGCTTGGGGGCTTGGATGGGAATGCTGGTGCGATGGGATGGAAGTCTCTCAATTTACTTATTTTCAACAAGTTTGTGGCATTGAATGCGCTCCAGTTTCAGGGGAACTCACATACGGTCTTGAGCGTCTAGCGATGTATATCCAAGGGGTTGATAACGTCTATGACCTTAACTTTAATGGTTTGGAGGGAGAAAACAAAATAAGTTATAGAGATATTTTTTTACAGGCAGAACAGGAATACTCATATTACAACTTCGAATTTGCTGATACAAAATTGCTACATCAGCATTTTATCGATGCAGAACGCGAATGCAGGGCACTTCTTGATGCTGGAAAACCAAATAAAGAAAATATATTACATCGCTGTGTTTTTCCTGCCTATGATCAATGTATTAAAGCGAGCCATATCTTTAATCTTTTGCAAGCACGTGGCGTTATTTCTGTAACCGAACGACAAAATTACATTCTTCGCGTTCGTGATCTCGCGCGCCGTTGTGGGGAAGCCTTCTTACTCACAGAAGCTGGACAAATATATACTGGAGAAGCCTAATGTCTGATCTTCTTCTTGAACTTTTCAGTGAAGAAATCCCCGCACGTATGCAACGAAAAGCTGCTGCTGATCTCAAAAAATCTGTTACAGATCAACTTGTGAATGCTGGATTGATCTATGAAGCTGCTCGTGAATATTGGACACCTCGTCGGCTAACATTGGACATACGCGGACTTTCCATACGCTCAAAAGATATCCATGAAGAACGAAGAGGTCCTAGTATAAAATCACCACAGCATGTAATTGATGGTTTTCTACGTGCAACAGGATTAAACGATATTTCTGAAGCACATATTGGACATGATGATAAAAAAGGTCATTTTTATATTGCTAAAATTGTTAAAAAAGGTCGAGCTGCAGAAGAAATTATTGCCGATATTTTACCGAATATTATCCGCAACTTTCCGTGGCCGAAATCTATGCGTTGGGGAAAAGATTCAGCACAAAGTGGTGCTCTGAAGTGGATTCGACCCTTACAAAACATTCTTTGCGTCTTCGGACCAGAAATTGGTGAAACACATGTTATTCCGTTTACAATTGGTTCTCTTAAAAGCAATAATTTAACTTATGGTCATCGTTTCTTAAGTGATGGAAAGCCATTTCAAGTGCGCCGCTTTGATGATTATGTTACTCAACTTGAAACCCATAAAGTCATTCTGGATGCCGAGAGACGAAAGAATATTATTTTAGCTGATGCCCAAAATCTCTGCTTTGCCAACGGTTTAGAACTAGTTCAAGACAATCCCCTCCTAGAAGAAGTTGCTGGTCTTGTTGAATGGCCTGTTATCCTGATGGGTGATTTTGACCAATCATTCCTTGATATTCCTCCAGAAATTATTCGCTTGACCATTCGAGCTAATCAAAAATGTTTTGTTACCCGTAAACAAGGAGAAAAAGTAAAACTTTCTCATCATTTTATTCTCGTTTCTAATATTCTTTCAAATGATGAAGGCAAAGAAATTTCAAAAGGAAATAGTAAGGTTGTCCGTGCCCGTCTTTCTGATGCACTTTATTTTTGGCAAACCGATCAGCGTGATTTGCCTGATATTCAACAATTAGAATCTTCTATAAAAAAATTTGATCTTGATATAAAAAAACCTCTCGATCAAAGAATGGCGCGACTTGATCATTTGAATGTAACTTTTCATGCTAAATTAGGTACGCAAGGTGCAAGAGTAGAACGCATTGCTACACTCGCACAAGAAATTTCACCTTTGATACAGACAGATCCTCTTTTAGCAAAACGTGCAGCAATCCTTGCAAAAGCTGATTTGCAAACAGAAATTGTCGGAGAGTTTCCTGAACTACAAGGGGTTATGGGGCAAAAATATGCCCTTCTTCAAGGGGAAGATCCTCGCGTAGCTGTAGCAATTGAGGACCATTATAAACCTCAAGGACCAACAGATCGTCTTCCACAAGAACCGCTTGCTATAACCGTTATGCTCGCCGACAAAATTGACATGCTCGTTGGCTTTTGGCTCATTAATGAAAAACCAACGGGCTCAAAAGATCCCTATGCGTTAAGACGAGCAGCACTGGGAGTTATTAGGCTTGTACTTTCGCGAGATTGGAAAATCAATCTTATGCCACTGTTTCAGTTAGCAATGAATCTTTTCTTACAAAAAAAAAATAAATATGAAATCTCTCAAAGAGAAAATTCACAATTGCTGAATCTGCTTCCAGAAAAAACAGAATATATTTTATCAGACCTGTTATTCTTTTTTCATGACCGTTTGAAAATCTATCTAAAAGAGGAAGGTGCTCGTTACGATGCCCTTGAAGCCGTTTTAAATAAAGATTCTGATGATTTTTTATTGGTTGCACGTCGTGTCGAATCGCTTATCGCTTTTATCAATACCCATGATGGAATGAACTTTGTAGCCTCTGTAAAACGTACTGCCAATATTCTTGAAAATGAATTTCAAAAAAGCACAACAATAGTGAATGAAATTAATCCTGAGCTCTTTGTCGAGAAAGAAGAAAAGCAGCTCTATCATGCAATTTGTGAAGTAGAAAAACAGGTTCTTGCTCCCATCAATGCGACAAATTTATCATTTGTACTCAGTGTGCTAGCGCCACTTGGAAAATTGATTGATATATTTTTCGAAAAGGTATTGGTGAATGATAAAAAACCTGATGTTCGTGCTAACCGTTTTGCTCTTCTCAAACGTATTCACATTATTACACAATCGGTTGCGGACTTTTCAAAACTTGTCATTTAGAATCAAAATGTCCTATTAATTGATAAAAATAATGAAGATAAATTTTTTTATGACTTTTATTAATGAATCTTGAGAAAATTATGCAACCAAAGAGGACATTTTTTATCTCTCAAATATCATTAATTAAGATATGTTTTCATTTTGATAAATGATTCTTTCTCAAGAGACTCTTTAATAAGTTCGTCTGCCTTGTCAGAATCTAATTCCTTTGCAATAAGGATACGTGCTGTAGAAATTGCCAAATCAATAGCCGATGAAGAAACCATGCGTATCGCATCCGCTTCTGCTTGAGCAATTTTTTGCTCTGCCAATTTATTGCGGTTTTTTACATATTCTTCTGCTTTTGTACGAGCCTCAGCAATAACAGATTCAACTTCATGTTTTGCTGCTGCAATAATTTCTTGCGCATCTTTTTCTGCTTCTGCATGTTTGCGTTGATATTCAGCCAATATTTCCTGTGCCTCTTCACGAAGACGCAGAGCCTCATCCAGCTCATCTTTGATACGCTTCGCGCGCGCATCAAGATGGTGTATAACCCTCTGTGGAATTTGGAAATAGACTAAAAGAGCTAAAAAAAGAACTAACCCAACAAATGCCCAAAAAGTATCAGTCATTTTTGTCTTCCTCAATAATCCGCTGTTTTAACAACTGAACGAACAGCCTCTTTGCTGATATCAACGTCAATCAATTTTTTCACAATTTCAAGAGCCACTTCTTCAGCGATAGAACCAACATTTTGCATCGCCTTATCCCGAATTTTTGCTATCTGTTTTTCAGCATCTGCGAGTTTTTTTTCTAAACTCTCTTCAATTTCTTTCCGTTCAAGCTCTGCTTTTTCTTTTAATTCTTCACTAGCTACCTGCGCTATAGCATGCGCTTTCAAACGCGCTTCTGCTAATTTCCGCTCATAAGTTTCAACAACAATGTCTGCTTCCTGCTTCATGCGCATTGCCTGATCTAAATCAGATGCGATTCGATCTCGCCGCGTTTCAATAACACCACCAATACGTGGTACAATTACACGAGAGATAAAAAGATAAAAAAGTCCGAAAGAAATCGCCAACCAGAAAAAATGCGAACCAAAATGTACAAAATCAAAAGGCGGAAACACGCGATTTGCATGTTCTGCCACCTTTTTAATATGTTCTATCGACGTTTCAGTGTTCTGTGCATAAGCGCTTGAAACAAACATCTTCTTTCATCCTTTAAATAGCTTATTAAAGCCCTCTATAACCGATGATAACTGACTGACATCTCTCTGGTTAAGAGCTAAAAGGGTAAATCTTTCCTCATGCAAGAACAGATATACCCTTTTGATGATGATTAAACCCCAAAAAGAAGTAGTAAAGCAATGAGCAGTGAAAAAATTCCCAAAGCTTCTGTTACAGCAAAACCAAAGACAAGACGTCCAAACTGACTATCCGCTGCTGATGGATTTCGTAATGCACCAGAAAGATAGCTACCAAAAATATTACCAAGTCCTAAAGCTGTTCCAGCCATACCAAAGCAAGCAAGACCAGCGCCAATATATTTTGCTGCAAGCACCATTTCCATGTTATTCTCCTTTAAAGCGAAATTGCATTATTCGACGGAAAACCGCCAGTTCTATTAATGTCCTGGATGAATTGCATCATTAAGATACATACAAGTTAAAACCGTAAAGACGTAAGCCTGAAGAAATGCGACCAAAAACTCAAGAGCAGTAATCGCTACAGTCATAATAAGCGGTAAAACCGAACCACCCACACCTACGAGTCCTACCCCAATCATTGAAACAACAAACCCAGAAAACACTTTGAGCGTAATATGACCAGCAAGCATATTCGCAAAAAGACGAAGAGAAAGACTAATTGGACGGGAGAGAAAAGAAATAACCTCAATCATTGTCACCAGAGGCAAAACCACAACAGGAACTCCACTGGGAACGAACAGTTTCAAAAAACTGACCCCATGCTTATAAAAGCCATAACCAATCACCGTCAAAATTACCACCATTGCTAACGAAAACGTGATCATGATCTGCGATGTAACCGTATAAAAATAAGGAAAAAGACCAATAAAGTTAGCAACCAAAATAAAAGTAAACAGAGAAAAAACTAAAGGAAAAAACTGTATTCCCTGTACACCAGATGATTCCCGCAGAGTCGATGCTACAAACTCATATGCCATTTCCGAAAGAGACTGCATCCGCGTTGGAACCAATCCACGACTTGATGATGAAATGAAGAGAAAAATAGAAGTTATAACAACCGTGAGAACTGTAAACAATGATACATTTGTAAACGATAAATCCATATTTCCTATGGAAATCTTAATCAGCCTTGAAACCTCAAACTGATGAATAGGATCTGGAGCGTGCGCTGTCACTTCAACCTCATTTATCGGACCTCTCATTGGCCCCTTTATCTTGTTTATCTTGGCGCAATACGCCTTTTTTTCCTAATTGACTGGAGGAAACATACCCCACAAACCGAAGAATACTCACTACACCAGCAGCAAATCCAAAGAAGAGAAAAAATACCAATCCCCAAGGATACGAACCTGCTAACTTATCAAACCCTAACCCTAAAATAACACCAACTATAACACTCGCCAGAAACTCACTGGAAAGCTTAATTGCATTTGCCATCCCTCCTTGTGATTTTTCTCGCTTATTCTTATGCTCCCGCTTCTTTAATGCCCGCTTGCGCACTAAAGCTACGCTTAAGTTCCTACTACGACATTCCAAATCCTCTGAATGAAGACACTCTCCTTGCTTTTCCTCTTCAGCCTCCTTACGGCTTATAACGGGTTTCTCGCCCACCGCCATCATTGGCTCCTTAATTAAAAAGCAAAGTAAGAATGCATTTCATAAAACCGTGTGCATCATATTGTTCCCGAATTTATTCGTCAAGATACTAAAAGAAATCTATCACAAATTATCGTATAAATTTTATTGTATAAATAACGTATTTTTTAATTTACATCTTTCTTAAAAAGATATTCTGAGCACCTAAACCGATTTCACGACAGCACCCGTGAATGTATAACGAAAAGTTCCCGTGAATGATATAAAACTCATAGAACAGCCACTTTTACGCTTAACAAAAGGTGTAAACTGATACCATCTTATTTTCCAGCTCCCAATGTTATATCAATTCTAGTTTTGAAAGAGAACATAGAAAGCTAAAAACAGTATGAGAGCGTTGTTTTGTTCCTTTTATTCAAATAAACTTGCACTTTTTATTTTATGAAAATGATCAATGGTTTTTATATGATCCTATTCGCAAAGTATTTTACATATGCCATCACAGAACCCATCACTCAATGAGCTTGAGGGTATTAAGAGAGGTTCCTTTAAATACGATAAATCTAAAATTTCAAATAGGTCAAGCCAATAGAACACAATAAAATTTAAATAAAATCACCATACTACTTTATACAATTTTAATCCACTTTTTTGAATTTCGCCCTTTACAATTGAATATCGGTAGATTCAGCAAATATTTTTGCTTTTTATTTAGACAAACTATCGTAAGCAAAAGCGCTTATTCATAATCTTTATTTTTATAAAACGATAATTTAATGCTTCTTTTCAAACGAGCATCATAATTGTATTTCCCTACCCTCATATTTGCATCTATTCTTGCATTTAAATAACCCATTAAGAGGATGATGTACTCTTTCTTAAATACTCCCTATTAAACTCTTCTCATAACATGCAAATAAATGATCTTTATCAAGATGAGAGAACTCTATTCAATAGCGCTCATGGTAAATGATTATCAATAAAATTAAAACTTTAGCAAATAAAAATTTTTTCTTTTATGAAAAGAACGATCATTGAAAAAACTTATTTTTAAGATTCTTAAGTATAGATTTCATCACTTAAAAAAATTAAAGAGTTATCATTTCTTTTTGGAACGTGTCGCAAAAGGATTATCAGAGGCTCGTAATGATATGCGAACGGGTATACCAGACATATCAAATGTTTCACGTAACCCATTGACAAGATAGCGCAAATACGACTGTGGCATACTTTTGGGGCGCGAGCAAGAAATCATAAATCCAGGAGGACGTGTCTTAACCTGTGTGATGTATTTAACCTTAAGTCGACGTCCAGAAACCGCAGGAGGTGGATGATGTGCAACAACAGTTCCAAGCCATTGGTTCAATTTAGCCGTCGAAATGCGACGATTCCATACACGGTGCATCATCATGACATTTTCCATCAGTTTATCAATCCCTTGACCATATTGTCCTGATAAAGGAACAGCTCTCAAACCACGAACTTGAGGAAGAAATCGCGCACATTTTTCATGCAAATCAATCAATGTGGTCTGACTATTTTCAATAAGGTCCCACTTATTGAAAGCAATAACTGGAACACGCCCTTCACGAATCACAAGATCAGCAATTTGTAAATCTTGCTTTTCAAAAGGTATCGTTGCATCAAAAACAATGACCACCACTTCTGCAAAACGAATAGCACGTAAAGTATCTGCAACAGATAGTTTTTCTAATTTTTCTTGAATTTTCGATTTTCGACGTAAACCTGCAGTATCAAAAAGTTTAATATGACGACCACGCCATTCCCAATCTACAGAAATAGAATCACGCGTAAGTCCTGCTTCTGGTCCTGTTAACAAGCGCTCTTGTTTCAACATACTATTGATAAGAGTGGATTTTCCTGTATTGGGACGCCCTGCAATTGCAATCCTAATGGGCTTACTTTCATCGTAAATAAGCTCTTCTTCTTCCAAATCGTTTACATCATCACCAACAGATGCAAGCTGTATCGTAATATCTTCTTCTTTGTTGTTGCCAAAAGCATGCTCTGACCCCACAGCATCTATAATTGCATCACGCAGATCACTAAGTCCCAAACCATGTTCAGCCGATATTAGGCACGGCTCCCCCAAACCTAATGACCACGCCTCATACTCTCCTCCTGTTGCCGCTCTTGACTCAGACTTATTAGCAACAAGCACAATTGGCTTTCCTGATTTGCGAACCAATGAAGCAAAATTTAAATCACTTGGTGTTATCCCGCTCTTTGCATCAAATACAAATAAAATAAGATCCGCTTCATCAATCGCAGCTTTTGTATGAGAACGCATACGCCCCTCAAGTGTATGATCACCTGCTTCTTCCAGCCCAGCCGTATCAATCACATCAAAACGTAGATCTTGAAGTTTTGCCGCATGAATACGTCGATCACGTGTTACACCAGGCTTATCATCAACCAAAGCCAATTTTTGCCCAACCAAACGATTAAATAGTGTTGACTTCCCAACATTGGGACGACCAACGATAGCAATGGTAAGGCTCATCGATTTATTCCTTATTTGCCTTGCCCTCAGCTTGTATCAGCTCAAGCATTATTCGAGCCCGATCTGTTATTTTTGAACCCAAAGCACCTTTTTCAGAAATTTTCTTAAAATAATAAACCGCCTCATCCATTTTATCCGCCTTATAAGCAGCTAAACCTAAAGCCTCTCTTGCAGACATATGCATAGGATCGGTATCACTTGTCATATCTTTGATACGCTTTTCAACATCAGCTAATGTCCCTGTATCAACTAGGATATAAGCCGCCCGAATTTTTGCAACTTTCTGCAAAATCTCTGGTGCTTTCTCATCCGCTGCAACAGAATCAAAAATCTCCACTGACTTAATAATGTCACCCTTCTCCATGAGTAAAGAAGCCTCACGTAAACGAGCAAGAAAAGGATACCCCCCAAAATGAGAGGTTTTAACAGTTTCTAATTGCTTTATCGCTTTATCAAAATGACGTGTATCCGCAAAATCAAGACTTTTTACAAATGCATCACCAATATAACCGGCTTTCTTTATTTGCTGATGATGGTAAATTTGATAAGCAACTATCATGAGTATAAAAAGAATAGCTGCTCCAATAATTGAAAAACCATACCGCCTCCAAAAAGCAAGCGCCTTTTCCTGACGAAATTCTGCATTCACTTCAGCAATAAAACTATCATACGACATATATCATACCTTGAAAAAAGTTACTTTCCCTGTGCTTTTACGCATAAATGGACAAAGATGGTAGTCCTAATTAACTAAAAATCTTTAAATTGCTCGTTTATTTATTTTAAATCAACATGTAGCCAAATCAATCAGATTTTTGCAACACTCTTAATCGAAAATGATGCAACCGCCCTGTTGTTCACATTACAGCTTTTATATAGCTTTTATATATTGTCTTGAGTCTTATAAAAAATTCACTGCTTTAATATCTATCATGATTGCCTATCATCTCAAGCGGACTTGCTCCCCATTATATAGAGAGATAATCTTTTAAAGTCTTCAACACAATCGTTGATAATATTGGATTGTAGAATTACAATAGAAAAACCAATTCTTTAAAAACTTGAACAAAAAGTAAATTTTCACGAATACCTACTAAAACCAAATAGATAAATTTTACCTGTATAAAAAATACCGAAGCGCCATGATAAAGTGTGGTATAATTTCAAATCTGCAGTTAAAGCTCTTTATACAAAATGTATCCCTTCAACTTATCTTCATACGATTAACAACCTTTTGTAATTGATCCTTAAATTTTCTAAAAATATCCTATTGTAAGGGCCAAACCCACATAAGCATTGGAACAGCAATAATAACGATCAACACCGCCAATGGAGCACCCAAACGTGGATAATCACTAAAACGATATCCTCCTGGTGCCATCACGAGCATATTACTTTGATGTCCAATAGGTGTAAGAAACTCACAGCCCGCACCAATTGCAACAGCCATCAAAAAAGCTTCAGGCTTATAATGTAGGGAATGAGCAAAACTTGACGCAATTGGTGCTACCATCATCACTGTTGCTGCATTATTCAAAAATGGCGTGACCAACATAGCTGTCACCAACATAAGTGCTAAGGCACCAGATGGCGGGAAAAATATTGCCAATTGGCTCAGCCATTGACCAATGAGATCCGTACATCCTGTTTTCTCTAACGCTTCACTTACTGGAATAAGAGCCGCTAATAGTACTAATATTTGGCCATCTAATGCCTGATACAGATCACGCGCGGGCAAAACGCGAAAGATAACCATTGCAGCAGCAGCAGAAAAAAAAGAAAACGCAACGGGAACAATATGAAAAGCTGTAAAAATAATTGCTATAAATAAAACAGCTAAAGAGATGAAACCATGTCGTAAATTTCCAAACACAATATTTCGTTTTGCTAGGGGCAGGCATTTCAATTCTCTTAATAAATTTGGAATAACTGCATCCTGTCCTTGCAAAACAATCACATCGCCAAGATGGAAAATAATATCATCAAGTCTTCCCCGCACCCTTTCATGTTGACGACTTAATGCAAGCAAATTTACATTATAGTGATCAAATAGGGAAAACTCTTTCGCACTAATACCAATAAGAGGTGAATTATGGGTGATGACTGCTTCAATAATATCGATGTCACTGTCCTTATCACCTGCAGCAATAGTTCGCCCCTTAGAAAACTCTAAACGAGCAGAGTTCATCACGCTATCTAACCCTGTATGCGACCCTTCCAGCAAAATAATATCATTTTCAGACAAAACAAAATCTGGTAACGGTGAAATAGATACTTTGTTTCTGATGATTTGAATCACCATAACGTCACCACTTGATGGCTTAACCAAATCAACAATATTTTTCCCTATAATCGGTGAATTTATTGGAATACGCACTTCTGCAACATAATTACGAATATCAATGGCATCATCAAATGATACACCTGAACGCACACGTACAGGCAAAAGCCAATAAAAAAAGACTAAATATACAACACCAGCCGCCGCAATAACCGCACCAACTGGTGTAAAATCAAACATAGTAAAAGGTGTTCCTGCTAAACGTTCTTGCATCGCTGAAATAACAACATTGGGAGATGTTCCTATCTGTGTCATAAGCCCCCCCAACAAAGAACCAAAGGCCATGGGCATCAAAAAGACAGAAGGAGAAACCTGAGAACGACGTGCAAACTGAAAAGCTATCGGAAGCATAATAGCCAAAGCACCAATATTTTTAACAAACATTGATAATACAACAACAGAAAGAACTAAAAAGGCTAATTGAAGACGCACAGATTTCACGTCTGTCCATATCCGTTGAATAATAAATTCCATTATACCAGAACGCGATACGGCCGTACTGACAACAAACACACTCCCCACGATAATAACAATATCATTACTAAAACCGCTAAAAGCTTCCTTCGGACTGACAAGACCAAGAGCACAAGCTATTAATAACGTACAAATAGCAACAAGATCATAACGAAATCGATCCCAAATAAAAACAACCATCATGAGACCAATGATCGAAAAAGCCATTATTTGATTTTCTGTCATAACACTCACCTCTCCCCATTAAATTATAATGCACAAAAACATATTTTTTATGTTTTAAATATTCCTATAAACAGCAGCAAGATAAAAACAGACATCGGAATATTTTAGGATAATTTTAAAATGATAAAAAATTATGATGCGCATAAACTTACCTCTCCTTATTATGCGTTATTATGCGTTCTTTTCTATAAAGAGCTAAACTCAAAGAAAATTGATAAAAGTTGATAAAGCTCTATTGCAAAAAAGATGAGAATAACTCTAATATAGAGAGTAGATAATTGTTGAAACTGATACACGCTATATTTAAACCTTTGTCGTTGCTTAAAAGAATTTATCTTCACTCTCAATTCAAAGAGTGATAAAAATGAAAGAAGAAAGAATGCTCAATCTTAATAGTGGGTATCAAAGTAACCTCAGATATTGGCTCACTTGCATTATTGGATTTGTTGCTATTTTGGCAATTATAATTGTTGGTGGATTTTATATCGCAAAACCCTATCTTGACAGTTTTGTAAAACAAGAAATAGCCCGTCGTGGCATAAAAGCCCGAACATCTGAAGTAAGCATTCTAGGTAGAGTCAATTTGAAGAATGTGACATTACCTGTTCCAGCTGGTACATCACTTAGAATTGGTGCCATTTCTGCCCGTCCTCCCCTTTCCTTTATTCCCGGAACTTTTACATTTTATAATGTTGATTTAAAGCATAATAATATTCATGTGCAAATTCCCCAAATTTCTCTTCGGAGTGTATCCTTAAAAGAAAAAGATAGAACGATAACATCACGGCTTTTACAATCAATGATGCGTATTGAGCTTTCCTCAATTATTGCTCCCAATATACAACTTTCTATAGAAAATAAAAACAACCGAATAGAAACGGTTGAAGTCAAGAATTTCCAGCTTTCTGATTTTAAAAATGGCCATATCCGTTCAGTTAATATTAAAAATATGGATCTTAAAACAGTTGCAGTAAATGGTGCCAAACAGATGCAGCTTATGGCTAAAAGTGATACAATAAAAGCCCATGATATCGACATCAACTATGCCTATTCTATCATTTTTGGAAAAAACAATGCTCTCAACCAAGGTAAAACCGTCACTGGCCCCATTTCTCTGAATAATGTAAGTGTCGATGTTTTAGAAGAAGCGGAAAAAAGCAGTTCTTTCTTCCTCGGACAGTTTAAAACATCTGGTTTAAAAATGAAGCCGCTTGAACAAACTCCTGAAAAATTGATCAAAGCTTATCTTAATGCAAGAAAAGAGAATAATAAAATCGCTGAAAAAATAGCACAAAATGGTCTTCTTCTAAACATACTGCTCGCCATTACCTCAGCGGATGCCAAAATTGATAATATCACCGTTGATATACCGCAGTTGAAAGCAACACTCGAATCACTCCAATTTAAACCAACCTTGTGGAAACAACCTATCCCCAAAAAGCTTTTTCTTTCTCTCAATAACCTTTCTGTTTTACCTAAAAAAATGAATGAAAAAGACTTAGAGTTCTTCAAAAATCTGAACTTTGAGCGCTTTGACATTTCAGGAAAAATTGATATTTCTTACGATGAAAAAAAACGTATGCTCCTTCTTGATGCAATGTCTTTCAATATGAGAGACGTTGGATCTGGGAACATATCAGCTAAGGTTATTGATGTTGATGAAAAGCTTTTTTCTGGTCAGCAAAATGTAATGATTGCTGCTTCTCAAGACTTTGGCATCAATGAAATTGATGTGCAATATAGGGATGCAGGTTTCATTGAGAAGCTTTTTTCTTATCTTGCGCAAAATCTTAATGACAACCAACATGATCTTAAAAAGGAGCTCTATGACGATTTCTATCTAATGATGACGCAGACCCCAAAAATGCTTCTAAAAAATCATGACGAAGCAGAAAAAATTTCAAAATCCTTAGGGGAATTTGCTAAAAATCCACAAACATTGATTGTTAAAATTAAAGCAAAAGATAATAAAGCGCTCACAATGGTTGATCTCGAATCTGCTCTACAAAATGATCTATCCAAGGCTTTAAACAAAGTACATCTCACTATTAAAAATGAAGCATCACCTTAAACATTTTGTGCTTTAAATATGATGATTTTGTCTATAAATTAAGAACTTTATTCCTCTTTTTGCTTTTATATGATACAGAAGGTATCATACAAAGTCATTTACACAGAGAATATAGAATCTAAAATTGTCGATGCTTGGAGTTGTTCATGTCTGATTTATCTTCAAATCGCCTACCTAATCGCGCTTCTCGTGTCACCAATCAAGCGCTTTCTGCGATCGAGCGTTTTCTCCATATTGAAGCTCTTAGTGGTATTGTTCTTTTATTAGCTGCTGCTGCTGCACTTATTTTTGCCAATTCTAAATATGCTGCTTTCTATGAATCTTTTTGGCATACACCTCTTGGCTTTAATTTGGGTCATTTCACTCTTTCATGGGATTTACATTTCTGGGTTAATGATGCTCTTATGACTATTTTCTTTCTCGTCGCAGGAATGGAAATTCGACGCGAAATTCATGAAGGTGCTCTTGCCGATTTTAGACAAGCAATCTTACCAATTGTTGCCGCAATAGGAGGCGTTTGTGTTCCCGCAATTATTTACTTTATCTTCAACTTTAACGAGGGGCATATACGCGGTTGGGCTGTGCCAACAGCAACAGATATTGCCTTTGCTCTAGGTATTCTTGCTCTTCTTGGAAAAAAAATTCCTTCTAATCTTCATATTATTCTTCTATCATTAGCGATTATTGATGATATTATCGCTGTTCTTATTATTGCTTTTTTCTACTCAACAAACATTGATCCTAGCGGTTTAATGATTGCAGGAGCAGGTATTGCTTTGGTGCTATTTTTTCAGTGGATCGGACTTGCATCAGCATGGCTTTACATTTTACCTGGTGCAATCATCTGGTGGGGTTTAATGGTAACAGGTGTTCACCCATCACTTGCTGGTGTAATCTTAGGAATGATGACTCCCGTTCTTCCTACCCGTACTCTTGTGGCGCCACTCACCATGCTCAGTAACGCTATGCAAATTCTTCAAGAAAAAAATACAAAAACAGATCTGCATCATATTTCAACCGCATTGAAAAAAATGCGCAAAGGACAACGGGCCATGATTGCTCCAGTAACACGCGTTCAAAAAGCGTTGCATCCATGGGTTGCATACGGTATCATGCCGGTCTTTGCCTTCGCAAATGCAGGAGTAAGTTTTGCAAACTTTGATCTTTCTTCTGACAAATCATTCTTGATTGTTTTGGGTGTTGTCATTGGTCTTTTCGTTGGTAAGCCTCTTGGTATTATCACAGCCAGTTATATAGCCGTAAAATCAGGGCTATGCCGCCTACCCCCTCATATGACATGGACAGGTGTTTTACTCATTGGTTTTTTAGCAGGAATTGGCTTTACAATGTCTATCTTTGTTTCAATGCTCGCTTTTAAAGATATTATTCTGCTTGATGCTGCAAAAATTGGGGTCCTTTGTGGCTCTGGTTTATCTGCTCTTATCGGTCTGGGATATGGATTTATTTATATTAAGCGCAATAAAGGAATTTCTCATAGTTCCTAACAAACTAACTGAAAATACATTTTTATGCAAAACTCTTAAAAAGTGATTTTGCTCATTTGTTGGATTCGGACAATATTTAATGTGAAATCCGTTGTCTCACCTCATCTTTACACTTATGAAGGAGAAAACTAATATCATCATACTATTTACTAGTCTCTAATGTCGCAACACCTTTGACACTTAAGAAGATTCATAAGAAATATTTTTATTCCTTTCTTCAATAATCTTTTATTCATACACTAACTCCAATCGTGATATACACAAGAATGATTTTAATTGTTTCAATATAAAAGGCTTCGTGGTTTCAGAGAAGCTGCCTTTCGTCGGGAAGTTATTCACTATAAAGAAGAATTTAATTATTATAAATCAATATCTTATCTTTAATTATACAAAACAGATAAGAATAAGCAAAATTCCGTAACCAGTTAAGTAATTCCATGGCTTATTTTTTCCCAATAAACCACCCTCCTCGTTACTGATTTTATTGCCGGTATTCTAAAAAACTTTAATTTTTATCTTCTTAAAAGGCACATTATTTTTTGGTAAAAATATTCGATTTATAATGATACTTTATCATTATAAATCTTGAATGGACTCCAAATATCGTAAGATTTGCTCATTTCAAATCTGTACATGATCAATCAATCAAGACTATTCCCTTACACGTCACCAGCCAAGGAGGAATATGGAGTCACATTATTTGAAGAAAGAAATAAGAATGCTTCATATCAACACAAGAGCTGTTCAACACGAAAACTAAAAATAAAATGATGACGACCAACTGACACCTTTGATCTAAGTAAAGGAGATGGTCCCCAATAAATTTTACGTTACGCCATCCACAAGCGCCGTAATGGGCTTGGGGAGAAATATTTATTTAAAACAAGCGCGTAAATTGGCAATATAATAGCGTTTTGTTTTACGTGAAAGGCATATACGATTTAAATAACGCAATAAACAAAACGTGAATCAATATATAATATCCATTATTTCAAAGATATTTCTGTCAATATCTTTGAAAGTTGTAAAGCAGAATTAAAAGGAAGTTGTAAAATGGAAACTGGTTTTCACTTTTATGGCTTCATATTCTCCCCCAATTAGGTTTTATCTCCATTTCAGAGGTTCCCCCAACAAGTATACGCAACACCCTTGTTCCTATCTGGCATACAAAAACAGGAGTTGCTCGTAGTCCCCTTATCCGTCTCAATATATATATCATCAAACGTGCATCTGCGCTGACATTAGATATTGATACAGGTAACAAAAAACAAAAGATTTATTGGGAATAACAACGTCATAAAATCACTACTCGATTGACAATGGAGAGAAAAAATATCCTCGTTTTTTATCATAGACACATCACTTGTCTCCCTCCATGAAAGAATTAAACTTGAAGCATTCTTCCATAGGGAGCGCTCTAGTTTACGTAATTAACTCTCGGGAAAAAAGAAAACCCTAGTCATTTAGACTATTCTAAAACATACGATCAGTGGAAAAATAAAGCATATATATCGTTGCACTCCCCTTTTCCCGCTCTTAGTTGATATTTATTTTCTTTTTGTTTACAGAGTTAGCTCTATATTTCTTGATACCATAAAATAATCTTTACAGATAATTTAAAAAACAATATTTCCGAGACTTTCGAATTATACAACGCCACATTAAATACAATAAGAGTAAAATAATATTTATAAAAATATCTTTATTGGGAATAAGTGTATTAATTACTGCACTTTGATAACATATCTTATATTCACTTCAAATGGATATCCCCATTCGAATGCATTATGCTACTAAAAAGTAATTACAAAACAAGAGAATACGTTTCACATTCATATACTGAATAAAAACAAATTGTGAGAAAAAATATTTAACAAAATTAGAATAATAAAAATGGCTATATTTCTTACAAGAAGAGTTTTACTTACAAAAACAACCATTTGAAAAATATGTAAATATGATAAGAAACTAGCACGATATACGGCACAAACGAAAGAATGTATTTCATGCGTGAGTGGCAGTATGACAAAGAAAATACTTGTAATAGAGTAGTTAAGGGAAGAAAGTTAACCTAAAGAACATATAGAGGTATCGAAAACTCTGAAAATCTTAGTCATAATTCAAAAAAAGATAAATAGACATGAGAAAAAATTTAAGTAATGAAATCATGAAAGCAGCACACTATAACATTATCATTTAATTTTGATCTATCGTTACATGATTTTATGAAAAGTGCTTCTGAAGAGCTATAAGCCGTAAACGCATAAGATATAGTAATTCTACAACTTATAGCGCAACATAAATATTGTCTATAGAGATATATTTTTATTGCCTCATAATACGGAAAAAAATAAATTTACAAGATACACATAAAGCTATAAACAACCATTTGAGACAAGCTAAATATCTCTAGGAAATACATCTTCGATTCTATTTTTGATAATTCCGTCACTAATCCAATGAGCTCAAATTTCTCTAAGATTTATAATATTAAATCTGTATTCACAAGGCTGTCCCTCATGTCACATGCATCCTTTGAATAAACGCAGTGCCATTGTTCCTTATTCTATTAAAGCTTATTGTGAAGACTTCACTATCCCTCTCTATAGGCTTTAAAACGTTTATAGACGGCATATTTTATATCCCTTCTTAAACATTTTTTACCTAAACATCTTTCTCTTGTCATGTATAAGCAACCATTTTTAAATTCATCATGAACAAGTTTAAAATGAGAGAGTTTTGCTGTATTAAATATTCTATTTAAGTTAAAAATATAAATTGTCCTTAACAAAAATTATTAATATATATTAAAGCTTTATGTTATTGAAACTTTGTTAAAACTAAAAAATGCTCATCCCTTATCAAGTGCATAAACAGCATGTAATGTTCTAACCGCAAGTTCAGTGTAAGCACTATCAATCAAAATAGAAATTTTAATTTCTGAGGTCGTAATTGCTTGAATGTTAATACCCTTTTCAGCCAAAGCCTTAAATGCTGTAGCGGCAACACCTGCATGGCTACGCATTCCAATACCAATCACAGATACCTTGGCAAGATCACTTTCAAATTGGAGAACATCAAATCCAATTTCTTTGCGATTCTTCTCAAGTAGTGCAACGGCTTTTTCTACATCTGATGATGGTACAGTAAAAGTCATATCAGTTTTTGAGCCATCTTCAGAAATATTTTGCACAATCATATCAACATTAATGCGCTCTTCAGCCAAGGGACCAAAAATTGCTGCCGAAATCCCTGGACGATCGGCAAGCCGACGAAGGGAAATTTGCGCTTCATCCTTAGCAAAAGCAATACCAGTAACATTTTGTTGTTCCACGATTTCATCCTCATCGCAAATAAGTGTTCCAGAAGAACTCATTGGATCCTCCATGCCTAACGCATCAGGATCCTCAAAACTTGAACGCACAAAGGTACGAACCTTATGAACCATTGCCAATTCAACAGAACGAACCTGTAAAACCTTTGCACCAAGAGAAGCCATTTCCAGCATTTCTTCAAAAGCTACTTTTGGTAAACGACGCGCTTTCGGTTCTATACGTGGATCCGTTGTATAAACACCATCTACATCCGTATAAATATCACAGCGATCAGCTTGTACAGCCGCGGCTATAGCAACAGCACTTGTATCTGATCCCCCACGCCCTAAGGTAGAAATCCGGTTATCTGGAGCTAACCCTTGAAAACCAGCAATAACGGCAACCTGACCTTCCTGAAAACACTCGATTAAAAAAGATCCATCAATATCAGTAATACGTGCACGTCCATGCGCATTGTCTGTATGAATAGGAATTTGCCAACCAAGCCATGAACGTGCATTCACACCCATTTCTTGAAGTGTCAAAGCCAACAAACCTGAAGTAACCTGTTCACCAGAAGCAACCACAACATCATATTCACGAGCATCTCTATGCTTGGAGGAAGCATCACACGTCCACTGAACAAGCTCATTGGTTTTACCAGCCATCGCAGATACGACAACGGCAACCTCATTGCCTGCATCAATCTCTCTTTTGACATGCCGTGCAACATTATGAATACATTCAATATTTGCTACAGATGTTCCACCGAATTTCATGACAATGCGCGCCATTAATAACACTCTTACCTTTACATCTTTTATCTCAAACGGTAATGAGAATTAGATGCTGTATCAACTAACCATTTTCTCGACATAGCGAATATCTATCATTTGTGCAAGTTTCATTATGATTATATTAATTTCTCTTGACTTTGTATAAAATCTACTGGACTTGATCATTAAAAATAAAAGGCAGGCAACATGATAGATGAAACACAAACAACTATTGATCAAAGTGAAATTGATCATTTTTCACGTATTGCTACAGAATGGTGGAATCCACAAGGAAAATTTCGACCTCTTCACCAATTTAATCCAACACGCCTTGCTTACATCAGAGAAAAAATCTGTTTAGAGTTTAATCGTGACCCTTGTTCATTTACGCCCTTTGATAATTTGAAAATTCTTGATATTGGCTGTGGAGGAGGCTTGTTATGTGAACCAATGGCACGTCTTGGCGCTATGGTCGTAGGCGTTGATGCTGCACAAACAAATATTGAAGTCGCAAAAACCCATGCAGCTCAAAATGATCTTTCCATTGATTACCGCACGATGACAGCAGAAGCTCTTGCCAATGAAGGAGAAAAATTTGATATCATCCTTAATATGGAAGTTGTTGAACATGTCGCTGATGTTAATCTCTTCATAGCAGCTACAGCAAAAATGTTGAAACCACAAGGGTTAATGTTTGTCTCAACACTCAACCGCACGTGGAAATCATGGGGGCTTGCTATTGTAGGCGCTGAATATATTCTACGTTGGCTTCCTAAAGGAACACATGATTATAAAAAATTCCTAAAACCTCTAGAACTTAAAAATTTCTTATCAAAAAACGCCCTAACTATCATTGATGAGATAGGGATTACTTATAACCCATTAAACGACAGCTGGAATCGCTCAAAAGACATGAGCGTTAACTATCTCCTTCTCGCAAAACGGTCTTAAGGATATGTAATTTACAAATATTATACGCCTTGTAATAAAGAATTGAGCTTTCCCTCAGCCTCTAAAGCATAAAGATCATCACAACCGCCAACGTGATAATCACCTATAAAAATTTGTGGAAATGTATTACGTCCATTTGCACGCTGTACCATTTCTTGGCGAAGGGATGTGGAAGCATCAATATCTGTATACTTTACGCCTTTTTTATTAAGCAAATCACGTGCTTTTGTGCAATAAGGGCAGTTAGGGCGTGTATAAATTATTATCTCTTTCATAGTATTATCCTCCAATATTTTTTAATAATATTCACTTTAAATTCCTCTTACGAGGAGGGAAAAATAGAATCTTCTTTGAGAACACGCGAAAATGTTAGCACATCGACCTGTCGCGCACCTGCATATTTTAATGCAGCAGCTGCTGCTGTAACTGTTGCACCTGTTGTAAATACATCATCAATCAGCAAAACAGAACATCCTTTGAGATATTTTTTAACCTTATGCGAAACCTTAAAAGCATTTTTTACGTTAAGTTTTCTCTCTCTCGAAGAAAGACTAACCTGCGGACGGGTATGCCGACAACGAACAAGCCAACTCGGTTTTAAAAGCTTTTTTTGTGATGCTGCAATATAACGCGCAAGCTCAGCAGATTGATTATAACGTCTCTCCCAAAAACGACGAAAATGCAATGGAATGGGAATAATAACATCACAATCATCAATAACCTCGCGTCCAGCAAACATCATCCAGTTGGCCATAAATGATGCCAATTCTATATGATCACCATATTTTAAGCGCGTTACTAAAGCTCGTGCAAGCCCTTTATGAACAATAGCAGAACGGACACGTGAAAAAGGATGAGAATTACGAAGCGCTTCACCACTGAGAAAACCATCCCCCATATCACAAACAAAGGGAGTCCCCATAACAGGACAATAAGGTTTAGTGATAAATTGAAGGTCTTTCCAACATTCGGAGCAAATCGTGCCATAAGTAGAAACATTTTGCTTACATCCAGGACAAATTGGTGGATAAAGCACCGTTTTCAAGCGTTCAATGAACTTACTTAGTATATCCCCACTACTTAACGCCGCTTCTCGAAAATACAACATTATAAATTTAGGCTTTTACAAGTTTCCCTCAGAACAAAAGTTCCTTTGTATTTCCTCAATTTATAATTTTAATTCCTTTAAAAATTCTTACCTTCTATAAATTTATTTTTCTTTTATATTATAAACTTGACAGAGCTTGCACAAATAATGAACCTTTTCAAAATATATTCTTTCATAGATCGAAAGTGTTCCACAATATGTCGCATCCTTTAATTTTTGATCATAACCGCATTGAACAATTCCGAAAACGTGCCTTTCAAAAAGCAAAAAAAGGATACGACTTTTTACTCTCTCACATGGCAGAAGATCTCTATAAACGTCTTAGCACTGTTGATCGCCTCTTTACATTAGCTCTCGATTTACACAGCCATACAGACCTTGCTGCGCAAGCTTTAATGAAATCTGGAAAAGTTTGTTCCATAGAACGTATTGAGACCAATACGCTTTATCAAAGCCATGATAAAAAATTTCATTTACGTCATCGGGAATTTCTTGATTTACCTCAAAGTTACTGTGACCTTATTGTTTCACTTCTTTCATTACAATTGACCAATGATACCCCTGGTGTTCTAAGCCAGATAAAAAACACCCTTAAACCAGATGGCTTATTTCTTGCTGTTATGGCAGGAGCTGGTACATTAAGAGAATTGCGCGAAAGCCTTCTGCAAGCTGAAAGTGAAATTTATGGTGGAGCAAGCCCTAGGATCTATCCTTTTGCCGACATTCGTGATGCAGGCGCTCTTTTACAGCGTGTTGGCTTTGCCCTGTCTGTAGCAGACGTTGAAGATATCACAATACGTTATAATACAATGTTTGACCTTATGCACGATCTTAAAGCTATGGGAATGCAAAATGCACTCATCAATCGTTCACGACGCCCTGTATCCAAACGTTTTTTTCTCCGCGCAGCTGAAATCTATGCACAACGATTTAGTGATCCTGATGGACGTATTCGTGCACATTTTTCTTTCATTTGGCTCTCTGGTTGGGCTCCTCATCCCAATCAACAAAAACCCTTACAACCTGGTTCAGCGCAAATATCTCTTACAGATGTTTTACAACCCCAAAAAACATAACCTAAAATCATTTTTTAAAAATACTTTTATCTGTTGTCTGTAACATTTGACTGGTGATCGTTCCAGCTATCATTGAATCGCTCACGTTTAGAGCGGTCCGTCCCATATCAATTAGCGGTTCGATAGAGATAAGTACAGCAACCAAAGTAACAGGAAGCCCCATAATTGGTAACACAATCAATGCAGCGAAAATAGCGCCTCCCCCCACACCAGCAACACCAATAGAACTCAATGTCACAACCCCAATAAGCGTAGCAATCCAAGTAGGATCAAGAGGGTTAATACCCATAGATGGTGCAATCATGGTCGCAAGCATCGCTGGATAAAGACCAGCACAACCATTTTGTCCAATTGTTGCCCCAAAAGAAGCTGCAAAACTCGCAATGGGTTGTGGTACACCTATCCACTGTGTTTGCGCTTCAATATTCAAAGGAATACTTGCAGCACTTGAACGACTGCTAAAAGCAAATGTTAAAACAGGTAAAACCTTTTTGAAAAAACGAAAGGGATTAACCCCAGAAATACCAAGCAATACACCATGAATTCCAAAAATTAAAATAATACCGACATAAGAGGCAATGACAAAAACCAGTAAATTTAAAATATCTGCAATACGCGATATTGCTCCTACTTTCGTCATAAGTGCAAAAATACCATAAGGCGTCAAAGCAATCACAATACGGACTAACCGCATAATCCAAGCTTGTCCCACTTGAATAAATAAAAGCGCTTTTTCTCCTTTTTCTGGCTCATCTTTCTTTAAAAGAAGAACCGCTGCACCTAAAAATGACGCAAAAATAACAACACTGATAATTGACGTACGTTTAGCTCCACTCAACTCAGCAAATGGATTTTTAGGAATCATAGACAAAATCATCTTTGGTATATTCATATCTCCAAGTTTAGAAATATGACCTTCAAGAATAGCAGAAACATTTTGCCCTTCATGCACTAAACCATCGGCTGTTAATCCAAAAAAATTAATCACAAGAACACCAACCAATGCTGAAAGAGCCGTTGTAAAAAGCAATATTGAAATTGTTATTATACTCATCTTTCCAACAGCATAAACAGAATGTAAATGAGCAACTGCTGAAACAATAGAGATAAAAACCAGTGGCATAACAATCATTTGCAACAATAAGATATAGCCCTCACCAACAATGTTAAACCATTCAACGGATTTCAATAAAGTGCTTTCACCCTCTCCATAAATAAACTGCAAAACACTTCCAAAAATCAAGCCAAGGATAAGCCCTAGCATAACACGTAGTGAAAGACTCCATTGCATTCTCTTACTTTGAGAAACAAACAATAAAAAAATAACAAATAGAAATAAATTGACGAAAAAATTAAATGTCATTGTCTATGCTCACTTACTATTGTTATGATTGACGTCAATAATCTGCATAATTCAAAATCAATGCATGATATTTAAAATTAACATAAAGCTTACCAGGCTTTTACAAAATCATTATTTTTTTAATTTATAGATTAAAAGAGAATTTTTTATCTACTAATAACTGTTTAAAGAAAATAAATAAAATTATGTTCCTATTCTTTAAATTTATGCTCTCATAAAATAGTTAAAAAAGAGAAATATAAACAACATTCATTGCATCTTAATACCGAACAATTCCAGCATATCTTATCCTATCAATATCCTTACCTCTCTCTTTTGCTATTTGAACTGAAGCGAGCTTTTCAAGAAAGGATGAATTAACAATCGAACATTCATGATTTTTCTAGAAAATACCTTTCATAGATTCTTTCTTTGCTTTCAATGAACGCTTTTTTATTTTTCGAATTTTTTTTATAGTCATAAAAAAGACTTTAAAAGCCACAATGCCTATTGAACGACAATACATTGATTTATAATAAATAATTTACTATTTTGCATATTAAATGAGAGTCCCGAATAACGTAAGATTCTCTCATTTCAAACCTGTTTATCTTGAATCAATCAAAATCATTTTCTTGCACGTCACAAGCAGAGCTGGCGTGTGGATAAAAAATGTATAAGAAAGGTGTAGAAATACCTCTTATGAAACGTCTTAATGCAAGAGCTGTCGCAACATTGGAGGACGGAGCTTGGGCAGAAAATATAAATAATATGATTGCTTTTTATAATAGCGCAGTAAAACGTTTTAACGATACATATCTATATGCTGATCGAACAACACGTGTACGTGCCGTAGATAATTTTATCACTTTAGATATAAAGTTGTAGTTATAATGTTAAGCAAGAACTAATAAGAGGAAGGGTTTTTGAATTTGAAAAGACATGCCTCATGCAAAGTTCGTATCGTTCTTTTACACGACTATGGCTTTATTATAATCGTATCTTCAATGACGGAGTTTATCAGATACCACATGTATTCCCTATGGGGCAAGCAGTAGAAAATAGAGTCATAGAAATTACAAGCATAGGAGCACGAAGCGGTTTTTCTGTGTTGA
The DNA here is from genome assembly GCF_042194555.1 of Bartonella sp. CR127HXZ. Taxonomy (NCBI): domain Bacteria; kingdom Pseudomonadati; phylum Pseudomonadota; class Alphaproteobacteria; order Hyphomicrobiales; family Bartonellaceae; genus Bartonella; species Bartonella sp. CR127HXZ. Next base: position 57,670 of record NZ_JBHIMZ010000001.1, on the reverse strand, counting down.
TAGCTAAGAATTTACCTAATCTAGATGCAATAGATACAGGCCAATGCTTTCCACGGTATCTTTATAAAAATGTTGAATCTTCTATAACTGATCATGATGAGAAACAATCCCATTTGTTTACAAATTCAATAAAGGAAAGAAAAACATCTGGTTTACAGAGGCGTGATGCCATCACTGATAAAGGATTAGCGGATTTTAAGCTGCTTATCCTAGTGAGACCATAACTAAAGATGATCTATTCTATTACGCTTACGGATTATTGCATTCAAAAGATTACCGTACTCGCTATGCTCATAATTTATGAAAAATTTATGCAAAGAATTGCCTCGTATCCCTTGTGTAAAAAGCGCTGAAGATTTCTGGATATTGTGACAACAGAGTGTGAATTTGATCACTTGCACATGAATTATGAAAGTGTGGAGCCTTATCTTGTGACCTTTAAAAAAGGGTAATCCAAAACTGACTGACATCTCTAATCCCGAAAAGTTTTATTACGTGACAGAAATGAAATTCGCAAAAATTAAAAATAGTAAGGAAAAGGATAAATCTACTTTATTTACAACAGCAATATCATCATGACAGACATCCTTCTTGAAGCTTATGAGTATATCGTTAATGGCAACCCCACTCTTGAATGGGTTATGGAGCGTCAATGTGTAAAGACAGATAAAAAGAGTGGCATTGTTAATGATGCCAATCGCTATGCTCTTGGAACCATTAGTAACCCTGCTTATCCATTAGAGTTGTTTCAAAGGATCATACTATAAATTTAGAAACAATGAAAATTATTAAGAAACTACCAAAATTAGAAGTGTGAGAAACCGAATAGACTTATGAGGTTAACACACCTCATAAAGGTCTCTTGTGTATTGCTTTAAAACGGCAGTCTATAACTTTAATCATCTTATTAAGTTTATTACCTACAATCTTAAAAGGATAGCTTATCATGCGTTATTCTAAAAAAGAAGCTTTGCACTTTTAAACACTGTTATTTGGATTGCTTTTAAAAGATTATATCGTAATCTAAAATGATAGCTTTATTGTTTTGAAAAACTCTGTTGAAAAAGAGCTTTATGTATTCATTTTACTTATAGATTTTGAAGGTGTCTAAAATCCTAAAAATCTTCAAAAATCTCAAAACTAATAACCATAATGGTCTTAATAGCATTTTTTATGACTAGAACCTATCTTTTGAAATGGCTTTAAAGAATCACATGCTTTTCATAAGATTTAATCACTCACTAAAATGATCTATTTTGTCGGTTCAATTTACTGACAGAAAACTGACAAAAATGACAAAAGTCTATTAAAAGGGAGTTTGCTGACCTCTATAATTATCAGTCTCTCTTTAGATGTTTTTATAAAAGGCAATAAAGCGCATTATCATCTTTATCATTTATCTTATGAAAATGAAAAATGGTGCCATGACTATAAAAATATAATAGCTATAGAGCATGCGTGAAAAAAGCAAGTTTTCATAATCACAATGCAAATGAACGCGTTGGTTATAAAGAGCGCGGTGCCTATTAAAGTTGTTCAAATTAGAGCCCCTTATAAACAAAATCTACAAAAATCATTTAGTAAAAAACTGATACGTTATAAAGCTAAAAATACGCATGATGAGAGCGTTTATAAATATTATTAATGTTATAGATAATAAATAACGCAATTGTTTAATAAATTCCACAATATATCTTTAAAATACATAATAAAAAATAATCAAGTAATAAGCATATAAACAATATTTACACATAATATATTTAAAAAATATAAAATTATAAAATATTTATTTACAATAAATACGTATCGTGTTACATAAATTCTAGATATATTAGTTTATATGTTACGAAAAAGCCTTTTCCATACCTTTAAAATACTGATTGTCTTTTATGCTTTTGTTAGTATATGAGTACTTTGTCGGGTGTAGCTATGCCATACAATACCCTTTTATGGGAAATGCAACGCCACTCGTAATCTACATATCATTCAATATAATTTGAAACACAATACCAACAAAAATATCACATATACCATTGATATAACCAAATTAAATGATATCAACCGTCGTAATAGCCCCTATTCAATACCGGCCTATTTATCGAAGATAAGGAGTTAAATCACTCATGAAACGTACCGTAACATTTATTGTTTTATCTTCTCTATTGATCATTTTGTTTGCTGTATTAATATCACTTGGATATACTAAAGTGAATGATCTGAATCCGTACAACGAACTTTATCAGTCATACCTAAAATAACAACTATAGAAATTCAGAATATCGCTACAAAAAGGAAATAGCAAAAGAATAAATTATCTGTATAGAGAAAATGATACCCTGTAATTTTCCTACCCGTTTTAGAAATACATCTATTGCCTTCATGCTGACTGTATAACTATATCGTATAATGGTACAAAAAGGTATAAGAATCCCCTTGAGATCTAGCTACTAAAAAATGGAAGAAGAAAAATTTAAAAGCGCACTAGATATGTTTAGCTAACAAAAAAGTTTTTGTTGCCCGTCTCTGCAAAAACTGAAATTTTTTATTTTTATTCCATACTTTACTCTTGTAACAACAGAATAACACATATTGATATAATATAATCAAATACATGGAGTGAGAATAATAACTGTAAAGAAAAATATCTCAAATGCTGTTTTTCTCATGCATAAAAATTCAATTTATTAATATTTAATGATGTAATTAACACCTTAATTCTATATATTATAATCTCTATTTCTATCTCTTTACATAATATATTTCTTTTTTATATAAAAATAAATTTGAGTTATACATACACAGATCTATCGGCATTTTTTCTACTGTCTTTTTAGCTTACTGAACGATTGATATCGTAATTTTTGTATAATAAAATGCTCTTTCATATAAGCATCGTACATTGAATTATAATAACGGACTATTAAACGCAAATTATATTTTTTATCCCTTTTAAAAGTGAAAAATATTATTTTCAGACCTATTCATAAGTGGGATGAGCTATGTGAATAAAAAATGTTTGATAATAAGCTTAAGTATATCTTTTATGAGCTATCTTTAGCACAAAGGTACAACATTAAGATTACGGAAATATCGTGATATTATTGGGTATAAAAATCACACTGCCCAAGAGATTTTTGTATTGTACCCTTTATGAGAAATGTTAAAAGAAAGGCAGGATATGCTCTCTAGAGCAAATGAGTGAATGAGCCACCACGGTGATATGCATTTTTTAAAAAGTAGGAAGTCTCTTTTCTTCAAATTTAATAGGCACATTCTAAAAATAAAGGTTCTACAGATTCATTCCAAATAGAATAGTAATAAGACAAAAATTTTTCAGCATCTGTTTGTCCCATTGCAACAACCTCTTCTAAAGGATTAAGAAAATTTGTTTCATCAAAACCATTCGTATCATACTGTTTGCGATTTTTTAAGCCTTTGCGGGCAATAGCAAGAGCTTGTCGTGCTAACTCTAAAAGAATAGTTTGACGAAAAGGAGTTTTTAACCCTTCTTTAGGAACGCGTTGGCGCACATCTAAAACTTCTTCAAAACACCAATCTTTTGTCAAAGCTTCTGCCTCATTAAGTGCTTCCCTATCATAAAGAAGCCCGACCCAAAAAGCCGACAACGCACAAATGCGCTTCCAAGAACCGCAATCAGCTCCTCTCATTTCTAAAAATCTTTTTAAGCGGACTTCAGGAAATAACGTTGATAAGTGATTAATCCAATCTCCCATGTTTGGAATTGAATTTGCAACTTGTCCTTTTAATGCTCCATTCATAAACTGACGAAATGTTATATGTGTACAATCATAATAACGACCATCACGCACAACAAAATACATTGGAACATCAAGAGCCCATTCAACATAATCAGCAAAACCAAAACGCTCAGAAAATATAAAGGGAAGAACGCCTGTCCTCTGATTATCCGTATTACGCCAAATTTCAGAACGCCACGACAAAAAGCCATTTGGGCGTCCTTCTGTAAAAGGTGAACTTGCAAATAATGCTGTTGCAATGGACTGTAACTTCATAGATACTTGCATTTTTCGCCGCATATCACTTTCAGATGAAAAATCAAGATTAACCTGAACTGTTGATGTGCGATACATCATATTAAGACCATTATGCCCCACTTTAGGCATATAATCAGTCATAATCTGATAACGTGATTTAGGCATTCGCGGCGTTTCAGCTAAAGTCCACTTTGGACTAGCTCCAAGACCTAGAAAACCTATACCCAATGGTTCTGCAATTTTTTTGAGAAGAGTTAAATGCTCCATCAACTCGTGATATGTATGGCCTACTGATTTTAATGGTGCACCAGATAATTCAAATTGTCCTCCAGGTTCCAAAGAAATGGCTCCCTGATCAACTGATCCTACAAGCCCAATAATATTCTCTTCATCTAAAATAGGTTTCCATCCTAAGGCGCTTTGCATCCTCTCTAAAAGCGCTTGGATTCCCCTCTCTCCTTCATAAGGAACAGGGTGAAAACCATCTTTATAAAACGGAAACTTTTCATGTTCTGTACCGATACGCCAATCATCTTCTGCTTTATACCCCCCTTGGAAATAGCTAACCAAGGAATCTAAGTTATAAATTTCACTTTCATCAGTTATATCAAGCGCCATAACTTATCGTATCCTATCATTGGTATCATCATCTTAAATGAACTGTTTAGAATGATTTTACAGATTTCTCAATCCATTGCCCAATCCCCCACGGTAGCATTAAGAAGAGCCAAAGCAGCAACAGCGGCAGTGTCAGCGCGTAAAATACGCGGACCTAATGATATTGGAACTACAAAAGGATGTTTTTTTAAAAAGCTCCGCTCTTCTTCACTAAAGCCACCTTCTGGTCCAATAAGAATACCAGGTGTTGTAACGTCACGCTTTTTAAAAGAAGGTAATGGATTATGCGATTTATGCTCTTCATCACAAAAAAATAAAGGCTGTGTCTCATCCCACCGTACTAAAAGTTCTGCTAATGATAGAGCAGATACGCATTCAGGGAGAGATAAAATGCCACACTGTTCAGAAGCTTCAATAACATTGGCTTCCATACGCGCCATATTGATACGCGTAACCTGCGTATGATGCGTTATAACAGGCTGCAAAGTCGATACCCCCATTTCAACAGCTTTCTGCACCATATAATCCAACCGAGCGTTTTTGAGTGGAGCAAAGCAATAAATAAGATTGGAATGCGTCGTTTGTAATCTTTCTTGATGGATAAGTTGAACCACAACAAATTTTTTCTTAACAATGATAAGTTTAGCAAGCCACTCACCATCCTGTCCATTAAAAAGTAAAATTTCTGCTCCTTCTTTCATACGCAGAACGTGCACAAGATAAGAAGCTTGTGCCCCCTCTATCTTTATTTCTTCATTCAAAGCCAATGTCTGTCGTATAAATAATCTTTTAAGTTTATAATTTATGCGCATAAAAATTTTGCCAATGCTCACTATCGTCATCGAAAAAATAAAGAAAAATATATAGCAAAAAGAAAAAATTATATCTATAGAACTATAATATATTAAAGAAATATAGAGTTTTTTTAGCTTTATGAGATAATAATAGGAACTTATAGATCCTTAAGTGATTCTACTTTCATAAAAGTTTAAATAATGCACCATTCATCTTTGCATTCAGTCATTGATGCATCCGTGGAGGAAAAATATGTCTGCTAAAAAAGCTACAATTATTACGATTACAACCCTCTTAGCCTTTATTTTGATTACAGTGGGAATTGGTTCTGTTGGAGCAGATGGGAAGCATACAATTACCAAAGATGGTTATGGTATTTCTTCTGGGATTCAGTAAGCACTGGCCGACATCCCCCTTAAAAATTTAATGTTTTTTAGAAACTTTTATAAGATTTGCATCAATATTATGAATTTCTTGTATTTGAAAGATTCCATAAGAAGGATTTTTATTCCTCTCTTCAATCATTTATCTATATCAACCACACTTATGACGGAGAGAACGATTTTTACTGCTTCACCACGAACGGATTTAAAATGAGAAAATCTTCCGATAGAGTGGGACCTCTGATTTAAATTAAAAGACAATTTTAAGTTGCAAAAAGACGAATTACTATTATAAGATAGAGTGCTATATAGATAAAAAACAATTCTCAATCTGCGTCAATGTCTTTTGTAACCCAAAAATTACCATGGTTTTGCCCTTTAGAGCGTAGAGAAAATGTAAAAGGCCATGCAAGGCTATTAGCGAGACATTGGACATCTTTACATAAAGTTTCTGATCTATAGTTTTTGCGTAGTTGTGCCTGTAATATCAATTCATTCTGCTTCCCTTGCGCGATATCAGTTGCAACGGTTCCTTGGATGGATAAGCTCAAGTCTGCTGTACGCATTAATGACTCTGTCACCTTCATCATACCTTCTGAAAAGCTTGTCTGAATATCCCAGTGATCAAATGTTGTTGAAAAAGTATCATTAGTCATTAAAAGAAATTGTTGTTTATTTAAAAGTCTTGTTTGTAATTCATTCAAATCATATCCTAAGAGCCGACCAGAAGACATCTTCAGTGTTAATTCACCCTGCATTTGCGTAAAAATTTCTCGCCAAGAATCAGCAAGTGTTCGTATCGTTGCAGTAAAATTCGTTTTGCTTTGTATAAATGGAATCAATCCCAAGGTTTCTAAAGTCTCCTGCATATCAATAGAAGCACCTGAAATATTTCCTCCTATACGCACTTTCTGTCCAGCTGGCGTAACTTCAATATTACTTTGCACGGATCCACCAAAAATATTCGCATGTCCAAGATCAAAAATACCATGCCCATTTCTTATTTGTATTGCAGCAGCTAAATTTGTGAGGGAAATATTTCCTATTTTAGCTTGTGGCGCAGAAAGTCGTATATCCACGCCAATACGATCAAAAATTGTCATATCAAAGAAGGAATTTTTCTTTTTACCTGAAAAAAACATTGAACCCAAGAGGCTAAGATCTAGGTTATCAAAGGCTAACGAGCCCATAACATTTGGTACATAATCTTGAAAATCGAGTTTTAAAGCTCCTCGCGCATTGGCTTTCCCCATCGTAAATGTAACATTGTTCATTTGAATATGCATTGGCTGCGCTAAAAAATGAGATTCCCATACAATGGGTATTTTAAATTTATGTCCCCAAAACTGATTTCCACCAACCCAAGACAATGTCTGATTCCATCCCGGAGAACGCATCGATACTTTTCCGTCAAAAATATAATATTCAGATAACCGAGCCTTTCCTGTAAAAGTTATTCCCCCACGTACAGAATTGAGACTTGCCCTAATATGACTTTTTCCTCCTGCAAGAAGCAGCAATGCTTGAGAAGCATCAATTGATAACTTTGTAAATTCTCCGCGCCAACGCGCATCTGCACGTAACCGTACTTCCTGAGTCGATTCCGGCCAATGTAAAGTCGCATTTAATCCTGTTATTTTTTCTGCCATTCCCGAAAAACTATCGTGATACACAAGAACACCATTTTTAATGACAATCCGCCCAAAAGGTTGTTTTAAAAGGTGCTCTATCTCTGGATGTTCAGGATTATGTTTTAATATTTCACGCGTATTGCGTATTGCCAACCCTAATGCACCTTGTGAGCGAGAAAACCGATCAAAAAAATCTGCTATTGTTTTAACAGGCTTTTCCATAACAAATTGAGGACGCATAATCCGCGTCTCTGAAAAAGAAACATGTCCCCAAAGAAGATCGACGACAGAAAGATCAACTTCTATTGATTCAGCTTCCATTAATGGCGCAACATCATCCATTTTTGATGTTAAAGTAACGCCAGAAAGAAATGCTTTAGGATAAGGAAAAAGATGTAACCGCGGTGGATCACGCAATTGCACATTGTAACCGGTCCATACACTCAAATCCTGCGCTAAACGAATACGAATCGCATCTGTAGAGATAAGATAAGGTAAAACGAGAATCCCCACTCCAAATAAAAAGATAATTGTAATAAAAATTCCGCTCAAAAATTTTATTATTCTGATGCGCACAATATCCCTCTATATTTATCCCCCCCTATAACAGATTAAAAACAAACTTAAATGATTATAAAAAGTTTTTATAACCCTATAATTCACTATATCCACTTTGTATCTTCATTATTTTTGTTCTTTATCCAAAATTTATTCAAACAGCAATGTTGCTGCTTCTTTATAAAGCAATTATTTAAAAGTCTTCAAAACTATAAATCCACAACATTATAAAACCATTCTTACTGTTCTCACATGAATATTGCTATAAAACTCTATCGTATTATTAGAAAATGCTTTACAAAAAAACAAACAGCCTTACCGAAAGGATCTCTGAATGAATAATATTATCGATGGAAAAAAACTTGCTGAAGAGATTATTGCGAAAGTTAAGGCCGAAACAATAAAGCTCCGCCATCACTATAATATACAACCTAGTATCGCTGTTATTATCGTTGGAGATGATCCCGCAAGTCAAGTATATGTCACCTCAAAAAATAAAAAAGCCGAAGAATGTGGGTTTCTTTCAATCAAACATGTCGTTTCTAAAGAAACGCAAGAAAAAGAACTCCTTCAACTTATTGCAACATTAAATTCTGATCCAAAAATTCATGGTATTTTGGTACAGTTGCCTCTCCCTGCTCATATGAATACAAATCGCATAACACAAGCCGTTGCTTTCCAAAAAGATGTTGATGGTTTTCATTATATTAATGTAGGAAAACTCGCGGCAAATGCACTTGAAGATGCGATTATTCCCTGCACACCAGCTGGTGCCATGATGATGATTGAACGACACTGTGGGCAAGATTTATCTGGACTTGATGCTGTCGTTGTTGGACGCTCTAATATTGTTGGAAAACCTATGGCTGCCCTTTTAACAGCAGCCAATGCCACTGTGACAATTGCCCATAGTCGTACCCGTGACCTTGATGATGTGTGTCGAAGCGCTGATATTTTAGTCGCAGCTGTAGGCCGCCCACAAATGATTAAAAAAGACTGGATAAAAAATGGTGCAATTGTTATTGATGTTGGTATTAACCGCGTTGCTGCACCAGAAAAAGGTGTAGGGAAAACACGTCTTGTTGGTGATGTCGATTTTGAAAACGTAAAAGAAAAAGCTGCTGCGATTACCCCTGTTCCAGGAGGCGTTGGACCAATGACAATTGCCATGCTTATGGTTAATACACTCAAAGCCGCCGCGCGATCACACAATCTGCCTATACCAAAATTCTAAGAATTGTAACAATTCCTTGTATATGGTTTTATTGTACATGATTAAGCTTGTTTATTTTTGCATTTTTCATGTCATAAAAACAGATGCCCCTTGATCTGCACGATTAACGGATTGACGAAAAACATGAAAAAGTTCGCGTCCAACACCATGTTCGTTTTTTGAAAGATCAGGAGGTATGATTTTTCGCGCGTTAAATTTTGCTAAATCCTCCAAAATAGTTAGTTTACCCTCATGAGCATCAAGAAAAACAATATCACCATCCTGCAAACGTGCAATGGGGCCATTATCCATTGCTTCCGGTGTCACATGAATGGCAGCAGGAATTTTTCCTGACGCCCCTGACATACGCCCATCGGTTATCAATGCTACCTTTTGACCGCGATCTTGTAAAACGCCTAAAATGGTCGTTAATTTATGAAGCTCTGGCATACCATTGGCTTTTGGTCCTTGATAGCGAATGACGGCGATAAAATCTTTATCATACAACACTCCAGATTTAAAAGATTTTTGTAGTTCCTCTTGATCATTAAAAACAAAGACTGGTGCTTTAATCTGCCAATACTCTGGTTTAACAGAGGAAACTTTTATAATAGCTGTTCCCAAATCTCCCGATAAAACACGAAGACCACCGTCAGGCTGAAATGGCTTTCTCCACCCTGCTAACACCTTATGATCACCACTTTCCTTGAGAGCCGCTTCACGCACCACATGACCATCAGCAGAAAGCTTTGCTTCAATTGCATAAGCAGTGAGATCTTTACCAAAAACCGTAGAAACATCTTCATGTACTAAACCTGCCTCGATAAGCTCGCGAATAATAAATCCCATCCCCCCAGCAGCATAAAAATGATTGATATCCGCTAAACCATTAGGATAAATGCGCGCTAAAAGAGGCACAGCGGATGAAATTTCTGCAATATCATGCCATGTCAATTTAATACCGCAAACAGCAGCTATAGCAATCAAATGAATCGTATGATTGGTAGAACCTCCTGTTGCATTTAATCCTACAATGGCATTTACAAAAGAACGCTCATCAATGATCATACCAAGTGGCCTATAATGATCACCAAGATCTGTCATTTCAAGTACACGTTTCGTGGCTTCTTTTGTTAAAGCATCACGCAACGGTGTATTCGCATTAACAAAAGAAGCTCCCGGCATATGAAGCCCCATCATCTCCAGTATCACCTGATTAGAGTTAGCTGTTCCATAAAATGTACATGTTCCTGGTCCATGATAAGAACGTGCTTCTGATGCTAGAAGTGTTTGGCGATCTATTTTATTTTCCGCGTAAAGTTGACGTATCTTCGCTTTTTCATCATTACCTTGACCACTTGTCATAGGACCAGCTGGTATAAAAATTCCTGGTAAATGACCAAATGTTAGTGCACCAATCAATAAACCTGGTACAATTTTATCACACACCCCAAGATACAATGCTGCATCAAAGACATCGTGTGATAAGCTTATAGCTGTCGCCATTGCAATTACTTCACGCGAAAAAAGGGAAAGCTCCATCCCCGCATTTCCCTGCGTAACACCATCGCACATCGCGGGAACACCACCTGCAACCTGTGCAACACCACCAACCATACGGGCCGACTCTTTAATTAAGTGAGGAAATTTTTCAAAAGGTTGATGAGCTGAAAGTAAATCGTTATATGCCGTGATAATGCCAATATTCCCAACGATATTTCCCTTCAAACGCTCTTTATCTATTGCACCACAAGCAGCAAAACCATGAGCCTGATTGGCACATCCTAAAAAACTTCGTTTGGGGCGATGAACTTGTGCTTTCGTAATACGATCTAAGTAAATTTCTCGTGTTGATCGAGAACGTTCATAAATCCTTCGTGTAACTGTGGCAATTGTCTTGGAAAGTGCCATATTCCCCTCCCTCTTTCATTGTTGCTTCCCCTCATTCATTGAGAGAGATTACGTTTTTATTCACCTTGTCTCTCATATTCTAATTCACTTATTTCATTATCTGCAGGCGACCAATAAACCTGCACAAGATGAGGGGAATTACGCAAAACTGCCCGAATAGGCATTTCTATTTCAGATCCATCCTGACAAGCTTTTTCAAAACAATCGCGTTTCTGAAAACCTTCGATATGGAGAATAATACAACGAGACTGCATAATAACTGGCAAAGTTAGTGAGAGTCTTGGCTCAACAGCACTCTTAGCATGAAGGGGCAGAACAAGTGCTTGTGTTCGCAGATCAAGCGCTTGCTTTAAACGATCAGCATCAGGAAAAAAAGAAGCCGTATGTCCATCACCCCCCATTCCTAAAACAACAACATCAAAGGGTTTAGGCAAAGTATTAATACGACTCGCCGCTGAAAAAGCAGCAAGTTCAGCAGTAATCGCTTTATGATAAAGCCCTACAAAACGCGCTTTTTCGGCAAAATTTTGTAACAAATGACACCGTACCATATGCTCATTTGAACGTTCATCGTGTGTAGGAACGAAACGTTCATCGACCAAAGTGATAATGATATTTTGCCAATCAATATCCGCTTTTGACAAATAATGAAAAAACAATTCTGGTGTTTTACCACCAGACACCGCTAAAACTGCTCTCTTACGCTCAAGAACAGATACACTAAGTTCTGCGGCTACTCGATCTGCTAATGCCAAGGCTAAAGTCTGAGGGGTTTCAAAATCTAAACGGTCAATATTCATTCTATACATACTTATTGCTCTAAACTAAATTGTTCCATATACGCCCATCACGTTCCATGAGAATCGTCGAAGCAGATGGCCCCCACGAACCAGCGCTATAACTGTGAAACGGCTGTTTTATTGCTTCCCATCCCTTAATGATTGGATCAATCCAACGCCAAGCAGCCTCAACTTCATCACGACGCATAAACAGCGTTTGATCTCCACGAATAACATCCATTAATAAACGTTCATAAGCATCAGGATTACGTTCAGAAAATGCGGAAGCAAAACTCATATCTAATGGAATGTGACGAAACCGCATACCGCCGTAACTTGGATCCTTAATCATCAACCATTGTTTCACACCCTCATCAGGTTGGAGACGAATCACAAGCCGATTAGAAAAAATTTCATCTAAATCCACATTAAAAATATTATGAGGAATAGGTTTAAAAACCACAACAATTTCAGACATTCGCGTGAACATGCGCTTACCTGTTCGTAAATAAAAAGGCGTATTAGCCCAACGCCAGTTATCAATCTTAACCTTAAGCGCTACAAATGTTTCACTCTTACTCACTCTTCCCAGATCATCGAAATAAGACTCTACAGATATACCATTTGATAGACCAGAAAGATACTGCCCACGTACAGTATGCTGTCCTACATTATGTACATCAAGCGGTGTTAAAGAATGTAAAATTTTAAGTTTTTCATCGCGCACAGCATTAGCACTGTTGGTAAATGGTATTTCCATCGCAACCAAACAAAGTAATTGCAGCATATGGTTTTGGACCATATCCCGTAGAGCACCAGTGCTTTCATAATATTCTGTACGCCCCTCTAACCCTAAAGATTCAGCAACGGTTATTTGAACATGATCAATATAGTTGGAGTTCCATAGCGGTTCATAAAGTGTATTAACAAACCGCAATGCCATTAAATTTTGAACAGTTTCCTTCCCAAGATAATGATCAATACGAAAGATCTGCTCTTCATTAAAGACGCTTGCAAATGCATCATTAAGTGAAACAGCTGTTTTTACATCGCAACCAATTGGTTTTTCAATGATAATCCGTGTTTGTGGTGTCACCAAATCATTTTTTCCCAACTTCATCGCAATATCAGCAAAAAGTGACGAACTAACAGCCAAATAAAAAGCTCGAATATTCGCTGAATCTCGTGACAGAAGGAGAGCTAAATCCTCCCACCCTCGATTTGAGGAAGCATCAACAGAAACATAGCTTAAACGTGCAAGAAAACGATTGAGTTCTGTTGAATTGAGATCTTTTGGATGGATATGTTTTTCTAAAGAAGTGCGGACAAAATTTTGATATTCTTCATGACTTAAGGGAGTGCGGGAAGCCCCAATAATACGTGTTGGCTCACTGAATTGACCAACACACTGACAATGATACAAAGCCGGCAAAAGCTTGCGCGACGCCAAATCACCATTGCCACCAAAAACAATACAATCAAAAGAAGAAACTGGAATAATTTTATGTACCATGAACTTGTTTATTTTTCTATTCGATTATGAAATCCCATATCACTTATAAAAGCTTCGCTCATTAAAGCAAACAGATACTAAAGAAGCCATTAATTTGCTTCATTTCAAGCAATGTTTCCATCAAAAACGATCCATTAAAGAAAACCAACGCATTGCTAAAAATATAAGCGGATAACGCAAAACTCTTCCCCCCGGAAAAGATGAAATCTTCAAGTCTTGGAAATAGGAAAAACGTTCATATTTTCCAGTCAACCATTCTGCGTATAATTTTCCTATGAAAGGAGCCAGCATAACGCCATGCCCTGAATAACCACCACAATAAGTCATCCTTGAGAAAAGTTGTCGAACATAGGGCATGCGCTCAATTGTAATGGCAACCGTTGCTCCCCAACAATGGCTTAAATTGATAGAGTGTAATTGAGGATAAACTTCAGCAATTTGCCGTTTTATACGTTCATCTAAATTTAAAGGATGTTTATTATCATAACTTTCTACGCCACCAAATAAGAGACGATTATCAACGCTTTTGCGAAAATAGCGAACCATAAAACGGGAATCATCAACCGATTCCCCGCCTGCGAGAATTGAACTGTGCTTTGGTAATGGGTCCGTTGCTCCAATATAAGAACGAATAGAAACAATATTTTTTTCAATAAAACGCTCCAGACCAAGTTTATACCCATTTGTTGCAAGTAACACATGCTCTGCTGTTACACTGCCTTTTTCTGTTATCACTTTCCAATGGGCTCCCGTGCGCCTTACGGTCGTTACTTGTGACTTCTCATAAAGCTTAGCACCAACATCTTTAGCTTTTTTTGCCAATCCAATAATCAATTTTAAGGGATTTATATGGCCGGTATCCGCATCATAAATACCACCACAATAAAAAGACGATCCAAGTCGCCTAGATGTTTCTGCCCTATCCATAAAAGTAAGCGCATGATAGCCATAACGCTGCATCACCTCAATATGCCGTTGATAAGAGAGAAGCTCACGCCTTTTATGTGTCACAGAAAGCTGTCCTCCTATCAAATCACACGAACAATTAGGCATCGCGCATAAAGATAAAATATCTCTTTTAGCTTCTTCTGCTAAATCAAACAGAGCCTTACTTCGCTCAAAACCATACTTTTTTTCTAATGTTTCTACCCATTGCCGTTGCCCTGTTCCCAGCTGTCCACCATTGCGCCCTGAAGCACCATCACCAAAACGTGATGCTTCAAATAAAACAACATCTACTCCAGCCTTGACTAAATGATAAGCAGCCGACAGACCCGTAAATCCGCCTCCAATAATGACCACATCACACTGTCTGTTTTCACAAAAAGAAGGATAAGAGGGACGTTCTTTTAAAGTATCTTCATACCAAGAAATTCCTGGAGAAATTGAATTATAATCAATCATCGTCATAAAATTTAAACATTCAGCAGAAGATATTCACGCTCCCACGGACTAATTACTTCCATGAAAGTTTCAAACTCTTGTCGTTTGATTGCAGCATAAGTACTGACAAACACATCCCCTAAAATAGCACGTATCGCTGTATCTTGTTCAAACAAATTGACTGCCTCAATGAGTCCACGCGGTAACTCAATATTATCAGCGTTTACATTATTTGTTGCTGGCTCATCCGGCTCAATTTTTTGTTGCAAACCAATAAGACCACACGCTAGAGAAGCTGCAAGGGCTAAATAGGGATTCGCATCTGATGAAGGAAGTCTATTCTCAACACGCCGCGCTTGAGGAGCAGAACGGGGAACTCGAAAAGCTGTAGTACGATTATCATATCCCCATCTCAAATTAACAGGAGCCGAATTATCAGGGACAAGACGTCGATAAGAATTCACATAAGGCGCAAGCATCACAAGTACCCCTGGCATATGTTTTTGCAATCCACCAATAAAATGGCGAAAACAGATACTTTCTTCACCATTTTCCTGTGTAAAAATATTCATACCGGTTTTCTTATCAACAACCGATTGGTGAATATGCATAGCAGAACCCGGCTGCCCTTGAATGGGTTTTGCCATAAAAGTTGCATACATATTATGTTTTAGTGCAGCTTCACGAATTGTTCGTTTAAACATAAAAACTTGATCCGCTAATTCAATAGGATCACCATGACGTAAATTGATTTCAAACTGACCTGCTCCTTCTTCATGAATGAGGGTATCAATTTCCAATCCTTGTGCCTCTGAAAAATGATAAATATCATCAATCAAATCATCAAATTCATTCACACCGGCAATGGAATACCCCTGTCCACCACCAATTGAACGCCCAGAACGACCAACCGGTGGAACTAACGGATAATCAGGATCGGGATTTTTTTGTACCAAATAAAACTCAATTTCTGGTGAAACAACAGGGCTTAAACCCATTTTTGTGTAAAAATGAACTACCGTTCGTAAAACATTGCGTGGTGTGTAATCCACAACCTGACCATTTTGATACACAAGATCACAAATCACCTGTGCTGTGGGAGCATCTTCCCATGGAACAATGCTTAACGTAGAAAGATCAGGCTCAAGGCGTAAATCACCATCTGCTTTAGGATATTCAAAACCATGACCATCTTCAGGATAATCCCCTGAAATTGTTGCCATAAAAACTGCTGAAGGCAATGCCAATGATGTTTCCGATGTAAATTTTTTAGAAAGCATCATCTTGCCCCGTGGTACCCCTGCTTGATCAGGCGTAATACATTCAATATCCTCTACCTTACGGAAAGCAAGCCATTGTGAAACTTGTTCCCAATTGCGCACACCACGTAAACTTTTGAGAAAACGAGAGACAGGTTTAAAATTTTTACTTTTCGTTTGTTTACCATTTTTTACAGCCATAACATACCAACTTTACAAACAATCAAGTTCTATTCTTATAGTATCAGCCCCTGCATAAACGACACGAAAAAAAATTATCAACTGATATTTTTGAAGAATACTATAAGATCTATCAAGGTAAAAGAACTTTACGCTCAACAAGCTATCCTATCACCATAGTGAAAAAGTTGATATTGCACGCGATACATCGGTGCGAACCTTCTTCTTATATAAAACAGCGAGAAATACCATATTGTACGTAACCTAATTCCGATTCAAATAATCATATATAAGCAAACATTGGCGAGAATAATAAAGGCGAGATATTTAATTTCCTTTTGGTTGTAGTAATGCTTAATTAAAAGAAAAGAAACTTTTCTTTTAATATGAAGCAAGTTTTGTAACTCTATTGTTATCCACATAGAAGTAAACACTCTAGGATGGTGAGTAGCCTTTACAGCTAGTGCTTACAAACACTCACCCCGCCGTAATATGCGTAAATGTATTTTCAGGACAAGACATACGCTTAGCATTTCCGACATGAAACTTAACCATCCCCTGCATAATAGAGCTATCAACCTTGTTCTGAGCGGATACTTATAGACTCTGCACTTATATCAATTCCCACCGCTTGACATTGCACTTCGCACACAATATTTAGGGCTGAAAATACAGTAGAGCATACCAAATCCAATAGATAGGATTTTTTGCTAATTGCGCCATGCGGGATCCAACATTTGATAGTCTCCAGCCCACTAGGAGGTTTGTTATTTATATCTAAAAAGCCAAAAAATCAGGATATGAGAACACAATAATATCAAGTTCCTTTGAACTAACGTCTTTCATCGTCGATCTTCCACCATCGTAAAATCTTTTTTGTATCAGTTGCTTTCACATACTTTGACTTATGATCTAGTGATACTGTGTAGATTGAGTACACATCCCCAGAGCCCAGATTGTAATTAAGTTCGTACCATTCTGCTCTTTTATAGAGCTAATATTTGAAAATAAATAACCATGATCTTCAGATATAATACGCCTAGGTTCAATAATTACCGTAAGCTTATATAAATCACAACCCAATTGTGATAATGCCTCATAAATTTTACGAGGGTATTCGTCATTGACCGTCACGGCATCGCAGAACGCTGTGGAAGTCGGATATCCCCCGCCTAGACTGATAAAACTTTTTTGATCCTTCAATGCGTAAATATCCTTTCCAGCCTTAGTTAAGGTGGATACTATTAACTCAGTCGAATTCAAATGAGAGCCCACATGCAAAGGCACCCCATTAAGCCTAATCCTATTGGATTCTAGCAAAGATAATGCGGCAAGTAACTCCGCCGCAGTCATACCAAAACGCGATCTATCCCCGTTTGCCAGTACATGGCACAATCTCAATGAGATTTTAGGCAATATGTCAAAATGGCGGGCAAGAGTGATGATGTCATGTAATTCGATAATATTATCACACTGGACATTTATATGTTTTCTAATAGATAATTCTATCTCTTCTCGAAGTTTTACAGGGGTATTAAAAAATATATCTCTACCTTTAAAACCATCTTTTTGCGCTAATGATATTTCATAATCAGACGCAAATTCCAAGTCCCAGCAACATAACAATGATGCCCCGCACGTCCATTAAAATACCCTGCTTTTTCTCGCCCTAGGCATTCATAGCCCGACCACGTAAAACAGGATACCAATTACAATATCAGACCATAAGGCTGCAAGAGAAAGTTCTTTTATATTTTTATCTTTAGATTGCCTCTTAAACAAGCGAGCCTGTTCATATAATAAGTTATATGTATTATACATATAACTTCTACAAAAGGAGGATTCATTATGTTCCGTGAAAATCTTTGGTAATACACTCGGGTGATTGGATCACCAGTCGCCCGTCAATAATATAGTGCAAGTTAAGAAATTGGGGGAGGTAAGCTATGCAACTCGTGGATCATCCTTTTGTGAAGTTCGATCAACTCAAGCCGATTTACAACTTCACATATCCGTTATTTCGCACTATTTCAAATGAATTTTACGATTACATAGACTTTAATAAACTAGCGCAAAGTAAGCAGATTCCACAAGCGCGTACCATTTCTCTTTATTTGCATATTCCCTTTTGCGAAACCATCTGTTCCTTCTGTCCCTTTCAGAAAGGGGCCTACAAGCACGTTAAGCAAATCGAATCTTATATGTCAGCGCTCACCACAGAGATCAGAACCAAAGGAAATTTCATTCGCTTGCTTAGAGGGTTCATCCGCAGCATCTATATAGGGGGCGGCACACCGTCGCTTTTGTCCGCAGATAATATCCGACACATCGGAAAAGTATTGCATGCCGAATTTGAGCTCTCTTCCTTAACCGAGTTTACACCGGAAAGCGAACCGAAGAGCGTCACACGTGATAAACTTTATGCTGCCCGTGAGATCGGCGTTAACCGGATCAGCTTCGGTATACAGAGTTTCATTGAGCGTTTCCGATCATTGTTTAACCTCACCTCAACACGTGAACAAATCAACAATACCGTGGCTTGGTCACAAGAGATAATTGGACATGTCGGTTTCGACCTACTATTGGCATGCACAGCCAGCAAGCCGAAGAACTATTATACGATTTGAAGCAAGCCAGCGAGCTTCATCCTGAAACCATCAACCTCTATGCAATCAACAATCTGGCTATCACGTCGCAACTGCATAAGTCTTACGCACAAAAAGGGCTAAAGCCATCCAGCCTACAGCATCGACAGATGCTCCGCTTATTTAGCGACATCGTTATGCGCAGCTGCGGCTATGCGCCGTGTAATGGACATTCCTATATCAAAATTGCCAATAACACTCCTCTAACGCTCGCTAAAACGAGTTCAGCTAATTATTTCCGCTATCACAAATATTTGCATGGTTATCATGACGATTATGTGGTTGGATTCGGAGCGTCAGCACTGTCGGTTCTCGGCTCACTCGTCACACGAGCCAATCCCAGTCGAAGCGGATACATTACCGACATACAACTTAAAGGCAAATCCAAAGTATACTACAATTGGGTATCAGCGGAGCAACAAGCCTCCAAGGCTTTGTGTATGAGGCTACCTTATAACGGTTATGCCAAAAAAGAAAGAATTGACTGGACCGCACTCCCCTCTTTCGTTTACAATAACCTACAACAGCTCATAGGTGCAGGTCTCATCGCAGAAAGTGATAACGATCTCCAGCTGACTCAGCGTGGTTGGCAATGGTATTCCAACCTTATGTATTTTCTTCTACCTCAGGCAGATAGGAATATCTTGGACGGCTATGTCGCAAATATGCTGAATACAACCGCCGTACTTGATGGACCAGCGGAAACCTGTGTGGCATCTTAAGGAGAAAAGAATGTTCACGCTTTTTGCCAATAAGAACATACGCTATTTTTGCCTAACCGTTAGTCTGCTCGCCTTACTCAGCGGTGCTTTGCGCACTGCCATCCCGCTATTAGCAAGACAATCTGGATATGGCGTAGTCGGAGTAAGTTGGGCGCAAGGTCTCTTTTCATTAGCGTGGCCAATTTTCGGCATCCTTGCAGGCATTTTACTTGATCGCTGCGACAAAATAAAACTTGCCACCTCGGCTCTCTTCATCTTCATGCTACTGCATATTGTCCTGTTCGTACTGCTCATGATACAGATTGCTCCAGCCGAACAAATTTTCTTCTATGCAACCATTGCTGGATTCATCGTCGTTTCTGCCGAAGCTTATATAATGACGATTCCACCACTTATCATGGAGGGAGAGCGATTGATGACCTTCTACTCTATTGTCTTGTTTTTAGATTTCGGGGTCTCCTATTTTCTTGCCCCTGTCATAACAAGCAGCATTTTAGCGCATAGCACACTGCTATTTCTTGGCCTTTTAATCGTGCTTTTTATCACATTGATTTTTACCGCTCGCCGTGCTGTTCCGACATCGCCAACACCTGATAAAGAAAACATCACTTTCCGTTATATCATTGCCGGCTTTCGTTTCATTTTTTCAAATCGGCATCTTACCTCCCTTACATTACTCACATTCTTTCTATCGGTAGTATTTGGAGCATTCCTAACCTCGTTCATCTTCTTCGTTACCGACGGTCGGTATCTGGGCCTACATAGCAGCCAATATGGCGTGATGTTTGCAGCCTACGCGCTTGGTACAATGGCAGGTGCCCTATTTGCACCACATATACGCTATGCACCGGTGCGCCTAGCTGTTCTCACTGACGGTTTAGGGACGGTTATCTTGCTGCTGGTTCCAGCCTTTTCAAAAAGTGCTGTCGTCGTATGGGGCGTCACCTTTATCGCTGGCGTTGGAGCAAGCTTATGGTTTATTGGTGTTACCGCCTTCAGGCAGCGCCTCACACCAAAACAACTTCTCGGGCGAGCTAATTCTGCTTTTCGGGTGATCGGCTATGCTGGAATGCCGGTCGGAAGCTTTTTGGTCGGCGTCCTTGGTTCTTTTATATCATTGCAGTTTGCTGCCGCCTTTATCGCTGGACTACTATTGGTGGCTATCGCGATAACGCTTCCATTTCTTTGGCAGGCTGATCATATAGACACACCCAACCCTGCCACGAGGTAACAGCTGCCTTTTAAAAAAGACACGGTCAAAAAAGGCACACATACCCTATTACGCAATCGATTGACCTGTTCTTTGGACGAGGAAATTATAACCGTAATGGCTAATAGAGCCAGAGGCAATAATGGAAGCAGCTAAACAAGCGTTAAAGGCAAAATAGCCCCTTTTACGTTGCATTGGGCGATGATCTCAACGCCTATATGAAGGATGCAGAGAGCTTATAGCGTACGGAGCACAATTCTTAACTAAAAACTCCGCCCTAGCAATACCCACTTATACTCCAATTAATCTGTCACCCGCTGGACATCAAATGCCTCACCCCTTTACTGCTCCTCAAAATACATTTTGCTGCACTTACGCGCCGTATTCTTCCTTTGTAATTAAAAGAGCAGCCCTCCTTTCCTAATTTAAGATCTCTGTCTACAAAACGCAGCAACAGATGCGACCATATATGCAATCACGCCTTAGGACCTGCATAGTAGAAAGCTTAGTTCAAGAGATTCATAAAGCCTATATCCCAATAAATTTACCACCCAATTCACCTTTTAAAAGGGCGGCTTTATATAAACCGTTAGAGCAAGCTATGAAATCCTTAGGTGTATTAGAAATAATTGGCGGTTTTACCTCAGACCAATGTTGATTGACTTTTACTCGTGCATATACGCAAGCGGTGCTACTCTTTTCTCAGATAGAAAGGACATAATCGTTACCATCTGACCTATTATTGTTTGAAAATAAAGAAAAAGTATCAGTGTGACTGATGATATTGAAGAGCTATCTCATTATGTGGCTGTACTTAATTACGGCATTGGGAAGCTAGACACGCAATCACCCATTTCTGCGCGCCTTCTGCATGATATTCATAAGATTTTATTACGCGGTAAACGGGGTACGTCCAAAAGCCTTGGCGAATTTCGCAAAGCACAAAATTAGCTTGGCGGTACGCAACTAAAGACAGCGTCATTCGTGCCGCCCGCTCCTACCACAGCCCCCCACTTTCTCTACCACCATCCCCCGCTTAGAATCGCGCCAACTCATTACCAGAGCCTCGTCAAACACCACACCAGTCTCAAGGGCGATAAAATGCGCCTTGCCGCATTTAATCTTCAGCATTTCTTTAAGGCACAAATCAAACTCGCTATTCGTTCCTTTTGTTTCCAGTACAAAATAAAGCTTTTGCGCGCCTTCTCACTCTTAAACACCCCAAAATCCGGCGTGTAAGAGCCTATGAGCGTCATGATTTTAAAGCTCCTTGGCAATTAAAAAAATAATTTTACTTCGGAGGCATTATCATTAATTTTGCGCAAATTCTTTCTCAATTATAAACCACATGATCATATACACTCTTCTCACTCACCAGAGCTGTACGCTCTAAATTCGCCAAAAGTTAGCTACTTGCAAAACATTCTTGCACACTATAGTCTTGGCCAGCTAGTTTTAAATATTTAATACCAGCAATAGTAAAATTGACATACGCTTTATCGAGGATTTCCTCCGCGCACTCTAAAAAAGCTTGCGTTTTTTGCAAAATCTAATACGCGCCCACTATTTAGCAAAACATCAATATCACAAGCTTCTTGATATGCTCGTTCGCGATATTTCTGGCTAATAGCCGCACAATCATTTGGCGCATTCAAATCGGTAAGTATCTCTACTAAAAACGATGGACAGCTATTAATTTCGACTCAATCCATATAAGATGACCCACACACTATTTTTTCCTGTGTCTTTATGTAAGTCATAGGCAAGTTCCTATTTAACAGTATCTTCACTTTCAAACCTTCTCGTCTTTTATTAACTTTTTATCAGTATAAAGCCAGGCCAAATTAAGCGGGATAATTAAACATATACAAAGCAAGGTGAAACAAAAAGCTGCTTCTATACAAACATTGTTCGCCAACCAACCAATCAGCACAAGCGCTAAAATACCAAAAATACGTGCAAGAAAACTAACAATGGATAAAACCGTATTTGCATTCTTTTGTTGAATATGTTTAAAAAATTCTGCTTCAAACTGCGTTACGGGGACAGAAAAAAAACTGTGAAATACGGTGAATAAAATAATGGGGGCCCAACTGTTTGCAACGAGAAGCAGAGCAAGCATAACAACAGCACTCAGGACTAGTGAGTACAAAGTTATCGCCATAGGAGCGTATTTTTGCATAAGATATTTAATTACAAAGCGATTAAATAAGTATTTTACGAGAGTATAAGACACAAAGCACAGGCCAAGAATAAGAATTTTAGTCTTTCCTGTTGCATTGTCTAATACTCCTGTTTGTCCCAAAATAAAAGGTTGCCAAAAATGAAATATTGGCTGCAATGCGGCAACAATAAAACCACATATCAATATATAATATAACCCGATTTTTGAGGTAACTAAATAAGCAAAAGCTTCTGTTGCATGCAACAAAGAACCTGAGTCTATTGGCTGACTATCCGAAACGGATGCAATACCTATCCCCGTCACCCGACTAAACAAGAATACAAGTACGAGAAATCCGAAAGAACAAAAATAATATGCCGACTGATAATTATCCATACACAAAACAATAAGAACACCTAGCGCACCAGCAACCGTATTCATGAATGCCGTTAGTTCCCGCTTATAGGCGTTTACTTGGTGGTAGATCAAACTATCCTTGTAACCACCGCCGTCGATTAAGCCTTTAATCCATGTGCTATCAGCGCCAGAACATAAAGCAAAGCCTAAAGCATAAATAATTTCTGCCGGAATTAAGACAGAAAGATTAGGCGCGTAGATACATAAAAAGAAGAAGAGCGAAAAAAAGAAACATGATAAGATAACATTTTGTTTAACGCCGATTTTATCTCCTAAAATCCCACAAGGCACTTCAAAAATACAAATAGCTACGCTAAACACAATTTGCAATAAAGCTAACTGTGTTATGCTAACGCCCATAGACAAGAAAAAAAAAGCATGGAAGGAACCTGTAATCAGCCGAACCCCACTCATTGCCGCACAGCCATAGAGCAACTTTTTAACTTCATAATCTATCGTCATTAATATATCCAAAGGCTATAAAGCTGCCAGCTTTATATATTCTAAAACCTCAATTCAGAAGGGAGCTTCGAGCAGCCATTTTCTGCTCACTTGCTCGGGCTTTGAGCACAGTAACATCACCCCGCTTAATTTGATTTTTTCAGTTGTTTATACATATTTTTAGTTTTCATAACTTTACCTCCTATATTAGAAGTGTGGATTATAGCTACTTTGTAGCCACCTTTTGTCAATTTATTATCTTGATATAAAAAGTTTGGCTGTCCTCCCCGCGCTCACGTTAAGTATTTCATGCACCAATCATTCTGCAACAACCACCGCAGCACTTGGAAACTCATGCGCCGCTTCGGGCAAAGTACGCTTATATTCACGCCAATTTGTCACCGGCTGGTCGTTAAATGCAACGCTCGTTTGCAGTGCAGCAAAATGCGCTTTGCCGCATTTAATTTTCAGCATTTCTTTAAGGCGCAAATCAAACTCGCTGTTTGCCCCTTTTGTTTCCAGCACAAAGTAAAGCTTTTGTTCGCCATCCCGCTCTAAAAAGACCGCCCAATCAGGCGTATAAGAACCAATGGGAGTGGCTATTTTAAAACTTCTTGGCAGTTTAAAAAACAATCTGACTTCAGGATCATTTTCAAGACTTTGTGCAAACTCTTTCTCCACACTGCTTTCATAAACCACATGATCATACACACTCTTCTCACTCACAACAGCTGTACGCTCTAAATTTGCCACAAGTTCTTCACTGGTAAAAAGCTCTTGCACACTATATTCTTTCCCGACCAGCTTTAAATATTTAATGCCATCAATTGTAAGATTAACATGGGTTTTATTGAGTATTTCTTCTATGCGCTCTAAAAAAGCTTGTGGATTTTTCACAAACTCATGCTCACGACCACTCTTTGTAAAAATACCAATAATTGTCTTTGCGGTTAATTTCAACTTTAAGGTCAGATAATGTACAATGTTCGGCAGTGCACACAAACTATAATCAAGCGTACTCTGCTTTAATAACTGCTCTTCGTAGGTCACACCAGCACTATCCAGTTCTATCTCTGCTGTTTGATAAACCAAATGCGCGGGCGCAACTGGCGCCATTTTTTTCACTGAATCCACTGCTTTGGCAACAAACTCTGTACGATCAAGCTTTGCACGATAAGTGGTTTTTTTATTGATCTTCTCCCACAAGGACAAAAACTCGGGCGAAGCCACTGTTTGCTTTTTAAGCTTAACCCGCACCTCGCGCGCAGCATTACGAATAATCGGCATGGCTTGGCTCGCTTCTAGCGCCTGCAGCACAGCCTGCTTTTGCCCTTTACTAAAACGTTCACTTAAATCCAACGCCCCAGTCGCCCATTGCGCTTTTAATGTATCTGTGATTTTTCCTGCTGATGTAAGCAAGGCTTTTTCACGCAACTCAACCAATATATCAGCAGCCTCTTGCGAAGACAGAATTTTTGTTTCCGTCACAGCTGTCATATAAATCAGATCTTGCAGCGTCTCAACATTAATAAGTGCGCCTGAATCAATTTTTTTCATAATTTCTTGACGCAATTCGCGTGGCATTTCCTCCGCCCCTATAGCTTCAAATTCGCTCGCCACTAAATCCTGATCTACTTTAACGACACCCGCCTCGTCAATCAAATCTTTTGCAACAAGCGTTTTAATAATTTTTTGTGCTTGTGGCACTTCCACTTTAGCGGCTGCATATTTTACATCTTCATAAATACGGCCAACCAACTCCTCCATCTGCAATGTACCAAATTTATAACCAATATCCGCCTCTAATTCTTTTTGCAATGTACTCACAAACTCAGCAAAGCTTTCATTCACCATGACATGCAGCACATTTATATCTTTATCTTCCACCCGCTCACCTTGTTGGTTTACACACAAACGCAAACCGCGACCAATCTTTTGCCGCGCGGTAAAATTCGATTTTTGCTCAATCAACATACACACTTGAAACACATTCGGATTATCCCAGCCTTCTCTTAATGCCGAATGCGAAAAGATAAAACGCAAGGGGCATGCAAAAGATAATAACCACTCCTTATCGCGCATAATCGTGTTATAAGTGTCATCATCAGCTTGGCTGTCGCCCTTTGTATCCTTATACACGCCTTTCTTGTCTTGCGAGAAATAACCGCCGTGTACGTTTCGAACATTTTGCGCAAACTCAGTTCGCAAGGAGGTATATTTCTTTTTCGCCAACAGCTCTTCATAACATTCTTCAAACATACGCTCATAAAGTGCTGGCTCTTCATCATTGCTACGATATTTAGCCACCTCATCAATAAAAAAAAGTGATAAAACTTTAATCCCTAAAGGCGCAAGCCGCAATTCTTTATCTAAATGTGTTTCTATAGTGCGATAAATTTGCGCGCGTTTAAGCTCTACTATATTCACATCACCAAGCGCGTGGCCAAACTTGACAATTTCAGTATCAGAAAACTCAACGGCTTCATCCCCCGCCATGCAATTGATACCCGAAACAATATAACCCCTATAAAGCTCACGCCCGCCCGTAACGCGATACAGATCATCGCCTTGTCTCACTGTAACTGTTTTGCGGCTCACAGTGCCATTCTTTCCCGCAATATCCAACTCTAAGCGCGCCTTAAAGCCATGTTTGTGTGATACGGATTTCAAGGCAATATAGGGACGGTTAAAATCTTGCTCTATCTGATTAGAAGAAACACAAATTTGCTTTACCAGTCCTTTTTGATAAGCATCAACAGGTGTTAAACGATATAAAAGATTAATCTCATCTTTATGCGTGGCACTATAGCGGAAAACACAAAGCGGGTTAAGGCTCGCAATAGCCTCCTTCGCTTTTGCTGTATTATCCACCGATTGCGGTTCATCTATGATCACAATCGGATTTGTATCTTGGATATAACGCATAGCACTTTCGCCATTCAGTCTATCTTGCGGAAGGTTGATAATATTTTCTGCTTTTTTAAATGCATCAATATTGATAATCATAATTTCAATATTGGTAGAGCTTGCAAATTGGCGAATTTGCGAAAGATCTTTTGAATTATAAATAAAATAACGATAGGGCAGATTATCAAACTCTGTTTGAAAATGCTCCCTTGTTACCTGAAGTGATTTATATACCCCTTCGCGAATAGCAACACTTGGTACAACAATAATAAATTTGGTAAAGCCATAGCGTTGATTTAACTCAAAAATCGTCTTGCTATAAACATAAGTTTTGCCTGTTCCCGTTTCCATCTCAATAGAAAACTGCTTTTGCTCTAGCGTCTTACTCGCCAAGAGTTTATTGTTCTGTTGCACCTCTTGTAAATTTGCTAATATGCTTTCATCACTAATTAATAATTGATTACCACAACCAAATTCATTTAACGCTAATTGTCCTTGTTCTGAATGCAAGAAAATAGAAGAATTCCGTCGTGGTTGGCCTTTAAATAAATCAATAACGCTTTTAACCGCATCATTTTGAAATTCTTGTTGTTTAAATTTAAGTTTCATATCGCCGCCCCAATCGTCTCTCTATAGTTTAAATTTTATCAAAACTTACTTCATTGTCTTTAAAGATAAAGTCGCAATTAATAAGCGCCTCATCACTTTTAAAGGCCGCATCAAGCGCTACGATTTTTACAGGCAAATACTTTATCATCTCTTCCGCATCTTCGGGTTCAAAGGGCGGGTCTATGGCTATAATTACCAAGACATCGCCTTCGCTCTCGCCTATATAATAGAATTTTTTGCCATTGATTGGTAAAGGGTAAATTTTTAAATCCAGTGGCCAACCATATTTAAGTATGATCTCGAAGATAATATCTTGATGAGAGCGCTCGGGATTCACCCCCTGCAAAATATGATCCAAGCGCATTTGCAATTGTTCTTTAACATCAAGTGCATTCGGATCAATCGGGCTATCGTCCCATATGGAAAAGTTGGAACTATCGAGCTCTAGAACGCGAAATCCGGTGTCTAGAGGCTGCTCACTTGTGAGTTCTGCTTCATGCTTTTGCTTGATTTGTGCACCAGCGCGGCGAATACGTTCAATACCTATATCGCAGATAGTTTTATAACCAGCTTTATAGGCTTCGCTCTTTTCATCACATAATTCAGGCAATTGCACCATGATGAATTTGCGATTACCACCATCTTCGGCATTCAAAGCCATCACTGCATGCGCTGTTGTACTAGAGCCAGCGAAAAAATCGAAAATGATGTCGTTGTCACTGGTCGTCTGTTCAATCAATTGCTTTATAAGACTCACACCCTTGGGATAATCAAAAAATTGGCCGCCTAAAAGTTCTCGTAATTGTTTGGTCGCTATAAAATTCATATCTGTTTCAAGCATTGTACTAAATGGTTTAGTTTGAGATTTAACTTCTGTTTGATGACGTTTATAAGTAGGCGTACCTTGTCCGTTTTTTGGGAAGATCACCTTGCCTTCTTTGATGATGTTTGCCATTCGTCCTTTTTCATAAGCCCATACACGATTGGGATTACACTGGTAAACTACACCCGTTTGTGGATCAGTAATCGGGTAATTAAGATTTGGCCGCTCTGATGCTGTTTTATTGCATGTCAAATTATCAGCCATCCAAGGCCCGCGCGGGTCATTATCGGGGTTGGTATAATTTGCAAAACTCTTTTGTACTCCACTAAAAACAGTGTGCCTGCGACTATAACACAAAATGTAATCATGGTCTGTACTTACATTGTTTTGCGCATCATTAGCACCAGTGCGTTTCCTCCACACCAGCTGCGCAACAAAATTCTCTTCGCCAAACACTTCATCACATACTTTGCGCAAATTATGAACTTCATGATCATCTATTGAGATAAAAATCACCCCATCGTCACGCAATAAAGTCTGTGCCAAACGCAAGCGCGGATAGATCATATTGAGCCACGCAGTGTGAAACCGCCCCATTGTCTCAGGATTCGATTTTGTCGTTTGGCTCGTCACTTCTTTATAGCGCGCAAGCGGGTCTTTAAAATCATCACAATAGATAAAATCATTCCCCGTATTATAGGGCGGGTCTATATAGATCATCTTCACTTGGCCAAAATAAGCCCGCTGGATAAGTTTTAACACTTCAAGATTATCGCCCTTAATATAAAGATTATGTGTATTATCAAAGTTTACGCTCTCCTCGCGTTTCGGGCGCAATGTCGCAAATGAAGGCTTTTGAGCAAGCTTTAAACTTGCTCCTTTGCCCTTCCATTCAAATTTGAACTTCTCAAAATCATTATCAATATATTCGCCGCATAGATTAAGAAGCTGATCTATATTGAGCTTTCCCTCAGAAAAACATTGCGGAAAGGCTGCTTTTAACTTTTCTATGTCTGGATTAACTGGACTTTGACTCATGCCCTCTATTTTATCTTCACCTGCTATTATACTCATCTTTGCGCTTCTCCGTTACGCTTAGTATAAAATATGTCTATGAATATTTCTTTTGTACGTCGCAATTCCTTTTATCCTATTTATTTCTATATCCTCTGCAAATTTACTTTCATGAAAAGTGTCGTATAAGCTGTTCTCTTTATTTTTTAAAGTTTCTTGTGCTTGTTTTATTTCTTTTTACTTACGCAAGTCAGCTAGATCAATTCGCATTACCACATGCGGCGATTTTATATTTTTTCTTGTGTGCTATTATGGCACTTACAAACATTATCAGTAAGCTTATCAATTGGCACAAACACATCCAAAATATGTCTATATTTTAGCATTGTCATATTTCTGACAAATCGAAAAACTGTATCGTCAATTTGATGACATGCCACCATGGGTAATTTAAAAATTGCGTCACATGTGGCTTGGTCAAGCACATACAAGTACTATCACTGTCAATTAAAACATAAATTTCTTCATCATTTATTTCGACGCAATAAAAACCAATTTCACAAGGGATTATATCGGCATCCACTGCTAGTTCTCCCTTGTCCGTGCAAGCAAGATTTGTTAAAATACCTTTTACGGAGAGTAAGAACACCCTCAAACGCCCGACAGCATGTTGAAAATCCTCCCCCATGCCATAAAACGCTTTACCTTTATAGGTTTTATACTGTGCGCCAGATTCATAACAAAATATAGCTCTTATCATTTTGTCCCTGAATGATTTGTGTTGCCTTATCAATCATATAATTAGGCTCATGTGCAAACCATGCTTTTATAATCTGCCATAGGAATGTATTAATCTCTTGCACTCGCTCCTTAAATATATTGCGGCATGATTTTTACATTATCAGCAACGTTGGTATTAATTGCCAACCTTCATGACAATAAGCTTTAACAAAGCTTTCGCCTGCTTCTTTTTGTCGTCCAGTGAGCTAAACTCTTGCTCTAAGCCTTCTTCGGTGAATTTACGTCTATATATAGCACCGCGTATTGATTTTATCGCTTGTTTAAGCACCTTTCTTGTCCCCTGTCATCCTCTCATCCACGCCTTAAAAGGACAAAAAATAAATAGCCATTCCAATTGATGTCGGTAATATGCTTGGCAATAGCTTTCAAGCTTTTGTAAATCTTTCCCTCATATTGATAGCCTTTTGGCACCACAAGCACATGATGCGTTTAGCCTAAATAATCGTCACTGAAATAAGTGTGCCATAAGCTTTGGACTCCTGCATTGACGTATACTTTACAGTGGCTATTTCTTGCTCTAATTGCTTACAACTCATTGTCTAATCCTCTCAACACATGAATGTTCTATTTCCTCGATTAGTCAGAAATAGTGTGTGTTCACAAAGTTAGACCAAAATGCAATTATGTCGAAAAATAACCAACGCTCAGCGCAAAAAAACAATTTATTCTTTTGCATTGGATAGCTCAACCCCCTCCACGCTTAGAACCAATAAACCTAAGCTTATTGATCACGTTTTTCTGTATACCTCAATCGATCAAACACAATTTAAATAAACTCCTCAATAATGACGGTATCTGCTAACTATACGCCTAAGCTTGTTACTGCTATAAGTCTACCGCGCACCCAAAACGAGAAATTTATATCCTATTGAAAAAAATAATAAATTTAGAAGATCCCTTCTTAAACGAAGTCTCGACTAAATAAGATGGTTTGGGCATTTTTAGCAAAAAGAGAAAAAAATTCACTGTCTCAAGGAACTTGAGCTACGTTATCGATCATATGCAAAAAAGGCTGAGAAGTGCAGATTTCTTAAAGAAACAAAAGAAATGAGAATAGTTTTATAAAGGAAAACGGTACTGCACGCGATACATCGGTGCTAACGTTCTCTTTAAAAACACACAGATAATTACAACCAGCTTCAAAAAACAGCCTTACCAATGAAGTACTCGCTAGAGGGTTGCATGCACAACACAATAATGACACACTGATTCCCACAAGCGTGCTTCACATATTGTACGCATAGCCTGTACAGAGTCTACCGCTCCTAAATACTCAAACGTAATGCTACTGGATCGTACAGTGACTGCAGTTGCATCCTTAAACATCGGTTCCTACCCCATATCATAATGCTTGACAAAAGCATCATGCCATCATAGCAACCGCTTTGCGTATGGGTTCCACAACATAGTTCTACAAATTGTTGACGGCATTGCCAAGCTAACAGTTTTCTTGCCCACCTACGCCAATGAGACCATCACTATCCTCTTTTTGAATCGTAAAACAAAATGATTTCCCATGAGCGATAAACCATCTGCTCAAAGTTCAGCTAGCTCAAACTCATAGCATTCTAAACCTTTAGGCTCGCTCTTCCCCCAAGGGGGCATAGTCAGATATATCACTTCCCTCACCTATTCACGCGCTGGGATAAAAAAATCTGAAACTACGAGGCAACGCTGCATTTGTATGCAGCGTTGTTGTTAGGAATAAGCTTCTATTGAGATAGTTCTAATGGGAAGCACCCACAGCTAATGGTATAGGGATTAATTTGAATTCTTTCGAAATGCTATATATAAATTTAATGTGCTGCCCCAAAACACACCACCAGTGAACCCACTTAAAAGACCAAAAAGAAGGTTAAAATCAAATGCATATCTCAAATCAGGTTCAATCTTGAGAAAAGCAATCAATGTGAATTTGATGACAAAAGCGATAAGAATAAATGTCAGCGTCAACCGCGTACCAGGCAGAATAATTAAATCCGTTCCCTCTTTGATTTTTAAACGCGGAGTGGCATGCCAGAGCAACCAGCCAACGCCAACGCCGATCATCAGCCCCGCCAACATTGAGATTGCTCCCCAGCGCGGGAACACCAGCTGGTTAATCACATCGCTTGCGCCCAAAAAAAGAAAGATTATCGGCAATAGAAAAAGGCGGTAAACCTTCATTTCCCTATCTTTCAATGCGATTATTCCCCTCGCGATGAGAAAAATAAGTAAAATCCAGGCCCATAAAGGGGTTCCAGTCAGAATGTTAAACAATGACATATTATGCTCCATGATGTTTGACGCGATAAAAATATTGTATGATGTTAGGAAGATATTTAGAAAAAAGAATACCAACACAAATTAAACTCATAGTGACCAACCAAATCTGGGGGGTCCATGCAAAAAAAGCCACTAGAAGACCATTGGCAAAAAAGATGATTACCCAAATCCATGTAATATATTTATTGATGAGATAAAAGAGGATATGTTTGCGTTTTTCTTCAGAAACACCAGCAGGAGCATAAAAAATGGTAAAGGGTTTCTTTACCAGCAAGCTCATCAATGAAACCAGAGCAAGTGACAGATAGCAAAAAACTGTGGGGTATTTCAGTAAAAGTGTAGACCATCCAGCGAAATAATTAACAAACAGGACAATAAATGTCAGAATGTTCGTAATCATCACGGGTTCTCCCTGTCGGATAATTTTAATATTCAGAGCAATAATGAACAATAAAAGCACAGTCAAGATGAGAGAGCGTTCGACCAGAGTTAAAACGTTTCCATTGATAACCCAGGAGTAAATACTCCACGGAAGAAAAGAGATTATTATGTTAAACATGGCGCATCCTCCTTTTTATATTTGATAGAAAACTTACCGCAAGTGCTTCGTTTTTTAGTTTCCGTATGAATATAAAAAACGCCACCCAGTTCACACTTTGTATCCTGTTTAATGGTCAACTGATAGGTATCTCTCGGATAAACTGCTTCAATGAACTTTACTTTTTTCAGCGCAACAGATGCGATATTTTTCGCCCTACCCTGCGTGGACAAAGCCAGAACCATCTCAATCAATAGTGAACCAGGACATACGGCGCGGGAGGGGAAATGTTCCTCAAAAAGCGGGTGATGCGCATTAAAGGAAAAAGTACAAGAATCTCCGGTTACGGAGGAAATCTTACATAAATCGCCTAGTAATGGAAGAGCGGCTTTCTCAGAACACGAGCTAAGGAAGCAGACCTTACTGACCATGATGATTGCCTGCGCAATAACGGCCCTGCCATTGCCGTATGGGCTGACCTTACAGTGAATACGGTAGGCCTCATTAATGCGTTCAATATGTCCTTCAACGCGCAACCGATCGCTATCAAAATGGGCGGTAGAGAAAAACTGTTCAACCATAACAGGGAGATAGCGATAAGTAAGATCCGAGTTTTTAGCCACCACGGTGGCGAATCGAACTGAAAACTGATGCAAGGCTTCGAGTAACAAGCCCTGTTTCAAATAGTTATGGGCTAAATCCCAGTGAGAAATATCGATTTGCCCGCAAGCACGCATCGGTGCGGTTAAAGTGATACTCTGACATATACCCAAGAAATTTGGCTCGGTGCGATGCTTCATAGCCATGATTGGGGGACCTTTTTATATTTTTCTCTTAAATCCTTTGATGATAAACCGAAGGAATGGCACTAAACCGCGCTTGATAGTGCGCGAGAAGTATCGGCATATGACAAACGAAAAAAGCCAACAATCCCAGCTCAGAAGCAGCCCCATGTTTGCTCATGATGCTTGCAATTAGAAAATCGACATTGGGTTGCAGTCCTGTATTGTCCAAAATAGATCGCGCAAGCGAACTGAAGGGGCGCATAGGCACCTGAAAGCGTGAAAAAAAGAAATCAACCCGGACATCCCGTTGCATAATCGGGTGACCAAACCTTGGCCAGGGTTTGTCTTTGCAATAATGCGTTACCGCCGCCTCAAGATTCCCATCTTCAATCTCATGGAGGATAATAGAAAGGAGAACACTAGAAAGTTACATGATAGCATATTTGCAAACTCCCATATGCGCGTGGCCAGTGGCACACCCTCCCCCCAATTAGTACAGAAATGACGTCGCTCTTGGTACTGGACGCGTTACGTCGGTGCTAACCTTCTCTATTTTTTTGCAGAACAGAAAGCGCGTATCAGGCTCTCTAGCCATACTTAGAGTACGCAAAGTTATTCATCACTCTACAACACTTTAAGCGCGCAATTTTATGTTTTGTATTAAAGGATTTTTGCTTTCAAAATATACGAACAACATCACACAAAGTAGAATAAACAAGCTGCCCCCAACATTAAACCAAACCTTCTCTGTAACCAGCACTGTTGCACCGAAACAGTTAACAATAGCGTGGACAAAAAAAGGCGCACACGCATAAAATTTAGAGCGCGTAACAACACCACGATACGCCAAGCATGTATTGAAAATATGCATGAGTATGACGCTCATTAAAGCACACAAAAAAATACTCGCTTGCGTCCAGGAATAAAAAATTACATACTCATTGGCTAATAAGCTAGATCGAATAGGCCAACCATTATAAACAAGGAAAGGCCCTAGCGCCTTATGAACTAATTCGCATAAACCCCAGCCTATGCCAATATTCAGCGGCAAACGCCACAAAAAACTAGGCGAGCACCGATAAAACTTAGTAACTAACCAACGACGCATAGCTTCTTCTGCTACAACAAAAAAAACCGTAAATGTTAAAAATAAAAAAACAAGCGCCAGCCCCTGCTCTGCACGACTCTTGGTTTCAACAATACTCATCATATAAAGCGTTTTTATTACAGATTGCTTCCAAAAAGCAATAAACCCGCCAGCAATGCAGCTAGCAACAAACCATCCCACAGCACCAGCGACAACCAATTTGAACTTCAGAAAATGATGAAACACACATAGAAGAAAAACAACGCCAAGCACTTGCAGTAAACGTAAGGCATCAAGTTTATGTTCTGTTTCCGAGTAACGCCATACTAACAGAACAATCACCCCAAAAACTATGCCGCTCAACAGCACATTTATCCAACTAAATGTAGAGCGAAAAAAATTATAAATGACAGCGCCATAAATAAGGCCTGCGAGAAGCGAAGTAATAAATAAAACCAACATTATTATGCCCCCTCATTTACTAAAGCGTAACTGCTATTTTTCTTCATGGATAATCTGTCTTGCACAAAATCATAAATTTGCCGCATAAGAGCAAACATAAGAATAGTAGCGATTGTATAATGCCCAATTGCAAGAAGTTCTGGCTCAGCGGCCCGCCATGAAAAGCGCGCCCAAGCCGCCAAGCATTGTAAAAGCAGGATAAGAACAAAAAAACGCCATTTCTTGTCAAGGCAAACCACAAGAATTAAAAAAGTTGATAAAAGATTCAGACCTATAATAAACGTATAATATATTACCGTCTCAAGTAAAGAAAGTAAGGCGTCCCTATCAAGACTAAAAGCCCCTTTTAGGATTTTCACAGCTTCTGGTAGAGATGTAAGCAGTGCAAGCCCTATAGCAGCCCCCCAAATCCCCATTCCCACGCCCAGTGCTGCCTCTACACCATTGCCATTATCTTCTGCCACCCAATGAGAGAGCAAAAAAAACTGCATAATCGCCATGCCTATAGGGAATAGACCAACAGCAAAAACAATATTAGGCGTACTATAAGCAGAAAAATCTAAAATCAAACTGCCTATCATACGCATAAAGCCGTATAGAAAAAAAATCAAAAGCACATAACAACCAGCGCTTGACCCAATAATCGCCTTCGTGCCTTTAAACGTTTTAACCAAAGAGAGTAACCAGCGGTACCCCAATATAAGCGAAAGCGCCAAAACATAATAAGGAAAATAACTCGTAGCGCCATAAACATAAAGAAAAACAAGACACAAAACAACGAGCAAGAAAACCAAATGTTCAACCAATGTTTTTTTCTTCATCAAAGGAAAAATAATCAGCACCAGACAAAAAACGGCGCCGATAACAGATAATGTCAATTTGTCAAGCATTATTGCAAGCCTCAAAAATAGAATTTATTAATATTGCATAGCCTGAAGAAATGTCAAACATAAACAAAAGACCAACCGCAAAATGAATTACAAAAGGCAGATAGGAATAGACCTTGCGCTTATCTTGGAAACCAAGATACATAAAACGCGTATTTACAACATGCATCAATACAATCATGCCCGCGGCAATAAGATAGCTGATCGCTTGTGGACAAGATTCAAATGCGACATAGCCCACCATTTGTGGCGCCCTATCAACACGGTAATTCAAGTAAAGAAAAAGAGCTGGGAGGGTCTTATAGCATAAGTCTAGAACACCCCAGCCCAGCCCAAAATAAAGGATCTCACGCGCAGCTAATTCTGACTTATATACGCGAAGCAACCACAAACGCAAAAGCTCCGCAGTTAAAACTGATATCAAAAGGATAAAAAAGGGATAGTTTGCAGCAACCAAACTCATGTAATGCACCACCTGCTGCTGGCTATTATTAGCAGCAGACAAAGCAGGCAATGGCAACAAAGAGCTCAAATATACAAAACCTGCCCCAATACACAAGGCAGCAACTGCACCACAGAATCCAAGAACTAAATATTTATATAAGTAGTGCTCGTACAGAATTAAAAGCATGCCAAGATAACATACCAAAAGCAAAGATAAGTCTGTAAGCCCACTTTCACTATGTGGATAAGCGAAGATGATAGCGCAGGAAAGGCCAGCTAGCCCCCCTAAAATGACGCGCTCGCCCAACAAGCCATTGTTTTTAAGGAGACGAGGGCTGGAACTTATCCCAAAACTAAGCAGCATTCCAAAAATTAAGTCAGACATATAATTTCCTTAAAGCGCCTTGCCCTCCCAAGCATACCAAGATATTATTGCGGGAGAAAAACTCCCTGCTAAGAGGCTGATAGTGTACCCCTTAGCAAGGCCTTTACCTTGTTAAAAAAGCCAGGTCAAACAACAATTTCACCACTTAGAGCGAGCACAATCCCAACCAGCTTTAGCAATACCCGCGGCTGCGCCACGGGACCCCGCCTACTATTGCTCCAGAAACTGCCCCTCCTGGGTTGGCTGCTCTAGGCTTTAGGATAACCCAAAGAACTATAGCCTCCTGTCTTCTCACTCAGTTTTCTTTTTAAACGGGTTAATCACGCTAAGCTTCACATTCTTTGATTTAATGTAACGCGCGTACACATAAACAACAAACATCAAACAAATCCAATTTCTAACCATTCTATAGTCATCATCTGTATGAACAAACGCTACATAATAAGAAACAAAGAGGCTAAAAAACAGCTCTGCAAGAACATCAAGGACCAACCAATAATATTTCTTTGTAGTAACAAAGAGAACCATCAAAAATGTCAAAAAAACTTGGCCCGTTAGAATAGCAAAACCAAACACCGCATAATCAAACATTTTTTTCACTGCCTCCCTGTTTGCAAAACCTATCTGTTGATAGATTTCTCGAAGGTCTGATAAAAGCAGTGATGACACAAAAAAGATGCCTATGGCAAACCCACAGCCAATACAAATGCTTAAATCTAGCACTGACATAGATTTTTCCTTCAAAGCTTTAGCAATTAGGACATAGCGAGCCCCCCCTATCATCAACGGAATAATGAAAAGCAGATAAATATAGCTCGAAAGCTGCAGATCAAAAAAATCTAACAGAACGTCATCACTCATAACAATAAAACCAGCTGCGATGAAAAAAATGGGGCAACTTGCGATAATGGCCAAACTAAAGCATTTTATATTGTTTACTATATTGGGTATAAATTCAATGCAAAAAGAAAGAAAGAACATAATTATAGCAACATGAGAAGATGTTATCGGCACACTGACTATATACTCAAAATACTCAAAGGCATAAATGAGAGGAGGAATAACCAATGCCGCCACTATGAATGCAACTATGTTCTCCCTGCCTAACATGCTTTTTCCATTAATAGCAATAGTTTTGAGGAATAGATACAACATGCCAAACCACAGACAAAAATAAACGAGCACTATACTAAACTCGCCCATAGCTCCTCCTGTGTAATATTCTAAACATAAAGGTGGCACCTTTTACAGTACCACCATTCTAGGCTTTAGGATAACCCAAAGAACTACATCAAAAGTGCATCAACATCCCACCACCTGAATTAGCAAAAGATTGACCCAACAACTGTGTGCCACACTGGGCAGCAGCCACACCATAACCAGCATAACCGCCTATGGTGTCTCCGAATTCATTGCCTACAGCTTGCCCAAAGCTTGCTACGGCCATGCCAGTCATAGGATTACGCCCCGCTGCCCATCCTAGGAAAAAACCACTCGCAAGGCCAACCTTACCACCATGCTTGCTACCAAACGCACTACCAGAGTTATATTTGCTACTAAAATTATCGGCACTGCAATAATCGTACGAACTACTTGAAAATCTCATTTATTTTCTCCAATTTAGTGTATAGATACCCCCCCCAAGGTTACTTATGTCCCCGCGCCAGAATGGCCTACCCATAATCAACCACCGAAACACCCCTGGAGATATGAATGCATTTTCATGCAAGTTCGCATTTATAATATATAGTTGACAAAATCAAGAGTATTGTGTCAAAAATATGTCATATTTTAGTAAATTTATGCTTACTTACTTATTTTATGTGTTTAAACTTAATGGTTTATATTATGAGCAATAATAATGAAAGTCGAATAAGATTCTCTTAGTTTACAAAATATACTAAAAGTATATAAATATACTGATAGAGATATTTATTGTTGCAATTGCAATCAGAATTATAGATTTAGTTAACCCGTTTATATTTCAAGCGATTATTGATCGTATCATTCCGTTTTGGGCAAAATTTGAGGAAAATCATCCGCGCAAGGTCTCTGCTCCGTGACGGCTCACACGCAAAAAAGCCCGCCAAGCACGGCTTTTAACCGCCTCACAAAACGCCAAAAATAAGAATTAGAAAAGTTGTAACAAGATAAATGGTACGGTTGGTGGGATTTGAACCTACGACCTCTGGTGCCACAAACCAGCGCTCTAACCAACTGAGCTACAACCGCATAAAAAGAAAATGTATCATAACTGTTCACGATTTCGTAAACATTTATTCTTATGCTTATGTGACATAAGGAAAATCAACAAAGTTTGCAAGCCCCTTTAAAAAAATCTCGCAATTTTTTGTGAAGAAAAAAGCGTTTTTACAAAGGAAATTTTGCCCAACGCTCAAGACTGTGATCACGATAGCCTTTTATGTTATCAACACCGTCTTGTTGCATCATCTGCAAAATCTCTTGCAGAATAGTTATAGCAAGATTTGGACCTTCATAAACCATCCCACTATATAATTGAATTAAATCTGCACCAGCTTTTACTTTTTCCAAAGCGGTTTGTGCGTCCTTTACACCGCCAACACCAATAATTGCAATCTCCTTCCCTAATTTTTGACGCATTTTTGCAAGCACAATAGTAGAACGCTCAAAAAGTGGACGTCCAGAAAGCCCCCCCTCTTCATTACTGAGGTGACTATTGCTAAGACCTTGGCGTGAAAGAGTTGTATTGGAAACAATCAGTCCATCAAAATCAGAAAGTTTTATTTCTTCTGCAATATCATCCAATTCTTTCTCTGATAAATCTGGAGCAATTTTTAAAAAAATGGGAATGGAAAATCCATGCTTTTTCTCTTGCTCCTTTCGCGCTTGCGAAACTGCACTCAACAAAAGATGCAAACTGTCACGGGACTGTAAATCACGTAAACCTGGTGTATTAGGAGAAGAAATATTAACCGTAAAATAATCAGCAACATCATAAAAATGAGCAATACCAACAGTATAATCATCAATCTTATCGACCGTATCCTTATTAGCTCCAATGTTAACTCCTACAACACCAGTTTTTTTACACGCGCGCAATCTGTTGTAAACAACTTGATGTCCGTCATTATTAAAGCCCATTCTATTAATAATCGCTTCATCTTCTTTTAAACGAAAAAGCCGTGGTTTAGGATTTCCAATCTGAGGCTTTGGTGTCACTGTCCCAATTTCAGTAAAACCAAATCCTAAACGAAAAATACCATCCACAACCTCTGCATTTTTATCAAACCCCGCTGCGAGACCAATAAAATTTTCAAACTCAAGCCCAGCAACAGTTACACACAAACGTTTATCGATAACCTTTTGACAGCCATTTAATCCACTTTTCAGCCCGAGAATCGCTAAACAGTGTGCTTGCTCTGGATCCAACATAAATAAGGCAGAACGGCCAATACAACGAAACAAACTCATCAATCCTTCTCCACAACATAAAAATAATCCATCGCACCTCACCTATATCTTTTAACACAAAAGATCACCAATCAAAGAGAGCATATTATCCAAATAATATTCCCCTTCTAGAAGAAAATTTATCACATAATAGCCATACATGTTTATATTGATGTATACTGTGTAAAAAAATTTTATTCTTAAAAAACGTTTTTCTTTTTCGACATTTTTCAAAGATTAAAACGTGAATCCTAATCTTATAAAATGCAGCATGAATTGAAACATCAATGGCTCTTCACTATAGCCATGGTTTTGTGACATCTCATGCAGACAAGCTCATAATTCTCTTAAAAATGCACGCAAATTATCCCTATTCCAAAAGTTCCTTTGTGTAATATTGTTTCCAATAGAAACAGAGCTTGCTCTATAAAGCTATTTTTTCCTAGCATTTATAGAATACATGGTTCATAAAATTATCTAAATTCATACTATTGTTGCGCTATTTATTAGCAACAGGATATTCAATCATTTGTACTCTATTGATAAATTTTTGAAGAAACTGCATTGTTTGCTTTGCCATTTCTGATGCGCTAAATACAATTTTGCATCTATAAGTGCTCTGTCTAAAATATAGTTTAAGTAATGACAGTTGATCATTGAACTCCCACCTATCATACCAACGATTTCCAAACCAAAATGATCTTGCAAACCCTAGAGCTCTGCTATTTATAAACTAATACAATCTTCCAGTAGATGAAATGTGTTTCTTCCATCAGAATTATCGCCATTTTAGCTCATGCACCCCAGTAAAAATAGCTTTTAGATAAGCCATAATGCCCTCCTCCTAATTGCTATTATCGCTTACTGAATTAAGAGGAATTAAATTATAAGTTTTCTCCTGCCTCATCTATCTATTTCTTCCATCAGTGCTGAAATATATTTTTTATTTCCAAATTCTCTTTTTATAACAATACGTTATACCAATATATGCACTTCATCTGAGAAGCGTCCTGATAGCTCAACTTTCAACCCTGCTCATTTTGTGGTATTCTGTAAAAATCTTTCTTTTTAATGTTATCATAAAAATCTTGAGGCAATTATATAAATTAAGCTACGGTTTTCTACTTTCTGTTGAAAAAAGCATATATAGTTTTTATCAAAAAAGCTTTTTTCTCAGAAATGTTCTATGTACATTCAAATAGAGCCCTAATGCTCTTTATTAAGCCTTATAAAGTTCTTTGAAAATAATATTAATATTGTAATATAATCCTAAAAATAAAATCTGCCCTTTCCTTTTTCATCAAAAGCGGTAAGTAAATTACCGTATATCGCTTACATAAAGGGGAAAACGCAATGCTGAAAGAATTCAAAGAATTTGCCCTAAAAGGTAATATGATTGATCTTGCTATCGGTGTGATTATAGGGGGCGCTTTTGGTAGCTTGGTCAACTCAATTGTCAATGATATTTTTATGCCAATCATTGGACTGATTACAGGTGGAATTGATTTTTCTAATATGTTTATTCAACTTGCTGGCGAAAAACAAGCAACATTGAGTGCCGCCAAAGCAGCTGGAGCAACCATTAGCTATGGACACTTTATTACTTTACTTATCAATTTTCTCATTATTGCTTGGGTTCTTTTTTTATTCGTTAAAGCTATGAATAAAATCCGTAGAAAAGAAGAAGAAAGCCCCAAAAAAACGTCTTCAGAAGAACAACTTTTAACAGAAATTAGAGATCTTTTGGCTAAGAAAAAATAATTTTATGCAAGATTTACATCATGGAACACGAGGAAAAAACATTTCCACAGTTGTTCCATGATTGGGTTTTGAGAACAATAAAAATTGTCCCCCTCTTTCTTCCACCATTGCTTTACACATTGGGAGTCCTAAACCTGTTCCTATAAAAGCGCTATCTCCAGATCGTCCATCTTTGCGCTCTACTTGACCATAAGGTTTCAGTGCCTGTGCAATCTCTTCTTCGTTCATCCCTATACCATTGTCACTCACTGAAATTTTTACACGTTCTTTTCTATAAGAAACGTGAACAATAATCTGTCCACCCAAAGGTGTAAAACGAATAGCATTGGAAAGAAGATTCCATATAATCTGGCGAAACACTTGTTGTGATACAGGAATAAATGGAACGTGAGGTGGAGCAACAATGCGCATGATAATGCCGTTCTGATTGGCTTGAGTTTCAAGAAAAGCTATCGTCGCACGTAAACAAGATATCACATCAAA
This sequence comes from Bartonella sp. CR127HXZ, assembly GCF_042194555.1. Classification (NCBI taxonomy): domain Bacteria; kingdom Pseudomonadati; phylum Pseudomonadota; class Alphaproteobacteria; order Hyphomicrobiales; family Bartonellaceae; genus Bartonella; species Bartonella sp. CR127HXZ. The sequence continues at coordinate 15,149 of NZ_JBHIMZ010000001.1, read as the reverse complement.
TGTTTCAGAAATAATGGAAGAATCAATCTGGTTATTGGAACCAGAATAATTTATCTTCGAGCACTCTAGTAATTGATTAATCAGCAATAATATATGTTTTCCAGAGGAAATAATATCGCGTAAATATCCACGATAGCGCTCATTTTCTATCGAACCAAAACGGCCTTCTCTCATAATTTCTGCAAAACCAATAAGAGCATTCAAAGGTGTTCGTATTTCATGAACAACCCCAACAATTTTATCCTCTTCTGCTTTTTTTCCTCCTGATGGAACTGTTTGTGTCCTATCCCGCAACATAATAGCATAATTGCCTTGCTGTGCCAAAAATACAATCGTTATCAAAACGGTTATATTTTTATGATTTTTCGTCATTAAATCAGCTGTTTCTCTGCGATTTAAAACCTGATTTTTCCCCTCCACACGGATTGATTTAAAATATTTTTCAACGAAAAATCGGCTTTGCAAAGTAAATAATGAAGAGAGTGGCTGTCCTCGTAGTTCATTTATTTCATAACCCATCAATGCTAAGGCTGCCCTACTTGCCGATTGAATAAAGCCCTCTTCATCCAACCATAAAACACCATCTGTTGCTGTATCCAACAATGATAAAACTGCTGCGGGCTCTTTTACGAGAGCTTGTTCTATAGCATTTACCGGCAATGTTTGTGTATATGGTAACTGAATAGCTGTTTCTTCAACTAATTTTTTTTCTTTTACCGATGAATTCAATTCATCACGTAATTTCTCTGCAATTTCATGAAAAGCTGAACGTTCTATCTCCGTAAGACATGGCATTTCTGTTTCCAGCTTTTCATCTCTTTTTTCTTGGACTTTTTTTCGTATTTTTAAAATACCAAAGCCACGAAACCCCTTAAGCTGCTTTTTAACATCAAAAATTGGCAAAGCCGACAACTCAACATCAAGCCATTGTAAGCAACCATCAACAGGCCATTGAACAATCTCTTTACTCCAAGGCATAGCAGCTTCAATAAAATGACTGAGAACCAGATATCGATCATCATTAAATTGATGAGCAAGCTCACGAAAGCTACATCCTAAAATAGAGGAAGAGAGAGGACCAACAACTTCAGCTAGCTCTTTTGAGACTTCACAAAATAAACCATTATGATCGATTTCCCACGTAAAAGGCCGAGGCAAAAGCTCTGGTGTAAAACGAAAAGCTTCTTGCTGACATTTTAATTCATTTGTATTTAACTTCAATTCATCTGCTTTTAATGGCATAACTAAAACTAAAAAGTGTTGGATTTACTCTCAAATGAATAATGCTAATTTGTTTACAATTACCTGTTCTGGTTAAAATAACTTGATATCTCATATCAATTGTCTGTAGCAAAATTTTGACTGTTTCATCAACAAAACAAGAATAAAAAGAATCCTCCAACTCCTGTTGCTTATTCACCCATTATTGTAACAAATCTTGTTACAATAATGGTAACATCTCCCTCGCATAAATAGTACTCAAAAAGAATACACTTATTTTACACATTCATGTGCCTGTTTTAAAAAGATATCTCCCAAGCTCCCCAAGCTTATTTTACGACGGCATCCGTAAATGGTATAATGTAAAGTCCCCCATAACAGATAGCAAGGCATTGTACATTACATTTTTATGCTTATAAAATAGCTGGTTAAAACCATCATTATACTAATTTTAACCCCTAATGTTGTTACCAATAGTTCTTGGCATTTGAAGGCGTTCATAAGCAGCATTTTTATTTCTTTTTTTTTACTTTTTTACCCCTACATTATTATGATACGCAAGAAAATCGTTTTATTTGTTTCAACAGAAACAGATTTGAAATGAAAAAAAATTACGATATTTGAAATTTTTATTCAATATTTACAATGATAAATTATCATTATAAATCAATAAATCGCATTATAAAAATAGAAATAAAAATTTCTTTTTCACATAAAGTTTCTCGTAAGAACACCTTTCTTGTGCCAATAATATCAAATGATGACAAATTTAGTATAGTGCTTTAAAGCACCCAATGCAATAAAACTTGCATATTGGATACTCTTCTTATGATGCTCTCCATAATTCCCAAAAGACCTTTCTTTCATCAGAACCGCTATAGAAGAGAAAACAAAAATTATCTGTTCTCATATAAAGATTTGTTTAATTTCTTTACATTCCAGATCATCTAGAAATGTTAAAAATATCTCCCCTTTTGGTATTAGCAGTCAAAAGATCGCTTTTGCTTTATTACTCTCCACTCAATTTTTTAATATTATTATAAAAATAAATACATGGTCACATCTGCTTTGAAAAAATAAAACAAGCATTCGCTATTTAAATAATAACTGTCAAACATTTTAAAAATCGCATATTTTAAATCGCACATTTTAATGTGCTTTTTTATTTCCCTGCATTGAGTAAAATTTCACGTTTTCCCACATGATTAGCGGCTCCAACAATGCCTTTTTCTTCCATCCGCTCAACAAGAGAAGCTGCTTTATTATAGCCGATTGAAAGTCGGCGCTGAATATAAGATGTTGAACATTTTTTATCACGCATAACAATCTTTACAGCTTGATTATAAAGCTCCTCTCCCTCTTCATCAAAATTTTCTTCCTCAGAAACTTCAACCGTTGAATCGGCAGAAGCATCCTCTTTGTTATCGTCTTCGTTATCTGTGACGGTTGCTAAATAATCAGGTTTTCCTTGCAGTTTAAGATGTGCAACAATAGATTCAACTTCTTCATCAGAGACAAAAGGTCCATGAACGCGTACAATACGCCCCCCACCTGCCATATGAAGCATATCTCCTTGACCTAAAAGCGTTTCAGCACCTTGTTCACCTAGGATCGTACGACTGTCAATTTTTGATGTCACTTGAAAAGAAATGCGGGTAGGAAAGTTCGCTTTAATTGTCCCTGTGATAACATCAACAGAAGGGCGCTGCGTTGCCATAATAAGATGAATACCAGCCGCACGCGCCATTTGTGCTAAGCGCTGAATGGCATTCTCTATTTCTTTCCCTGCCACCATCATGAGATCAGCCATCTCATCAACAATCACAACAATATAAGGAAGCTGCGTAAGATCCATGGCTTCTTCATGATAAAGCATTTCCCCTGTTTCCTTATCAAAACCCGACTGTACAGTACACATGATCGTTTCACCTTTTTGAGCCGCAAGTGCAACGCGTGCATTAAAACCATCGATATTACGTACACCTAACTTAGCCATTTTGCGATAACGCTCTTCCATTTCACGAACCGCCCATTTTAAAGCTGTTACCGCTTTTTTAGGATCTGTTACAACAGGTGTTAAAAGATGTGGAATGCCATCATAAACAGAGAGCTCTAGCATTTTAGGATCAACCATGATCAAACGACACTGTTTTGGTGTCATACGATAAAGAATCGACAAAATCATTGTATTAATTGCTACAGACTTGCCTGATCCTGTTGTTCCTGCAACCAATAAATGAGGCATTTTTGCTAATTCTACAATGACCGGCTCACCACTAATCCCTTTCCCCAAAGCAAGAGCAAGTTTAAATTCACTTTCACGAAAAGAACGTGTTTGAATTAATTCCCGTAGATAAACGGTTTCACGAACCGCATTGGGTAACTCAATCCCTATAACATTCCGTCCAGGAATAACAGCAACGCGTGTAGAAATAGCAGACATAGAACGCGCAATATCATCAGAAAGATTAATAACGCGCGATGACTTTACACCCGCAGCAGGCTCAAATTCATACATTGTAACCACTGGCCCTGGATGTACATGGATAACTTCACCCTTAATGCCAAAATCTTCCAAAACACTTTCCAAAAACCCAGCACCGCGTTCCAATGTTTCCTGAGGAATCATCGTACCTTCATGAAAAACAGGTTCCTGTAATAAATTGATCGGAGGAAACTCATAAGCATCACTGTAAATAGATTGAATATTTTGCATAAAAGCAGAATCATAATTGCTTAATGGCACGCGGGCAGATTGCAATATTTTCGTTTTACCGTTTGCTTGCATCACAGACAAATCTTTTAAATTTGGTGTGACATTCTTTGTTATGCAATCGACAATATTATTGGTTTTTTTCGTCTCTATACTAGATTCAGCGTCGCTTAGTGCCTCAATATCGTTTAACGCCCTTGCATTACTTAACGTATGAGCGGAATCTTCAACAGAAAGCTTAGAATGACATTCTTTAGTAATATCATTATTTGTATGCATTAAATCAGAAATTTGCTCAACGCCTCGCATCCTTTCCGCTGGAGATTCCGATGTAATGGAATCATAGAGTTGCGGAAAGCGGTATTCGAGAACACGGTAAAGAGCAGTTATTGACTCATCAAAGACAGAAGGAATATCGGATGTAATTTTATTTGTCGTGTCAATCGATGTTTGATCCTCTTTTGAAGTTTGAGTATCCATATGTTCAAATATCAAAGATACGCATTCAAAAAATGCATCATCGGAAAGATGCCAAGCAGGATTCATTTTTTGTAGCACATTTTCTACTTGTAATTTATGCTCTTGTTTACCCTCCTCAAGAGGGATATTTTCTGATGGTATACGAGTAACTTGTCGTGACAACTGCTTCAAAACTGTTGAATGACAAACCGACGTTTTATTTTCTATTGATTGAGGATTAATGACTTTTTTTGTCGATGAAACGCTTGTTGTTTTCTTGTTACAACGTACAATATCTGTATCTGTATCTGTAATTTTTTTTTGATCTTGCTTCGTAAAAATTTTAAACTGCTTTGCAAAAACTGGATCTGTTTCTATACGACGACGCAAAATCTCAACTTCTGGGGTTCGCGTGAAACGGACATTTTTTCCGAGGGTAAATGCCTTTTTCCATACTTCCGGATAAGGAAATATCTCAGTAATCTTAACAGATAAATCTTCTCTTGATGCACCTTTCGTACCATCATCAGAAAAAGAAGACGTAGAAATAGATTTTGTTTTCGAATTATGCATGGCACCCAACAAATTTATAGCAATGAGAAAAATAACCTTTTCAAAAAGAATTCGTAGAAACTATCATACGAAGGTTAATAACCTTTTGCTGATGGTTACTTTTTAATGAAAAAAATAATGCCATAATGCATATTCATAATCTCCCTTCTGCGTATTTACGATATAAATTGCCTAGTTTATGGTGTCATAGAGCTCGTATTTCATTTGTTTTAAAGAAAACTTCATGATAAAAAAGCTTCAAGAAAATTGTCTATAGCTCTCTTTCTCTCCCATTTCATAAAAGCAATTAGTCCCAATAATACAAATGGGTATATAAGCATTGCTCTGTTGAATTCTCCATGCTCAATTATCATGATACAATCTAATTTCTCGCGTTTTTATAAGATTACCCTTGTTATCCTCGTTTAAAACGGCTTAGACTAAGATAATCATAATTAAATAAACACAAATAAAAAAAAGGGAGTGAATTATGTTTAATAAACGGAAATTTTATATCAATGGTCTATGGGATGACCCAAGCACTCCTCACGATTTTGACGTCATTAATCCATCAACAGAAGAGGCTTGTGCTGTCATTAGCCTTGGAAGTACAGAAGATGCCGATAAAGCAATTAACGCGGCTAAAGAAGCGTTTCAAAAATGGAAAACAACGTCACCAAGTGAGCGTCTTGGGTTCGTTGAAAAAATTCTAAATATCTATGAAAAACGTTCTAAAGACATGGCAAAAACCATTTCAATGGAAATGGGAGCACCGATTGATATGGCACTTAATGCGCAAACCGCAACTGGCAGTTCCCACATTCGCAATTTTATCGAAGCTTATAAAGAGTTCTCGTTCCAAGAAACTTTAATAAAGGGAAATGAGCAAGCAATTCTTCACTACGACCCTATCGGCGTCGTAGGATTAATTACGCCATGGAATTGGCCCATGAATCAAGTAACTCTTAAAGTTATCCCTGCTCTCTTGGCTGGCTGTACCATGGTATTAAAGCCCTCTGAAATTGCGCCTCTTTCTGCTATGCTTTTTGCTGAATTTTTAGATGAAGCCGCGCTCCCTGCCGGTGTTTTTAATTTAATCAATGGTGATGGTGAAACTGTCGGCTCTTACCTCTCAGCACATCCAGATCTAGAAATGATTAGCTTTACTGGTTCAACTAGAGCAGGAAAAGATATTTCTAAAAATGCTAGCGCTACTTTAAAAAGAGTCTGTCTAGAACTTGGGGGAAAAGGAGCGAATATTATCTTTTCTGATGCCGACTCAGATGCTATTCAACGTGGTGTGCGACATTGCTTTTATAATAGTGGACAAAGCTGTAATGCACCGACTCGTATGCTTGTGGAACAAAGCATCTATGACAAAGCCATAAAAATAGCTAAAGATATTGCAGAAACAACAAAAGTAGGACCAAATTGCCAAGAAGGAAATCATATTGGTCCCGTCGTTTCAAAAAAACAATATGATAAAATTCAAGATCTTATCCAATCGGGAATTGATGATGGTGCAACTCTTGTTGCAGGCGGAACTGGTTTACCAAGAGGAATTGAACGCGGTTATTATGTCCGTCCAACAGTCTTTGCTGATGTAAAACCTCATATGCGTATTTTCAAAGAAGAAATCTTTGGTCCAGTTCTCTCGATTCTTGCTTTTAATACAGAAGAAGAAGCTGTCGCTTTAACGAATGACACTGAGTATGGTCTTACAAACTATATTCAATCACAAGATCGCAACAAATGTCGTCGTATTGCGGCACAAGTACGCTCTGGTATGGTAGAAGTTAACGGACATGGATTACCCAGTGGAAGCTATTTTGGAGGTGTAAAATTTTCTGGACGCGCCCGTGAAGGGGGACATTGGGGAATTAAAGAATTCCTCGATAGTAAAGCAATTTCGTACTGGTAAAATCTTATTAAAAACTTAATAGGAATCGTATGGTAATACAAAAAATAACGGATGAAGGTGCTCTTGGGCAACGTCTTGATCAGTGGCTAGCAAAACAATATCATAATGTGTTCTCACGTTCACGTTTGCAAACCCTCATCCGTGAAGGCTATCTTAAAATTGATGGTCAATTCATAAAAGAACCAAAAACAAAATTAAGACCTAAGCAAATAATTGAATTGGCAATGCCTGACCTTCGTGATGCAGAACCTAGTGCTGAAGCTATTGCATTGGACATCCTTTTTGAAGATGATCATATCATTGTTATTAACAAACCAGCAGGTCTTGTTGTTCATCCTGGCAATGGAAATTGGACCGGTACGTTGGTTAATGCCCTTATCTATCACTGCGGTAATAGTTTATCTGGTATAGGTGGTGTTAAACGCCCCGGCATTGTCCATCGTCTCGATAAAAATACAAGTGGTGTTATGGTTGTTGCAAAAAATGATCTGGCTCATAAAAGTCTCAGTGCTCAATTTTCTGATCATGGACGTACCTGTGCATTAGACCGACGCTATCATGCCTTGATTTGGGGGACACCTCACCGCAATGTTTGGACAATTGATGCATCACTTGGCCGTTCGCCCCACAACCGAACAAAGCAAGCTGTTATCCATAAGCAAAACCCTTATGCTCGTCATGCTGTTACACATTTTTCTTTGCTAGAAAAATATGGCTCTCATGCAAACTCAACATCTTTTGCTAGCCTTCTGGAATGTCGCTTGGAAACTGGACGCACCCATCAAATCCGTGTTCATATGGCTCATATTGGGCATCCACTCATAGGCGATACAGTTTATGGAAACGCTTTTAAAACAAAATCAAACGCATTCAACCCCACTATTAGAAATGCAATCGATCAATTCAACAGACAGGCACTTCATGCCGCAAGTCTCACTTTTGAACACCCTTCTACCGGTAAAGTTATGTCGTTTTCCGCACCACTACCTCAAGATATGGCTAAACTTATTAAGCATTTTAAAAAAATGAATTGAAACTTTTCTCCTTCTCAAGATTTCACAATAAAATATCTTTTTTTGAACAAAATTGAAAAATATGCTAAAGTGAATGTGCACAGGTATTACTATCTGAAACATAGAATTTGCCTTATCAGGGAATTCAGACAAAAGGAGGGTGCTATTATGGCCCATATGAATTTGTTATCAGTAACCACAAGCGATGGCGGATTAAACCGTTATTTGGAAGAAGTACGTCGTTTTCCAATGCTTGATCCAAAAGAAGAATATATGTTAGCTCAACGTTACCGTGAGCATAATGATTTAAAAGCAGCGCATAGGCTAGTAACCAGTCATTTGCGTCTTGTAGCTAAAATCGCGATGGGATATCGCGGCTATGGACTCCCCATTGGGGAAGTCATTTCAGAAGGCAATGTTGGACTCATGCAAGCTGTTAAGCGTTTTGAGCCAGAACGTGGTTTTCGTCTTGCAACCTATGCAATATGGTGGATTAAAGCATCAATCCAAGAATATGTATTGCGGTCTTGGAGTTTGGTGAAGATGGGGACAACAGCTAATCAAAAGCGCTTGTTTTTTAACCTTCGTAAATTAAAAAGTAAACTTCAAGCACTTGATAACGGTGATCTCAATGCAGAACAAGTAAAAGAAATTGCAACTCAGTTGAATGTCTCAGAAGATGAAGTTATATCAATGAACCGCCGACTTGGTGGTGACACTTCACTCAACGCACCCCTTCGTACAAAAGAAGGGGAAAACAGCGAGTTGCAAGATTGGTTGGTGGATGAATCTAACGATCAAGAACAAGTTTTAATTGAAAAAAGTGAATTGGAGAATCGTCGTTCCATGCTTATAAATGCCATGGACAATCTCAATGAACGTGAAAAACGTATATTCAAAGCACGTCGTTTAAACGATATACCATTAACTCTAGAAGAACTCTCTGGTGAATTTAACATTAGTCGAGAACGAGTAAGGCAAATTGAAATGCGTGCATTTGAAAAAGTGCAAAATTCTATCAGAGATTCCGCTTTATCTCAAAGTCAAATATAAGACTCTAGAATTAGGTATGAAGCCAATTGTTTGCGCATTTTTAAAGTAGAAATGAGAAAAGCGTATGTTGGCTTTGTACTTGTAAATTAGTCTGTAGAATCCTTTGAGTTATAGTATACAATTTTATTGAGCGTGTTTGATATAACTAATAAAAATCAATATCGAGAAATAACCTTTTATTTTATTTGCATCTATGTTTTATTTTTCTGATCAAGAACTGTTAACTTATCTTGTTGTGCAAGCCATTGTCCAATAACTTTATTGAAAATAGACTCACCTGTTGGCCCTTTTGCAAAAGTTAATTCATTTATACGTCCGTTTTTATCCGTTAACACTAAACGCACCCAATCTAATTCTCGCATCAATTGCAAATTTCGATCAAGAAATGGATGATTACCACTCAATGCAACAAGAAAAAAATCATCGTTAATTTTTGTAGAAATAGTTCTTACTAAAGGCTGCCCAATAGATTGTTCACTTGCTTTAAAGGTTAATGCTTGAACACTGCTTATAGCTTTACCTGAGAATTTATCAGAAAGAATAAAAATAAGATCCATAATATATGCAGCAGGAAATGACCGATCGGTATTGCGACGTAAAATTAACCGTAATGATAGCCCTTCATCAGGAATTGTTATATCACCTTGTATGGCTGTTTCTTCTGGAGCCCCCTTCACATAAGACTCCTTTATAAGCGTCCAGCGAACACTTCCGGTTGCTATCTTTTCTGCATCATAATTTGTACGTGCTTGATAAAAAACAGCTTCACCTAATTTATCAAGCGATTGCAAATTGCTGGAAACAACGGTTGAGATTCCTTCTTCATCCGAAGAATCTGTCGCTTGTTTTAAACCGACATCAATTTCACTCCCATCCTCTAATAAACGTTGTGTTAACTTTCTCTTAACCGAAAGTGCCTTTGGTACTTCGTGAGAAACTTGAAGATTTTCTCCTAACACTTGATGATCATTTGATACAAATACACGCCCACCAATAAAAAAAATACCAATAGTAAAAACAGCAAAACTAACAATAGAAACAGCACTTATCACAATACGCCTTTGCACCAATGATTTATTAGCACGACGTAAAGCCTGAGAAAAAATATGCGAAACAATATGAGGATTATCTTCTTGCGACGAAGAAATCTTTAACTCACAGCTATTAACATGCTGAGAAGGTACATCAGCCTCCATATTAACAGGCTCTGCATCTGGTATATCTGATACCCAAGGCTCATCAAATAACTTGCTATCCTTTGGATGTGTAACAAAATCCTGCTTTCTTTTTATGTCTACCACTGAAAATTCATTATTCTTTTGTAATATAGTTTTTTTTGTATATTTCTTATCTTCATTTACATTTGTGGAATCCCACCCAATAACTGAAGAAAGCAACTTCTTTTCAACTGCTAAATATTCTTCTTCAACAGTTGCAATAGCACTCTGAAGAATCTTTCTTTGTTCATCTGCTATTGCTTGTGGTATTTTTGCTGTTACAAATTGATATTCTAGTGTTTCGATAGCCCGTTTATAAATCCGCTTACGCACTTGTGGTGTAACATTATTTTGTGCATTAATTGCCTTTTTTAAGATTCCAACGAAATCTACCATTTCCTCTATAATCTCTCTTAAACTAAGCAAAGAAACCCTAGCACTCAGGCTAAAACAGCTTTATTTTAGGCTCATAAGTTTATTGTCATTTATATTGGTACAACTATTGTCATAGTGTAAAATGAATATGAAAAATAAACAATGTCATTTTACACCTTTCTTTCACGCACTCTTAAAAACTCTTTTTGTTAAAAGATATAGAAGTGAACAAAAGATCTATATGGAAGCCTAAAAATAATAATCAATTTGCAAAAGGATCTGTAATAAGAATAGTATCTTCACGTTCTGGACTCGTAGATAATAAAGCCACTTTTGTGTTAATCAGTTCTTCAATATAGCGTATATATTTAACAGCCTGCATTGGTAAATCTTCCCACCTCAATGCATGGGCTGTTTTTTCCTTCCAACCTTCTAATGTTTCATAAATAGGCTTCACACGGGCTTGGGCTCCCATGGAAGAAGGTAAATAATCAATCCTTCTACCATCAAGCTCGTAACCAATACAAACTTTTATTTCATCCAAACCATCCAAAACATCAAGTTTTGTCAATGCTATACCTTGAACACCGCAAACTACTACCATCTGACGGACTAAGACAGCATCAAACCAACCACATCGACGCTTTCGACCCGTTACAACACCAAATTCATGCCCACGCACTCCCAGAAATTCACCAATATCATTTATCTGCTCTGTAGGAAAAGGTCCTTCTCCAACACGTGTGGTATACGCTTTTGTAATACCCAAAACATAATGAATTGCACTAGGTCCCATCCCTGAACCTGTACATGCCTGCCCAGCAACCGTATTCGATGATGTTACGTACGGATAAGTCCCAAAATCATTATCGAGTAAAGCACCTTGCGCACCTTCAAAAAGAATGTGTTTCCCTCCTCGATAACCTTCATCTAAAAGACGCCACGTACAATCCATAAAGGGCAAAACTTTATCCGCAACTTGCATCAATTCATCATAAAGCGCTTGAGAATCAATCTCTACAACACCCATCCCACGACGCAAAGCATTATGATGCCTCAAAAGCCGCTCAATCTTAGCCATAAGTGTATCTTTTTCTGCTAAATCCATCACTCGGATAGCACGACGTCCCACCTTATCTTCATAAGCCGGTCCAATACCACGCTTTGTTGTACCAATCTTTAAACCAGATAAACCGCTTTCTCGAATTGCATCAAGATCACGATGCAAAGAAAGAATCAAAGGAGCATTTTCAGCAATACGTAAAATTTCCGGTGTGATTTTCACGCCCTGATCACGTAGCTTTTTTAACTCTGCTACAAAATGATGGGGATCAACTACAACACCATTCCCAATAATTGATAACTTCCCACGAACTAGACCCGATGGTAAAAGTGATAATTTATAACTAACTCCATCAATAACCAATGTGTGGCCAGCATTATGCCCCCCCTGATATCTCACCACGATATCTGCTCGCTCAGACAACCAATCTACAATTTTACCTTTGCCTTCATCACCCCATTGTGTACCGACAACAACTACATTGGCCATAACTTTCTCCGTCGTGTTTAGTCAAAAAAACCAGCATTCAAAAACAAACACTTCTTTATAACGAAACCTTAGAGCAAGTGCGACTCCTCATTTCAGATTTTTCTCAATCTTCAAGTTATTAAATTTTCAAATTTTAACGATAAGCAAATATCAAAATATTTTAAATCTGTCATTTTTGCTACAAAAAGTAAAAAAATAGAGATTTTAATTTGTGCGTATCCAACACCTGACAGAGCATTTATTCCTCCTCTTAATCTTTTACAATTCATGTAATATTTAGAGGCTGTTTGTCTGATACAAGAATACGAAAGATCATCATAATCTCTCGTATCCTTTTTCTGTTTAAAAACACCCTGTGAAAATCACCAGTAATTATTTAAAGCTGTGCTTTTTCAAATTGGAACGCCCACTCAAGCCATTGTGTTAAAATTTCAAGATCGGAAGCCTCAATTGTTATACCCGCCCAAATTCGAAGCCCCGGAGGAGCATCGCGATACGAACCAATATCATAAGCAACTCCTTCCTCATCAAGACGTTTCACAACCGCTTTTATGAAAGATACTCGCTTTTCCGTATCCAAAGCAGTAATCACTGGATCCACAATATCTAAACAAATAGCGGTGTTAGAACGCACTTCAGGATCTTTTGCCAAATATTCTAGCCATGGTGTTTTGCGAACAAAAGCATCAAGTACAGAAAAGTTTTTCTCCACCCGTGCTCTTAATGCCGCTGCACCTCCTAGAGATTTTGCCCACTTCAACCCATCAAGAAAATCCTCAACACAAAGCATAGAAGGTGTATTGATTATCTTTCCTTTAAAAATATCTTCGTTCAATTTTCCATTCTTTGTCATATAGAAAAGTTGAGGCATAGGCCAAGCTGGAACATAATTCTCAAGCCTCTCAACAGCACGAGGACTTAAAATCACCATACCATGCGCAGCCTCACCTCCCAAAACTTTCTGCCATGAAAAAGTAACAACATCTAATTTTGAAAAATCAAGATATTGCGCAAAAGCTGCAGATGTTGCATCACAAATGGTCAATCCAGCCCGCTTATGGGGAATGAAATCTGCATTAGGAATACGCACACCAGAAGTGGTCCCATTCCATGTAAAAACAACATCACGATCAAAGTCAAGTTGTGTTAAATCTGGTATTTCACCATAAGGAGCTTCAAAACGACGCACATCAGAAAGCTTTAATTGCTCGACAACATCTTTATTCCACCCAAATCCAAAACTTTCCCACGCCGCCATATCAATGCCACGCTCACCTAATAGAGACCATAGAGCAGCCTCAACAGCACCGGTATCTGAACCTGGCATAATTCCTATACGATGATCAGAAGGAACCTCAAGAATCTCACGGGTTAAATTAATAACTTCAGCAAGTTTTAATTCTGCTTCTCTAGATCTATGTGAACGCCCAACTAATGCATTTTTAAGAACATCAAGAGTCCAACCAGGCCGTTTGCTACAAGGACCTGAAGAAAAATTAGTATTATTGGGACGACTGCTTGGTTTTTGTAACATTATCATTATTTCTCCCCTTTTAGATGTTTTTTTCTTTATAAAGAAAAACAAATTATTATAAAGACTAATCAATAATCTTTTTAGAAAAAAGTCAAAAATATTTTCTATTATTTCGTATGCTTAAAATTCACTGAAACTTTATTAAAAAAACTTTCTTAATCATGCTTCTCGATTGATTCTTTTAATTTTTTGTATCATCACCACGATAAGACATTATTCTACTAACAATACACTAACACGTCCAATATGCCTATCAAATTTATTTTATGATAAAGATTCATTGATAAGTCTCTAGAATAGGGAGATAAACTTATTAAAAAATCAATTATTTTTCTTTTGATGACTGGACAGAGAAAATTTTAATGTTATAACCGCAAGCGCTTTATATTTTTTATGAAGCATGCCCAGATAGCTCAGTTGGTAGAGCAGCGGACTGAAAATCCGCGTGTCCGTGGTTCGAATCCGCGTCTGGGCACCACTTTTTATTTTTCCTTATTTAGTATCTTGTTTTATTATATTTTTAAAACATGATGGATTCGTAAATAAAGGTTAGGGAATAGGATTTTGTGACATGCTTCTCAATTATTGCGAATCAGTTTTTTTAAAGGGCATAATCAACTTCTTAATTAAATAAATCTGAATGCGTACCTGTCCTATCAAAATGGATACGCTTTTCATCAACTATATAAATTAATAACCAATCGGGTTCTATATGAAGATCTCGACGAGGCTTCTAGTTTCCTTGTAATGTATGATCATTTAAAATAGATAGCAATTGCTTCTTATGAATTAGAAGTTGCATCACTCCTGTGAACTTTCGCATATCTTTTCCACGCTTTTTTGCTCATTTTACATCCTTTTTAAACTTTCCTGAATAACTCACTGAACGCATAATCAGATATCCAGTTGCTTAATCAAATCAGCAATATTTTCAGCATAAAAAAACATCTTCATTGCTATCGCTTTTATGAAAAATTTCAAGCGTTTCTTTATTGAGTATCTTATTATTTTCAACGTACACACAAATAAGATCACGTAAAATTTGAGATGCTGGACGGTGTTTTATTTCAGCTATAGCCATAAATGCGCTTTTTAGATTCATATCTACTTTAGCTGCTATAAGTCACTTTTTTCACTCATAATATTTCCTCTTTAAGAATTTTAATGATTAACATTATTTAGCTTAGTTAAAACATTTAACTTAGTTAAACATAGTGTTACTTATCATTAATATTAATTTCTTTTCTTAAAGAAAAAGTTTTTCAACTTTTTGTTAGCCACTTTTTGAGGTGTGAGAAGATACTTTCTAGAGTATCCATAAAGCGGGCAAAATCGATAATAAACACAAAGACAATGAAGGCAATCAATTTCATGATGCGTGACATCATCTTTAAGCCTTGATAGGTCTCTATCATCTCATGAAGGAGCTGTTGTTCTTTTTCTGTAAGACCTTTATCTTTGCTGCTTCGTTTCTTGACCATCTTTCCAACCACATAAATGGGCTCCCTGCTTGTTATGCTTCAAAATATCTCTTGCAAG